>NZ_JACTUZ010000002.1 GCF_014490445.1 Pseudoroseomonas ludipueritiae | reverse complement strand
GTGGAAGCGCGCCGCCCATTCCTGCGCCAGCGCCTCCACCTGCACCAGCCCATGCTCGCGCGCCGCGCGGATCGCGGCCTCGAAGTGCCGCATCGCCGGCAGGTCCTGGCCCCGCAGGGCGGCCACGGCGCCATCCACCAGCGCCGCACGCGCCGCGAAGCCGGCGGGGCCATGCTCCGCCCATACATGCAACTGCCGGCAGTGGCGTTGCAATACGGCACCGGGCTCTGTCTCCCCCGCCGCCTCCTCCGTGGCGGCCAGGGCCAGGGCGGCGTGGAAGTGGTATTCGGCCATCTCGAAATGGCCGGCGCTGGTCCAGATCAGGGGCTCCGCCCTGGCCGCCGCCGCGAGGGCCGCGGCAAAGTCGGCGTGGTAGACCGCGGCCTGCAACCGGCGGATCCAGTGCCAGCAGGCGGCGATGGCCAGGCCGGGTTCCGCCTGCAGGCGCGCCTCGAAGCCGGCATCCTCCAGTTCCGATGGCAGGCCGCGCAGGCGCCGCAGCAGGCCGAGCTGGCTGGTGATGATATCGGCGATCAGGCCGAAGCGGATCTCCCGCATCAGCCGCAGTTTCACTTCCGCCTCCGCCTGCACCTCGCTCAGGGGCGCGCCGGTGGCGATCAGGCTGGTGACCAGCGTGCAAGCGCAGAAGCCGCAATAGGTCAGGTCGCCGACCTCCGAGGCGATGTCGAAGGCACGCCGCAGCAGCGGCAGGGACTGCGCCATTGGCCGCGTCCAGGGCGCGACATGGTAGGCGAAGGCCATGTGGACACGGGCCTCGTAACGCGGCGCCGGCCGCTGCCGCACCAGCTCGTAGCCCAGGCGGCCGAAGGCGAAGCCGGCATGGTAGTCGCCGAAATAGGGCCCCAGCACCATGCCGAGATAGGCATAGCCCAGGGCCGAGGCATCGCAATTGCCTTCCCGCAGGCTGATCCGGGCCATGCGGCACAGGATCAGGCAGACCAGGTTCTCATCGCTGAAGAAGGCGGGCGGCAGGGCGGCGGCCAGGACGTCCAGGATGGCCCGGGCCTCGGGGGAAGCGCAGGCGGGCAGCCCGGCCAGATCGGCCACCGGCCGGTCCCCGAGCATGGCCAGCAGGGCGCGGTATTCCTCCCAGGGCGCCTCGGGGCCGGGATGCGGGCTCCAGTCGATGCCAGCCTCGCGCAGGAAGGCGAGGCAGGTCCTGATCGCTTCATCGCTGCGGTCGCGCGCCGTGTGCAGCGTGACGAGCTGGGCGGCGACGATGGCGCGGTCCAGCACGCCCTGGGCAAGGCCCGTCAGTTTTTCCAGCCGCCTTTCCGCCGCGGCCTGGCCGCCCTTCAGGAACAGGCACTCGGCGGCATGGAATTCGAGCTCGAAGCCGAGGCGGCCGGCATCCCGCCCCCCCAGCAGGTCGAGCCCTGCCTCGAAATAGCCGAGGGCTGCCTCGAAGGCGGTGGTGGCGCGGGCGCGTCGGCCGGCCCGCAGGTTCAGCGTGGCGACCTGCTCCCGCTCCGCCGGGTCGTCGATCAGCGACACGGCGCGGTTGTACTGGCCGACCACCTCGAAAACCGCGCCTTCGTCCGGATCAGCCGGCAAGGCCAGGGCCAGCCGCCGGGCGATGCCCAGGTGCCTGGCCGCACGCTCTCCCGCCGGCGTCAGGGCATAGGCGGCCTCCTGGATGCGGTCGTGCGGGAAGCCGAAGCGCTCCGCCATTTGCGTGACCAGGCCGGCGGCGGCGGCAAGCTGCAGACCTTCCCGCACTTCCCCGCGCGCCGCGCCATGCGCCAGGGCCAGCCGGTCCTCCGCCACCATGCCGCCCAGGCAGGCGAGGGTGGCCAGCAGGGCCCGCGGCGCCTCCGGCAGGCGGACCAGGCGCTCGCCCATCAGGTCCACCACATTCTCGGTGACGCCCCTGGCATCGACACGGTCGATCCGCCAGCGCCAGCCCGGCGCCGCATGGTCGAACTGCAGCGCCTTCTCCTCCACCAGGCTGGTCATGAACTGGCCAACAAAGAAGGGATTGCCGCCGGTCTTGGCGCTGATGGCATCGCTCAGCGGCAGCACGGCGGCGGGGGTGCTGTGCAGCGCGTCCGCGATGAACTGCCGCAGCTCCGCCGCCGGCAGCGGCGCCAGCACCAGATCCTCCACCGCCATGCCCGCCTGCCGGATGGCGGCCAGGCCTTCCGCCACGGGGTGCCCGGGCGGGACTTCAGCGTCCCGATAGGCGCCGATGAGCAGAAGGTGGCGGGGACAGTCCTCCGCCAGCGCGCGCAACAGGGCCAGGCTTTCGCCATCCAGCCATTGCAGGTCGTCCAGGAACAGCACCAGCGGGTGCGTCTTCTGCGCCAGGACGCCGAGAAAGGCGCGGAAGACACGCTGGAAGCGCAGCCGCTCCTCCGCCGGCGGCAGTGGCTCGACCGGCGGCTGCTCGCCGATCAGCCGTGCCAGTTCCGGCATCAGGTTGGTCAGCAGGCGGCCATTGCGGCCCAGCGCGCCTCGTAGCAGGTTCCGCCATTCAGCCTGATCGGCCGCGCCACTGCCGAGCAGGCGGACCATGACGCGCTGGAAAGCCTGCCCAATCGCCGCATAGGGGATGGCGTGGCGGTATTGCTCGCATTTCCCTGCGGCGAGGATGCCGCGCACGGGCAGCAGCGCCGCCCGCAGCTCCTGCACCAGCGCCGATTTGCCGATGCCGGCCGGGCCCGACACCAGCAGCATGCGCGGCGGCCCATGCTCCACCACCGCGCCCAGCGCGGCATTCAGCACGGCCAGTTCCCGTTCCCGCCCATAGAGCCGCTCAGGTACCAGCAGGCGGTCCGGCACGTCGGTCTGGCCGAGGGGAAAGGCCGCGACCGGCTCCTCCGCCGCCAGGCAGCGGCGCAGGTCGGCTTCCAGCCCGCCGGCGGTCTGATACCGGTCCTCCGCGGCCTTGCAGAGGAGCTTCATGATGATGGCAGCCAAAGCGGGGGCGCGCGACACGATGGGGTCCGGCAGCGGCAAGGGCGGCCGTGCAACATGGCAATGGACCCATTCCATCGGCGAGCGAGCCTCAAAGGGAAGCCGGCCGCTGAGGAGTTCATAAAGCGTGACGCCAAGAGCGTAGAGGTCGCTGCGGGTGCCGATCGAACGGTTCATCCGGCCGGTCTGCTCCGGCGCCATATAGGCGAGGGATGTCTCGATCAGTGCCGGTGCGACCAGTTGCTGGCGGGCATGGTTCAGGTCCGAGGCGATGCCGAAACCGGTCAGCCGCACGTCCCCCGCCGCATTGGCCAGGAGATGGCCAGGCTTGATGTCCCGATGGATCAGGCCGCTGCTGTGCATCTGCCGGAGGGCCGCCGCGGCGCTGGCGGCGATGCGCAGAAAACGGCCCAGTGGCAGCGGACCGGTGGCCGCCGGATTGAGAGGGTCGCCACCGGCATCGGCCAGCACGAGCGCGGGCTGGCGGTCCAGGATGATGCTTTGCAAGGGCCGTGCTGACCAGTCTGACGACAGGCGATCCGTCAGCTCAAACTCGTGGCGGATCCTGCGTTCCACGAAGGCGTCAGCGCCTTCTGCCGCTGGTGCCAGAACCAGGACCTTGCCCTGCTGGCCAAGGATGCCGGAGCGGAACAGCACAAGGCCGCCATCGGACCGCAAAGGCTGGAAGCTATCCCGGTCAAGCTGCATCAACGGCTGCCCCTGCAAGGGGGCAGACGCTGGCACGCCAGGCCTGATGATGGCGAACCGGGAGCCAGCCCCTCATCATGACCGCCGCACCACGCACCTCCAGCCATAGCTTTTGCTCCCCGGCCGAGGCCATGCCGCCCGCCATCCCTGCCGCGCCCGGATGACACAACGCATGGCCTGTGAGGCCTTGTGCCGCCTCCTGGGTACAGAATTTTGCTGATCTCCAGAAAGGCCATGGCGACATAGCCCGCCCGCGCGGAAAACTGAATCGTCATCAGCCGCCCGCATTGCCACCCAGCAACAGGGCACGGGCCGCGGACCCAACCCAGGCGCGTCTAGATTCGCCGCAGCGGCAGGGTCCATGCGAACAGCGCGTTCATGACCGCGAAGGCTGCCACGACGATGAAGGCGACGCTGAAGCCAGAGTCAATCCGGGCCGCCGTCGTGGCACGTATCGCATCCGGCAAGCCGGCCAGGGCAGCGGGGCCGTGCTGAACCATCTGGGCGAAGACCGCGGCGGTTGCGCCATCCTGGCTCAGGATCGCGAACAAGGCGCCGATCACAAGCGTGACGCCCACGGCCGATCCAACCGATCGCGACAGCTGCACCGAGGCTGCCGCCGCTCCCAGCATGGCGGGCGGCGCCAGCGCCTGAGCCGTGACCTGCGCCACCGGCATCGCCGAGCCCTGGAACACCGCGACAAGGGCAAGCATCGCCGGCAAGCCCCAGGGGCCTAGCGCGGCTCCGACCTGGTGGTGCCCGAAGGCCACCAGCAACAGGCCCAGCGCTGCCGCCGTCTGTCCGATCGCGGGGAAGATCGCCAGGCGTCCGGTGCGGGTCACCAGCCATCCGGTTACCAGCGAGCCCATCCCAACCGTTGCCGTCAGCGGCAGCATCAGCAGGCCAATCCGGGCCGCCGAAGCGCCGTCCACCGCCTGCAGGTGGATCGGCAGCAGTGTCACCTCGCTGACCAGCAGAGCGCCGGAGCAGGCGGCCATGGCATTGGCGCGCCACATGGCAGGGCGCCGCAGCATCTCCAGCGGGAACAGGGGCTGCGCCGCCCGCCGCTCGAACCGGAGGAGGAGCACCAGGCAGGGCAGCGACACGCCAAGGCTGGCCACAATACCCAGCAGCATGGCAGCGTCGAGGCGCTGCATCTGTTCCAGCGCCAGCAGCAGCGGCACCACGAAGCCGGCGAACAGCAGTAGGCCTGCCCAGTCGAAGCCGCCCCGCTTGCCCCTGGCGGCATGGGCCGGCAGGCGCAGCACCAGCAGCATGGCCACTGCGCCCAGCGGCAGGTTGATGAGGAACACCGAGGGCCAGCCGAAGAACTGCGTCAGCACCCCGCCCGCGACGGGGCCGAAGGTGGAGGAGGCCACGATCACCGCGGCCAGGATGCCCTGCGCGCGGCCGAGCTGGCGCCGCGGCACGTTCTCGCCGAGCAGCGCCTGGGACAGCACCATCAGCCCCCCGCCGCCGAAGCCTTGCAGGACCCGCGCCGCCGTCAGCGACAGGATACCTTGCGCCAAGGCGCATAGCACCGAGGCCACCACGAACAGCACCAGCGCCACGAGCAGCAGGCGCCGCCGTCCGAAAGCATCGCCCAGCCGCCCATATACCGGGGCCGCCACGGTGCTGGCCAGGAGGTAGGATGCCACCACCCAGGATAACCGCTCCACTTCGCCGAAGGCTCCGGCCATGGCGGGAAGGGCTGCCGCCACGATGGTACCGTCCACCACGGCGAGAAAGATGGGCAGCAGGATCGGCGGGAAGATCCGCCACAAGGAAGGCGATGGCGCCTCCCCAACGGAGCCTGGCGATTCGGGAACAGCGTCGGGCGTCATCACGGCAAGGTGGACCAGACCCGAGATTCTGGCCAGCGGCCGGGCTTGGCCCTTCGGCTGTATACAATGATCGCGTCACTGCTCCGAAGCAGCCAAGCCACACCTTTCCTGCGGTTCAGCAGCATAATCATCCTCGGCCGGCGCGCTCCGGTGAGGATCTGCCACAATCCGGGGCGAGCGTGGCTGTCACCCGGAGCGGACCTTCTTGACAGCTCCCCGTTGTTTGGTGATTTGGTCGGAGGGCTTGATCGGAGCCTCCGTGTCCGCGGAAAGGGCTGCGCCCACGCTCATGAAGAGTGGTACGGCTATCTACCCACCCTTTCCTGTCTGATCGGCGGACGCAGACACGAGGAAGGGGCCTACCTTGTCCGATCCGTCCATCCCTGAGCCTGCGGCGCAACGCGCCGCATCTCCGTTCCGCCTGAACCTTGAGCAGCAGCGCAAGCGCGCCAAAGAACTGCTCAAAGGGCTGCGAGCCGGTGAGGCCGAGGCCCTGCGCCGCTTCCGAAGCCACCATCCCCGATGGTCGGACCTTCAGGGCACGCCGCCAGGTGGAGCCGTGCCGCTCAGCGAGGCGCAACTCGTTGTCGCACGCGAGCTGGGCCTGCCGAGCTGGTCCCGCCTCAAGGCGCATATCGCCGCCATGGATCGAAGCTGGGCCCTGATCCAGGGTGGCGATCTCGCGCCGGACCGCGATATGACCACCCTTCATATCCGCTGCGGCTCCGATATCGGGCAGGGCCTGAAACAAGCAGGCTTCGCAGGGGATTTCCTCGAATACTCCGATCCGCTCTGCCAGGGCCCGGTCAGGAACGACGCAAACTGGCAGGAAGAGCGAGCAGGCTTCATCTCACGCGCCTACGGTGCGGGGGCCGGCATGGACCTTGTGACAATCGCCGCCAAACTGAGGCATGCGGAGGAAGGGTTGTGCTCCTCGGCGGAGCGCTATGAGCGCATCATCCTGTGGTTCGAGCACGACACTTACGACCAGCTCATTTTGGCTCGATGCCTCGCGGCATTCGCAGAGCGGCGGCCACTCCGCCTGGAACTGATTTCGCCCGCGCGCTTCCCAGGTGGCATGCGCTTCATCGGCCTTGGGCAGCTACCACCGGAAGCACTCCACCTTCTCTGGGCGGAACGGATGCCGGTCCCGGCCGAGGCGCTGGCAACAGGCCGGTCGGTGTGGGACGCGCTGCGTGAGCCCGATCCGACGACGCTCGCCACATTGGGCGCGCGTGGTACGGCTGGCATTCCGCAGCTCGGCGAAGCGGTGCTGCGACACTGCCGGGAACTCCCGTGGACAAGGGATGGGCTGAGCCTGACCCAGCGCCTGATCCTCGGCCTGCTTGCCGAGTGCGCGCGGACGGCCGGTCAGGTATTCAGCGCCCTGATGTTGGAGCGCGAGCCGCTCCCCTGGATGACGGACCTGATCTTCCACGACGTCCTGGAGAATATGCGGCAGGTCGAGCGCCCCGTCTTCACCGGCGCCTTTGAGGCCGAGGAGCGAAGCTGGGCCAAGGAGGTCCTGACGATCACCGCCCTGGGCCGTGCTGTGCTGGCCGGGGAGGTGGACTGGTTGTCCCTGGCGCCTTCTGCCCGCTGGGTAGGTGGCGTGCTGATTCCTGGTTCGGCGCCCTGTTGGCGTTGGAACGAGGGTAGCACCGCGGTGGCGCGCTGCTGATCCAAAGCAGCGGGCGGGAAGCTGCAACCGCTTTCCATCGATGATGCTGAAAAAATGGGTTGAGGCTTCAGAGCGGCGCTGATCCTGTCTTTCCAGACAGCGGAGAGCACAGCGGTGATGGCCGAACGGCAGGTCCGGCGAGAGGCATTGTTCTACGGCTTCAATCTGGAGGAGCATGTGTCCGCCGATGGCCTGCTGCGCCACTCGGCGCCGCTCTGCTGCCGCCGGAGAATGGCTGGGATGCCCGGCGCAGATCCGGCCTTTGATCTGGCGCTGGCGTTCGATGACCGCCTTCGCTTCCGGAGCCTTTCCTGCTTGGGCCAGAGCATGAGCAGATTGCCCGCTGGATGCAGCCATGATTTCCGGCATAGTCATCTTAGCGCCATCGGCCCGATCTAGCGCCGTCCTGCTCCTTTAGAGTTCGGGCCGAAGGCCTGCCACCAGGGCATGGGCGCAATCTTAGAGCCGAGCATGTCGGCCAGCCGATCTGCCTCATCGAGCGCAGCCTCGATGTGGTTCAGAAGCAGGATGGTGGGGCCGGCATCGGGGTGGCGGATCAGTGCTGCTGCCTGCAACCTGAGATTTTCAAGTTCTTCGCGCGCCACCAAGAGCGTGAATGTGTTGATCTGCTCCATGCCCACACCCTGAGATGGGTCCACCTCTACAATGGCTTCAAGCAGGCTTCTACCATCCGTAATAGATCTTCGAGACGGAAGGGCTTGACCAACACCCCATCGCCGGGGCCTGGATGCTTGGAAATCCTCGAAGCCGTCACGCAATCCCCTGTCATGAAGATGACCTTCAAGGCAGGAATGATGCTATAGGCTTTCGTCGCCAGCTGTTGCCCATTGAAGCTGCCCAGCAGATGCATATCGGTGATCAGAACATCGATGCCCGGGTCTGCATGCAGTAGATCCATCGCCACATCGGCATTCTCGGCCTCGATGGCAAAATGCCCCGCACCGTCCAAGGCTTCCGCGATCACTATGCGGATGAATGGCTCATCATCAACGACCAGAACGGTTGCTGCCGGTGGCTTAGAGAATAATGCAGACATGGCGTCCGTAAACTTTCAGGAACACCGCACGACAACCGCGGCCGCGTCATCCATGGTGGCAGCCTCTACCGGTTCTCGTCATGCGCATCGAAGACCTGCCGGGCATAGGCATCGAGCAGCGCCTCGCAGGCGCGCAGGCGCTCCGTCGCCTCGGCAGCGAGGGGAGCGCCGTAGAAGTCGAGCCTGGTGATCTTGGCAAGCCAGCCGCGAAGCTTCTTGAGGTCAACTTCGTTCTCCTCCAGCTCGGCGTAGCTGAACTTGTTCGCCGCCCTCTCCTTGGCGATCTCGGCTTCCATATCGCCGCACTTTTCGAGGAACTCGCGGTATGCCTCATTCCGATCGGCCCGGAAGCGGGCGAGCACCTTTTCCTCCTGCGTCCGGTCCAACGCGGTTGTTTCCAGGATCACTGCCTCGCCGCCTGCCTCGGAGACGTCGTTCTCCAGCATCTTCAGGCGCCGCACATGCTCCTCGGTCCTGGGCAACAGGCAAAGGCCGCTTTGCAGATAGACGGCGCCCATGCCCTTGAGCTTTCGCCATACCGCGATGCGCGGTGGGGCAGGCTCAGAGGGCACCTTGTAGGTGAAGAGCAGCCAGCCAGAAGCAACCATGGAACGTGTCTAGATGATACAGCCGTATCATATCAAGAGTTCATCCACGTTGAACCGTGCTGCACAGGAGCTGAGGAGGAGGTCCCTGGGGAGTTCGGCAGCAGCGCCAGCCATCCATCATTGGGACGAGGGGCGTGGCGACAGGGTGTGATCGCGCCAGTTGCTGGCCCGGGCCGCTGAGGCGGCTGGCTTGGCCGGAAAGAGGGCGTCTTCCGGGTGCCCGCCCCGTCCGGAGGCAGGCATGAAGGCGGTCCGCTTGGCTCATTCCCTGGGAGCGGTCTGGCCGGAAGCGGCCAGACCGCTTCGGGCCGTCCTAGTCCAGCTTGAGACCGATGCGCTGGACGATGTTCCGGTAGAGCGCGAATTCGCGGTCCAGGAAGGCGCTGGTGGAGGCGGGGGTGCTGTCCAGCACGGGGGTGGTGCCGGTGCTTTCCAGCCGCTCGCGCACGCGGGGCTCGGCAAGTGCCGCATTGGCGGCCTTGCTTAGCGCGCCGGCGATGTCGTCCGGCATGCCCTTAGGGCCGACCATCACCGTCCAGGTGGTCAGCTCGTAATCCGGCAGCACCGCTTCCGCGACGGTCGGCACGTCCGGGAAGTTGGGGTCGCGCTGGCGGGTGGTGACGGCCAGCAACCGCAGCGCGCCGTCGCGCACTTGGCCGACAACGGAGCCGAGCTGGTCCACGGCGTAGAGCGTCTCTCCCTTGATCAGGGACTCCGCGGTCTGTGAGCCGCCGCGATAAGGGATGTGCTGCGCGCTGGTGCCGGCAAGATTCGCCAGGTAGTCGGCGCCGAGATGAGCCACGCCCCCGACGCCGGAGCTGGCATAGGCGATCCGCCCCGGCTGGGCGCGCAGCCGGTCGACCAGCTGTTGCAGCGTGGTGATGCCGGAGTGAGCCGGCACCACGACGCCGAGCGGACTGGTGCCGACGACCGTGATCGGCGTGAAGTCCTCCGTGGGGTGGTAGCGCGCGGCGCTGGCGCCGGAGGCAGGCGCGACGGCAAGGGTGGAAGCGGAGCCCACCAGCAGCGTATAGCCGTCCGGACGGGAGCGGCGGACGTAATCCGCCCCGATCGCACTGCCGCCGCCCGGGCGGTTCTCCACCAGGGCACGCCCCTCGGCGGTGAGAAGCGGGCCGATGCGATCCGCCAGGAGGCGGCCGGCGAGGTCGTTCGCACCGCCGGGGGCGAAGGGAACAATGACGGTGATAGGCCGGTCCGGAAACGCGGCCAGCGCCGGGCGGGCAAGGGCAAGCCCGGTGGCGGTGAGGGCAAGGGTGGCGGTTCGGCTGCCAAAATGGCGTCGAGTCAGCATGGATACGTCTCCTCCCCGGCCTCTCGCGGGCCGATCCGGGAGACAGTCTGCCCAAACCAGGGCGCAGCGTCACCGCCGCAGTTCCCCTGTCCTCGCCCTACCGCGGTGATCGGCCCGGTGTCTGCGCGTTCTGGCCAGGGTCGGCGGTGCCAGAGCAGCCGCAGGAAGGGCGGGTGCTTTATGCAGTTTACGAAGCACCCGGCGTTCCCGATGCGGCGGGGTCGGAGAGGGGCCGTCCGGCATCGGGGTTCCTCCCCTGGCGCCGGAACTCTACATCACTGCGGCGGGCGGCTCTCCTTGTCAGAGCTGTTGGGGCGTGACGTGATCCTTGGCTTCCCGCGAAAGGTGCCGATGTTCGTGCAACATCATCAGGACTTGGCCACAGCGCCCGAAAGCATCAGCCTTTCATCAGCCCTGCCGCACGCAAAGCTTTTGTGATCACGGCTCCCGGGCCTTCGGCAGACACGAGGTCCGACCAATCCCGCGTCCCCGCCGGCGTGGCCTGCCTGGGAGGCTCTGGCGCGCCAGGCGGAATCACTTCCATGTCGGGCAAAGCAGGGCCCTCTGCTTCCAGCCCCCAGAACTCCAGGATGGCATGGGTGGACGACAGTCCTACATCCAGCAGATAGGGTCCGGCCCGTCCACAACATCCCGCTTCCCGTCCCGGGGCAAGCGGAACTCCATGGCCAAGGCCAGGCACACGGTGCAAAGCGACCTGTACCTGCCCATCATTCCTGGCCCAGCGCGTGATGGAATGTCCTGCCGCGCCCCGGCTCTGCTGAGGTGCCACTCCTGCCAGCCCGTGGAGGTCGAGCCACTGCTTCACACTTTCCTGTGCATTGTCAGGGTGGACCGTGCTGTCCGCATCTCCATGCCACACCGCGACGCGAGGCCAGGGCCCGGAATGCCGGCTCGCCGCGCGCACCGCGTCACCCCGTAGCTTCCCGGTCAGGTTGCCCGGCCGCGACATCGCCTTCAGCGCCTCGCCCACACCGTGTGCCACGCCGTAGGGCAGCCCCGCCACCAAAGCGCCTCCTGCGAAGACCTCGGGATAGGTCGCAAGCATGACTGCCGTCATGGCACCGCCGGCCGAAAGCCCGCTGATGAAGACGCGGGCCGGGTCCAGCCCGTCATCTTGCACCATTCGCGCGACCATCTGCTGGATGGAAAGCGCCTCACCCGCACCACGCCTGGTGTCGCCGGGCTCGAACCAGTTGAAGCAGAGATGCGCATTATTGGACCGGCGCTGCTCTGGCATCAGCAGGGCGAACCCGCAGCGATCCGCCATGTCGGACCAGCCACACCCGAGGTCATAGCCACCCGCGGTCTGCGTGCATCCGTGCAGGGCGACCACCAGAGGCGCGCCCTGCGGCAGACCCGGCGGCACATAGGCCAACATCCGCAACTCGCCTGGATTCGACCCGAAGCCGGTGATCTCAACCAGCCGGCCATCGCCGGAAGGCGCTGTGCCGGCCCTGCTTGACGCGCGCTGCCGCAGACGCTGGAAGCGGATGAGCGCGCTAAGGTCTAGCTTGGAAGTCATGGTTGCCCCTTTGGCAGCGCAGGCTGTGGGCCGTTGCGTTATGCCGCAATGCAACATGGTGTGGGGCAGAAGCTATTGCAGGGGCAGAGCACGATAATAACGCCGCGCCCGGCACGATGGGCGACGAGCTGCCACCAGGGGTGGTTCTGCGGCTGGAAAGACGCACCTCCTGGACGCCGCTCCATATCGGGAGCGGACATGACGGCTGTTTGCTTGACCGAAGAGCCAAGGTGCGGTCCAGCCGAAGGCTGCCAGTCCTTTCCAGGGCCCGTGGACAACAGGCGCCGGCTCTCCACCCGGAGTGCGGAACTCAGTAGTTGATGGCCCCGCGCAGGCCGCCACCCACATCGATCGCGACACCGTTGACCGTGACAGAGCGGGGAGAAGCCAGGAAGGCAATCACCTGGGCCACATCCTCCGCAGTGGGGAGGCGGCCCATCAGCACATTCGCTGCCAGGGAGGCTTCCACTTCGCCCAAGCTGCGGCCTTCCACCTGGGCGCGGGACTTGAGCATGGCGTCCACTTTCTCCGTACGGGTCAGGCCCGGGTGTACCGTGGTGACCGCGATGCCGGTGCCCGCCAGCTCATCGGCCAGGTTCTTCGCCAAGGCAACCACGGCGACGTTGCGGATGGCACCCACCACATCGCCGGTCCGGCGCGCGCCCAGCCCGCTGACATTGATGATGCGGCCCCATCCGGCCCGGCGCATCAAAGGCAGCAGGGCGCGGGCACACCGCAGGTAGCCCATGACCTTGGTGTCCATGTGCGACGCCAGGGAGGCCCATTCCGCCTCGGAGGGCGCGGGCACCGCTTTCTGCCCGGCTGGCTCGGCGGCGCAATTGACCAGGATGTGGGCGCCGCCCATTTCACGCTCCACGGCGACCGCCATGATAGCCACTGCCGCATCATCCGTGGTGTCCGCTGCCAAGCCCAGGGTGCGGCGGCCTGTCATGCGGGCGATGTCATCGGCCACCCGGGCGGCTTCGTCGGCATGGCGCGACACCAGGGCCACGTCGGCCCCCTCCCGCGCGAGCAGCCGCGCGGCCGCCAGCCCGATGCCGCGCGTCCCTCCGGTGATCACCGCCACCTTGCCCTCGAGTTCCAGATCCATGCATCGGGTTCCAACTGTTGGCGCGGGGAAGCTCACCGCCATGACGATGAGCCCTGGCGCGACAGGTTCGAAGATGCGGCAAGGGCCGGCGGCGGCGCTGGTGACCGGTTGCGGCACCTTCAGATCGGCAGACCAGCCACAGGCCTAGGATGAACAAGCCGATCTGAGTGCCTGGGCCCGCCTCGCCAACTATGGCACGGGATGCACATCGCCACTCTGCTGAGGCGGCAGCTTGATGGCCAGAGATCGGAAGCGGCCGGCCGAGGCCCTGGAACCAGCATGCGGAGTACCCTTGGGGATCACGATCAGATCCCCTGCCTTCACCTGTTGCTCCTTGTCGCCCAGCCAGAATGACCCCGCGCCAGCCAGGATGAGCTGGATCTCGTTGGCATCTGCGTGGAAGTGCTTCACCACATTGCCGCTCTGGACCGCGACTGTGCCCTCCGGCAGCGCCACCAGGGTCCGGGAGCGCAGATCGGCATTGGGAGCCAGCGGCCCTATCTCATCCTCGCTGAGCGTCAGAAGGTTCACGATCTGGGCGGTCAGTTGCGGTGGGGAGGACTGAGCCTCGGCCGAAGGGATGATGCGGGTCACCAGAACTCCAGCGGCGAAGGCTGCGGCAAGGCTGCCACACAGAACCGGAAGGCGCATGGGTTGTCCCCCAAGGATTATGCCGGAAGGATGAAGCTATGGACGAGGCAAGTGCAAGCAGGACATGAGTGCAAGTGCCCACACATCTGGTGCTCTGACTTTGTGCGGCGCACACCTAGCCTCGCCGAGATAAGCCAGCACCAGCGGATCGACGCCTGTTACCTTCGTCCGGCCGGTCTGGGTCTGCTTGTTCCCGCCCATGTCAGCCTTGGTCCGATCGGGTGTTGCCGCCGCCGTCGCGAGGACATGAGCGGAGCCTCCTTGAGCCCTAGATGAAGATCTGCTGGGTTATCTGGTTGTTTGGGCGAAGCTGCCTCAGCTCGGCAATGGTCACCTTGCGATGGACACGCCAGCGGCCGCGAAGATCCTCGCCAGAATTGTTGGCGAAGCCACACCAAGGGTCAGATCGATGGCCGGCATCTGCCGCACAGGCGTCGGGCACGAATGTAGCGCCCATTCAGCAGACCACCGAGCGCAATGGCCAAGACTTGTTGTGTGGACCGGGTGGCTCTGGATGCCTGCCTGGTATGTTGAACGCCCAGTTGCGGCTCTAACGGCCGGCCGAGCGTTAACAGGATCTGAGACGGGAAAGGAGTGAAGCGCGCTGCCACCGCTACAACGCGCGCTCAGGCAACAACCAAGCGGTTAACATACTTATCCAACTGTAGTCGGCCTGTGGGTTTGACGGGTTCGTACCGAAAGGCGAAGATCGGCAGCAGCGAATACTGCACCTGCAGAATCAGGCGCGGAGTTGCGCTGGGGGGCACGCCCATGTGGATGCCGTGCGTGTCCGCCATGAAGGTCGTGCCGGCTGGCCCGGTAACCATCTGGATCTTGTCCGCGCCATATGCCTGGACCAGGGCGTCTCGCTGGAACGGCTTGGCCCGCAAGGTCGCCGCCGTCCGATGAGAGCCGAGAACATAGGCGTGGGGACCTGATTCCGCGTCAACATCCGTGAGATAAACAAAAAGCTTCAGGAAACGCCAGTCATCGGGGTCACGATGGAAGAGCTGGGTTTCCGCAGGGCGTGCCGGAGAAGGGAAGGACCAGCGGACGCCGAGGCTCGAAAGTGTCGGCTTGCAACCGAGATACTCGGAAGCGATCTGCAGGACTGCCGGGTCGTTGATGGCGGCCATCAGCCCTGGGCAGGCGACGACCGAGGCAAGGGGATAGGAAGCCATCCGCGTGCCGGGTGGCAGATCTTCCAGCCGCACAAGGCGGCCGTCCGGTCCCACCACATTCTCGCCGCGCAGAAACTCCGTGATGCCTTTCACTCCGCCTGGAATGGCGAAGCGAGGCATCATCGCCAGTCCGTCGCGTTCCAGATCCTGGGCTGATCGGTGGGCGGCCGATGTGACCGGACCTTCGCTCCGCCCGTGCCGGAGCCTGATTGCGGCCGCGAGGCTGCGGCACACCAAGCGCCGGGGGCCACGCCAAGTCACAAGGCGCTGAGTGTAGTACATGGCCGCATTGCGGATGTTGAAGCCTGATCCGGGGCGGAGCTGGGCATATCCGATCATGATGGATCTCGCCTTCTCATTGAACGAACGGTGGATCGGTTGGGGGGATCTGGGTGAGGCACACTCGCTGAGAGGTAATGTGACGCATGAGATTACTGGGCCGGAGCAGCACTGATTCTGGGGTGCGATCAGTCGACATGGCGTTGTGCTCGCTTCCATCTGGGTGCCGGAGCCGGTGCTTCCAGAAACCGGTACATCAGCGCAGACACCACCAAGATCATCGTCATCACGAGAGGCAGCGCAATCAATGGTGCGCCGGCACCGAGGGCCACGATGAGGATGGGTAGGTGACCGAGATACAGGCTATAGGAGATCCGTCCCAGCCATCGCGGCAGCCGTGAATTGAGCGTGCGGGTGACCAGGTTGGACGAAAGGCAGAGGGAAACGACGAGGCATGCGCCGAGACCAACAGGGAAGTCGGCCCTCACTCGATCGAAGCTTGCAAGAAGAAATGCCGTGGCCTCGATGGCACCTGCCGCCTGACAAAGGACGAACAGGGCAGGAATGAACAATGCGACCCGCATCTCGTGAATCAATGTCCAAACCGCCAGATTCAGCGTCATGCCTTCAGGCTCGCCAGTCATCAGAAGGTGCGCTGGGAACGAGTAGGTCCCTGGCGTCAACAGCAGGCCGTTGAGCCAGTCGCTACTGACGGTTGACGGGACTGGATCTGCAGACTGGTAGGCCAATGCAGCCGCGCTGATGACCGCCGCGAAGGGCACATAGATGCGGTTGAAGCGCCTGAACAGGAAAGAGGTCCAGGAGATGCCGCCCCGGCCGTGCAAGCTCGCGAACAGCACAAAGCCGCTCAGCACGAAGAACATCATGACAGCTGCTTGGCCGCTGATCATCAGCCTGAGCGGCGTATAGCGCAGCCATTTCCATCGGCTGGTCCAGCCCTCCACATTGCCCAGGCCGGATACGCTCACGGCTTGCCGTATGGTTTCCGGAACCATCTGAACATAGTGGTTCAGCACCACGCAAAGTGCGGCCATTCCATGCGACGCATCCAGTTGCTCGGTTCGGAATGAAACGGAACGATTGCGATTTCTTTCACCGATGGTGGTCACATCAGTCCCCTCCGGAGAACTTACACCAGCCGCAATTTTCTTAATTATATGTTAAAGTATCTTTTTTGATCATAGCACCGTAGCGCGATATCTCGTTTTGTCAATGCAACGCATAGGTTTCTGGCTCTTGATCGGGGACTGGGGCCGGGAGGTTGCCAGGCGAATGGCGGGGCGGTGAAGCGTCCGTAAAGGTCAAGGGCAGACCAGCCGCTTCAGCCGATGTAGAGGCCGATCACCAGGATCGGCGCGGCCGAGACAGAGGGCGCCCGCCGCGCGACACGGTTGAACAGGCCGGACCAGCGGCGCTCTGCATGGCGGATGCCGATAGTCTCCGCGACGCCGATCGAGACCATCACCACAGCGAGGCCGACAACGATCACAGCTGAAGCGAGCTGGAAGTACGGCTCGGATGTCTCGACATCGGAGCTGTTGGCGTAGTGCAGGCCGGGAAGGGCCACCGCCCCCGCGACCAGCGCATGGCAACGCCGCCGAAAGGCCGAGCAAGATGGCCCTGGGGCACGCTGCCCCAAATGGCGACGATGAAGGCGGTCGTCATGGACCTGGAATGGTCCGGCTCCAGCCCCTGCACGGCGCCGAGCGGGGTGGCGGAGGGAATGAAGAGCAGGCATGGTCCGCCCCTGCTGGAGCAGCTCAGAGAAGGCCACGGGCCGGCCTTCACTTCAGGGAAGCGCGGACGAGGTCGGGCAGTTGTTCGGCCGCGTCTTGGTTGAGAACGCCACAGTGCTTCTCTGGGTCGACCAGGTGACGGAGGGCGTGGTCCTCGACCGCCTTGGCCATCAGCCGGCTGTGGCGCCGCGCGCGGCGGCGATGCGTCGCATCACCCGTTTGCAGCCTGCCTCGCTCTCCATGGCGCGCTCGATCGCCTCCTGGCGCATGGCCCGCCCGCGCTTGGCAAGCCTGGGACTGCCGCGTCGCCGGCCCCGGTTGCTGAGGGGCGGCATCGGGGGGATGCTGGCGGGCGAGGGAGATCGTCATGACCGGAACAACAGCACTCACATGCGGCCGCGCTCGGGCGGGGGCCGCTGAATGACCGCTGCGCGTTGCGCCCGGACGCGCTCACCTTTTGCGATCCGCAGCTATCGCTTCCAGTGGTCGGCCGACCTGATGACCTCTTGGGCCTTCGAGATGGAGACCCTGATCCTCGGCTGGTACATTGTGGTGCAGACCAATTCCGTGCTGCTGGTGACGCTGTTCGGCTCGCTGCAGTTCCTGGGGACGCTGATCGCGCCCTTCTTCGGCTTGGCGGGTGACGCCCTCGGGCACCGCAACGTGATGTGCCTGATGCGTGCGGCCTACGCGCTGCTGGCGGCCATCCTGGCGGCGCTGGTGCTGACGGACATGCTGACACCGGTGCTGGCACTGGTCATCGCCGGAATCGCGGGGCTGATCCGCCCTTCCGATATGGGAATCCGCAACGTGCTGATCGGCGAGACCATGCCGGAGGACCGGCTGACCAGCGCCATCGGGCTGTCACGCATCACGTCGGATCTGGCGCGTGTCTGCGGCGCCCTAGCCGGGGCGAGCATCGTGGCCCTGCTTGGCATGGGGCAGGCTTATATCATGGTGGTGATCTTCTATGTGCTGGGCATGCTGCTGACGCTGGGCGTCACGGCGACGCGGGCGGCAGAGCGGGGGCCCGGGGCGGCGGCATCGCCCTCGCCGCTGCGTGGCCTGTGGGAGGCGGCGCAGACGGTGTGGCAGGCGCCGCCGCAACTCGCTGCGATGCTGATGGCCTTCCTGATCAACCTCACCGCCTATCCCTTCACGCTGGGCCTGCTGCCCTATGTGGCACGGGACGTATACGGCACCACCCAGGCGGGGCTGGGCTACCTGGTCGCGGCCGTCGCGGGGGGCGGCATCCTGGGCTCGCTCATGCTCAGCCGGATGGGGAGGGCGGCGCAGCCCGCGCGCATGATGCTGGTCTTCAGCGTGGTCTGGCACGGGCTGGTGATCCTGTTCGGCCAGATCGACAGCCTGGCCGGCGGGCTGCTGCTCTTGCCGCTGATCGGCGTCATGCAGATGCTGTGCCTGCTCCCCATGGCGGTGCTGCTGCTGCGCGGTGCGCCTCCGGCCTTGCGCGGCCGGATCATGGGCATGCGCACGCTGGCGGTCTATGGGCTGCCGATCGGGCTGCTCTGCTCCGGGCCTCTGATCGACCATCTGGGCTTTCCGGCGACCACGGCCATCTACGGCACGGTGGGCATCCTTGCCACGCTGCTGGTGCTGGGCGCCTGGCGCAGCCACCTCTGGCCGAGGCATGCGTCGGGGAACATCGGGTGAGAGGCATGCGGGCGTGGCCGCCGCAGAGGATGGCCACGCCGCACGCGGCAGCCCCGCCGTGACGAGGCAGGCTCAGGTCGGCACCGAATCCGGCGATACCGCCACGGACAACCTGAAGCCGCGCAGGAAGCTGGCCTCCTGCCCGGATGCATCGGCGGGCATCAGCACGACGGGAGAACTCTCCCCCATCTGCCCCAGCATCTCCGGCAGGCTGATGGCGGTGACCAGCCCTCTCACGGAGCGGATCTCCTCGTCCTCCTCCTGCGCGCCCGGGCCGAATGGCACCGTCGCGGTCCCCTGCGTCTCAGGTATGGCCGTGGGGCCGGGAGCAAGGCTGAAGAACCGGACGGTGAGCCCGCCCCGCTTCTTCTCGATGACCCATCCGCTGGCCCCGCGCGCACCGGATTCCCCCTGCCGTGGCGCTTCGAGCCAGAACAGCGGCGGCAGGGCCTCCAGCACGGCGGGCGAGCGCGATACCTCGGACAAGGCCAGCCCGCGTGCCAGGGCAGCGATGTCGTCATCGACCGCCAGGGCGGGCGCGCCCTCCGCGCGCAGGCGCCGCGCGGCGCGCCGGATGTCCACCGGGGCCTGCTCGCCCAGCATGGCGGCCAGCAGGCTGCCCCCAGGGAAGCTCAACCTTGGAATCTCCTGCATCCTGCGCCTCCTCCATCAGGCCCAGTGATGCCCGAAAGCGCGGGGCGGCGCCAACTGGCTGCTGCGATCGGCGGCGGCTGGCCCGCCGTGAAGGAGCCTCACGCCAGCATGCCAGGAGCCCGCCGCCCCGCTCCTCTACTTCGGCGGCGCGCCGGCCGGGCCGGGGACTGCCGCGAAGTCGCTGGCATAGTGCCTTTCGCGGAGCTGGCGCGACGGGTCGCCGCTGACCCGGTTCACCATGGCGCCGCGTTGCACCGCGGGCCTGGACCCGACCTGCGCCGTCCAGCGCTGGAGGTTGCGGTAATCCTGCACCTGGAGGAACTCACCGGCGCCATAAAGTTCGCCGCGGGCGAGCAGGCCATACCAGGGCCAGATCGCCATGTCCGCGACGGTGAATTCCGGGCCCGCGACATATTCGCTGACCGCCAGGCGCTGGTCGAGAACATCGAGCTGCCGCTTGGCTTCCATGGCGAAGCGGTCGATCGGATATTCCAGCTTCTCGGGCGCATAGGCATAGAAATGCCCGAAGCCGCCGCCGAGAAACGGGCCGCTCCCCACCTGCCAGAACAACCAGGACAGGCATTCCGCCCGGGCCGCGCCCTCCCGCGGCAGAAAGGCGCCGAATTTCTCCGCGAGATAGACCAAGATGGCACCGGATTCGAAGACGCGCACCGGCTCCGGGCCGCTGCGGTCCATGAGGGCAGGGATCTTGGAATTGGGGTTCACCTCCACGAAGCCGCTGCCGAACTGGTCGCCCTTGCCGATCTCGATCAGCCAGGCGTCGTACTCCGCGCCGCTGTGGCCTGCCGCCAGCAGCTCTTCCAGCATGATGGTGACCTTCACACCGTTCGGGGTGCCCAGCGAGTAGAGCTGCAGCGGATGCCGCCCGACCGGCAGGACCTTCTCATGCCTCGCACCGGCCGTGGGGCGGTTGATGCTGGCGAAGGCCCCGCCGTTCTTTCCATCCCAGGTCCAGACCTTGGGTGGGGAGTAGCTGGAGGCGTTGTCCATCGTGTTTCTCCGATTGCCCTGCCGACCTATGTCAGATGCCAGGCCGGCTGGCACAACCCACCCGGCGGCGCGGCGGCCGCCGAATAAGCGACATCTCACCTGTGCAGCCTGGCCTCACCGGGTCATCCTGACCCTGGCGAGCCAGAAGGAGGAGGGAGGAATGTCCATGGAGATCGACGCGGTGCTGGGCTTCGCGCCTGACCATGACAGCCCGGTGCCCTATATGAAGCGCACGCGGGACTACTACCAGGCATTGGGCCATGCACCCTACCGCTGGGCGCATTATGCCGAGGTGCCGTTCCAGCCCCTCCGCAAGCCTCTGGCCCAGAGCCGCGTCGCGCTGATCACCACTGCCGCGCCCTACGATCCCTCCAGGGGAGAGCAGGGGCCGGGCGCGGCCTACAATGCTTCAGCCAAGTTCTACCAGGTGTATTCTGGCGCCAGCGCGGCGGACCATGACCTGCGGATCTCGCACATCGCCTACGACCGCAAGCACAGCCCCGCGACCGACCCGAATGCCTGGTTCCCGCTGCCCGCGCTCCGCCGCGCCGTCGCCGCAGGGCGGATCGGTGCCTTGACGCCGCGCTTCCATGGCGCGCCCACCAACCGCAGCCAGCGCCACACGGTGGAGGCCGATGCCCCGGAACTGCTGCGCCGGCTACAGGAGGATGCGGCGGAGGCGGCGATCCTCGTGCCCAACTGTCCCGTCTGTCATCAGACCTGCAGCCTCCTCGCACGGCATCTGGAGGCGCATGGCATCCCGACCGTGGTGATGGGCTGCGCCAAGGACATCGTCGAACATTGCGGCGTGCCGCGCTTCCTGTTCAGCGACTTTCCGCTCGGCAACGGCGCGGGCCTGCCACACGATGCCGCGAGCCAGGACGCCACGCTGGAACTGGCCCTGCGCGTGCTGGAGATGGCGCCCGCGCCGCGCACCACCGTGCAGTCGCCCCAACGCTGGCCGGCGGACCCGGATTGGAAGCTCGACTACTCCAATATCGAGCGCATCCCGCCCGCGGAGATAGCGCGGCTGCGGCAGGAATTCCTGCGTCAGAAGGAGATCGCCAAGAGCCTGCGCACTCAGACACCGGCCTGAGCATGGAAAGGACGAGTGGCGTCAGGAATGATGTGCACCGCCGGCGGCTGGAGGCCCGTGATCGAGGCATCTGGTATCGCACTGGCGTGATGACAGCAGCAGGGGAGCAAGCGGATGCGAGGCATCGTGGTGGCAGCCCAGCCGGAAGCGGCGGAAGCAGGCGTCGAAGTTCTTCGGCGGGGCGGCAATGCGGTGGATGCCGCCATCGCCTGTGCTTTCAGCCAGGGCGTGGTGGACCCGCAGATGTGTGGCCTCGGCGGCTTCGGCGCCATGCAGATCTGCATGCCCAGGCGGGGCGTTCACACGGTGCTGGAATTCTTCGCGCGCGCGCCGCTTTCCGCGAAGGCGGAGATGTGGGCGGACAGGTTCATCGGCCAGTCGCGCGACGGATTCGTCTTCCTGCTCAAGGACCAGTGCAACGATATCGGCTACGGTTCCATCGGCACGCCCGGCAATGTGGCGGGCTATGCCGAGGCACTCTCGCGCTTCGGCACCATGCCGCTGCGCGATGTGGTGGCGCCCGCCATCGCGCAATCCCGCCGCGGCGTCTTGGTGCGCCCTTATGTCCATTACTACTGGACTATCGACCATGGGAATGACGGGCAGGTCAATGTCGAGGACAAGCTGCGCTTCAGCGAAACCGGCCGTCAGGTGTACTTCCGCCCCGATGGCAGGTTGAAGCGCCCCGGCGACATCCTGCACAACCCGGAGATGACGCGCACGCTGGAGCGCATCGCCGAAGGCGGGGCCGAGGCTTTCTACCGGGGCGACATCGCGCGGGAGATGGCGGCCGACATGGAAGCGCGGGGCGGGGGCATCACCCTGGAGGATCTGGCCGCCTATCGCGTGCGGGAGAAGGCGCCGTGCTGGGGGCAGTATCGCGGGCTGCGCGTCGCATCCAACCCGCCGCCGGCGGGCGGAGGCTCGTTGATCGAGCTGTTGCATATCATGGAGCAGTTCGACCTTGGCACGCTGGAGCACAACGGCGTCGGGCATCTGCGCATCCTGGCGGAAGCCATGAAATGGATGACCATCGACAAGGACGCTCATATGGGCGACCCGGATTTCGTGGATGTGCCGCTGGATCGGCTGATCTCGGCCGCGCACGCCGCCAACCTGGCCGACCGCATCCGCGCCGGCGAGAAGGCTGCCGTGCCGCGCGCCGGGGAACCCAGGGACCCGCCCGACACCACCGTGGTCTGCGTCGTGGATGCCGAGGGCAACGCGGTTTCCATGACGCATACGCTGGGTATTCCCTCCGGCGTCATCACGCCGGGGTTGGGCTTCATGTATAATGGATGCATGAGCGGCTTCGATCCGCGCCCAGGCCGTGCCGCCTCCATTGCCCCCGGCAAGAGCCGGGGCAGCGCCATGGCACCAACCATCCTCTTCCGGGGCGAAGAGCCCTGCATGGTGCTGGCCGCGCCCGGCGGCACCTACATCGTCCCGGCTCTGGCGCAGGCCATCAGCAATGTGGTCGATTTCGGCATGAGCGTGGCAGAGGCTGTGGCCGCGCCGCGCATCGTCGCGCTCAGCGACACCATCGATGTCTCCAACCGCATTCCGCATGGCGTGACCGAGGCACTGGCGGCGCAGGGCTATCCGATCGCGCGCTCCTACCAGAGCTTCGCCTTCGGCGCGCCGCATGGCCTCGCCATCGGGAACGGCACCTGGCACGGCGGCGCCGATCCGCAACGGGATGGCATGGCGCTCCGGGCCTGAAGGCACGGCCGAGAGTGCCAGCGGTGGCTCCTTCGGCGGCACGAAGGCGCCTGTCCCCATACTGGTGCTGTGCGCTTCCTTACGCCAGACTGCCGCCTGCCTGTGAACGGGCGCTCATCTCTGCAGGGAGGCAGGCATGAAGATCCTCGGAACAAGAGCCAGAAGCGGCGGCCTGAAAGGCTTGCCTTCCGCAGCCTTGCCACGCCTCGCCGGGACGGTCCGGACCATTGCGGCGCCTGCATCGCCGGGCCGCGGAATTCCAGCCGGGAAGCTGCGGAGCCAGCGAAGCGTGATAACCGCATGACAGGCGAGCAGTTGCTGGATTCACGAACCGCCTGGATCCGCCTTTGCGCCATCGTCGCGCTCTCGACGCTGGGCGGGGCCGGCATGTGGTCCGTGGTCGTGGCGCTCCCCGATGTGCAGGCGGAGTTCGGCGCGACGCGCGGCGCGGCATCCTTGCCTTATACGCTGACCATGCTCGGCTTCGGGGCGGGCGGAATCCTGATGGGGCGGCTCACGGACCGGTTCGGCGCCATGAAGCCACTCCTGGGCGCTACGGTGGCCCTGTCCAGCGGCTATGTCCTCGCCGGGCTGGCGCCGAGCCTGACCTTCTATGCCCTGGCGCAGGGCGTGCTGATCGGCATGTTCGGCGCCTCCGCCGCCTTCGCGCCATTGATGGCCGATGCCTCCCTCTGGTTCCGCCGGCGGCGCGGCATCGCGGTGGCGCTCGCGGCCTCCGGCAATTACCTGGCGGGGGTCGTCTGGCCGCCTTTGCTGACCTGGCTGGTCGGGGCCTATGGGTGGCGCATGGCCCATGTGGCGGTCGGCCTCATCTGCCTGTCGACGATGCTGCCTCTTGCCCTGATGTTGCGCGCCCGGGCACCGGGATCGCAGGATGGCAGCTTCGCGAGGGGCGAGGGGCAGGCCAGGCCGCTCGGCTTATCGCGCAACGGGCTGACGGCGGTACTCTCCTGCGCCGGTGTCGCCTGCTGCGTCGCCATGGCCATGCCGCAGGTCCATATCGTCGCCTATTGCGGCGATCTCGGTTACGGCGTGGCGCGGGGGGCGGAGATGCTTTCCGTGATGCTGGCCTGCGGCATCGTCTCCCGGCTGGGGTCGGGCCTGCTGGCCGACCGGATCGGCGGGCTCCGCACGCTGATGCTGGGATCAGTGCTGCAGGGGGTGGCGCTGTCGTTGTTCCTGTTCTTTGACGGACTTGGCTCGCTCTTCATGCTGTCGGCGCTGTTCGGACTGTTCCAGGGCGGCATCGTGCCCTCCTACGCGGTGATTGTGCGGGAGAATTTTCCGGCTTCCGAGGTGGGCATGCGGGTAGGCATCGTGCTGATGTCCACCCTGGTCGGCATGGCGTTGGGCGGCTGGCTTTCCGGCGTCATCTTCGATCTGACGGGCAGCTATGCCGCCGCGTTCCTGAACGGCGTCGCCTGGAACGCGGTCAATGTGCTGATCGTGGCCACGCTGTTGCTGCGCGGCCGGGCGCGCCTTGCAACGGCATAGGCGCGCGGGGAAAGCCCGGCTCCGGCAGGGAGAAGGGAAAGAAGGGAGGCATGGCGCCTCCCTTTTTCTTTTCCGTCTGGCGCAGGAGAAACCTGCCGGTGATGGAGCAGGCCGGATGAGCCGCCAGACCCGAAGGCGCCCTGGTTCAGTAGGTCGCGCGACCGCCCGAGACGTCGAAGACCGCGCCAGTGCTGAAGGAGGCTTCCTCGCTCGCCAGCCAGCAGATCAGCGCCGCGACTTCGTCGATCGTGCCAAAGCGGCCCAGCGGAATCTTGGACAGCATGAAGTCAATATGCTGTTGCGTCATCTGCTCGAAGATGGCGGTGCGCACCGCGGCGGGCGTCACGCAGTTGACGCGGATCTCCGTGCCTGCCAGCTCCTTGCCCAGCGACTTGGTGAGCCCGATCACCCCCGCCTTGGAAGCACTATAGGCCGAAGCATTGGGATTGCCTTCCTTGCCGGCAATGGAAGCGACATTGACGATCCGGCCATAGCCGCCGCGCTGCATCACCGGAACGGCGGCACGGTTGCAGTAGAACAAGCCATTGAGGTTGACATCCATCACGCGCCGCCAGGCTTCGACCGGATAGTCGCTGACGGTGGTATTGGGACCGGTGATGCCGGCACTGCATACCAGGATATCCAGCCCGCCCATCGCGGCGGCGCTGCTGGCCATCGCGGCATCAACGGCTTCCGGGTCCGCGACATCGACCTGGCAGGTCTCCTTCGCGCCCATCTCGGCTGCGGCGGCCGTCAGGGCGGCCTTATCCATGTCCCAGAGGCACACGGTGGCGCCCTCGGCGGCGAGGCGCGCCGCGACCGCGCGGCCGATGCCCGCGCCTCCGCCAGTGACAACGGCCCTGCGGCCCGCGAAGCGGTTCGAGGCGGACATCCTCAGGCCAATCCCATCCAGCCGCAGCATGCGGGGACAGCTTGCCCGGGCCTCCTCGACTGGACCTGATCTTGGGCCATGATTGATCTCCTCCTTGGGCAGCGCCACGCGCGCCAATCCCGTTCACCGGGATTCCGTTTCCTCGCGGCAAGCATGGCTGAGCCCCGAAAGGGGGTCAACACAGGCGGGAAGCCGGAGCCCCCCTGTTCTGGCGTGCCCCCCGCTGGGGCCATCCGCCGGCGGCGGAGCATCGCATCGCTTGGCTGCTGCAGGTGCCCGATGAAGTCGCCCGGGCCGGCGCCTGATGCTTTGGCCGGCAACTGAGCAAGGAGGCCAAGGCGCGGCATCCGATGACCGTCAGGGGCAGAAGCCGGCCGGCGGGTCGCATCAGCCGCCGCGGCCGGAGCGCCCCGACCAAGGAGCCTCGGCCTCGGGCGTGGCGAGCAGGCGGTCCAGCACGGCGCCAAGGTGCTGGCGCATGGCCCGCTCCGCCGCCTCAGGATCGGCGGCCAGTATGGCATCCACGATGCGGGCATGCTCGGCGGCGGATTCCCGCCAATAGGCGGCGTGTTCGGGGCCGCGCAACTCCGCCCCCCAGAGCTGCGTGATCAGCTCCAGCAGCTGCGGATTCCCCGCTCCTTCGGCGATGGCCCGGTGAAGGCGGAAATTGGCGGCCCTGGGCGCTTCTGCCTCGGCCTTGCCGTCCGGAAGCTCCAGGGCCGCGCGGAAGCGCTCGCGCTGGTCCGTTCCCGTCATGCGGGAGGCGGTCAGCGACGCCGCCAGGCCTTCCAGCGACTGGCGGATGCGGAAGCGGTCGATGATGTCCTGGCGCGACAGGCGCCGCACCAGCGCGCCACGGTTCGGCACAAGCTCCACCACGCCCTCGGCGGCCAGACGGCGCATCGCTTCGCGCCAGGGGCCCCGGCTGATGCCGAATTCCTGTGTCATATCGGCTTCGATCAGGCGCTGGCCAAGCGCCAGGCGGCCTGACAGCAAAGCCTCGCGGATGCGTTCCACAACATAGTCGACCGTGCCTCCACGCCGCCGGCCGGCGGGGCGGGGCTTCTCGGCCAGATCAGGAGGGTGGCTCTGAGACGGCATGAGGGCGCAGCTTCCATCGCTTGACCAACAAGATTGTAGGACAATAATGTCGGAAAAACACCCTCCCCGCTGCGGCGGCGGCGGGAAAGCGCCCTGGCCGCTCGGGAGGCGGCCTCCGCTGCTTCCGCAGCGGGCTCCAGGAAGGAAGCGTCGCCTTGCACCGACACATTGCCCCATCACGGCACCTGCCGACGGACTCGGGCCCGATGGCCGCATTGATGTGGAACGGGCCTGTGGCGGAGGCGCGCCATGCCGGGACCTGAGGCGGCGAAGGCCGGGCCAGGACTGCTGCTATTCCGGCTGGTGGCGCTGGGCTTCGGCCTGCTGGGCGGCTGGGTGATCCTCACCGCGCTGGGTCTGGTGTATTACACGCCGGTCGGGCCGGGGCCGGGCTTCTTCCCGTTCTGGCTGGGTGCGCTGCTGGTGCTGCTCTGCGCCGCCATTTTCGGCGGGAGCTTCCTGCCCGGGACGGTGCCGGATTTCCCGGCGGATCTGCTGCCGCGTGGCGCGGCGCTGGCGCAGATGCTGGTCACCTTCGCCTGCATCGCCGCCTTTGCCCTGCTGGTGGAGCGGCTGGGCTTCGTGATCGTGATGTTCGCGGTCATGATGGTGCTGCTGCTGGCGAACCGCGTGCCGTTTGTCACCGCCCTGCTGGTGGCACTGGGGAGCAGCCTGGGCATCGGTTACGCCTTCGTGGAGTGGCTGGGGGTTTTCCTGCCCGCCGCGCCCTGGGGCCTGCTCGGCGCGGTGGGGCTCTAGGCCATGGGCAGCTTCCACGACTTCCTGATCGGCTTCACCATCGCGCTGACGCCGGAGAACCTGCTCTATGCCTTCATCGGCTGCCTGGTGGGCACGCTGGTGGGGGTGCTGCCAGGGATCGGCTCGGCGGGCGGGATGATCATCCTGCTGCCCCTGACCTATCAGCTCGACCCCACCGGCGCGATCATCATGCTCGCGGCCATCTTCTACGGGTCGTATTACGGGGGCACGATCTCCACCGTGCTGATGGCGGTGCCGGGGGAGGTGGCCTCGGTGGTCACCATGCTGGACGGCACGGAAATGGCCCGGCGCGGGCGGGCTGGCGTGGCGCTGAGCATCGCGGCGATCGGGTCCTGCATCGGCGGCACCGCCTCGGTGCTGGCGCTGGTGCTGATCGCGCCCTTTCTCACCGATGTGGCGCTGAAATTCGGGCCGCCGGAATTCTTCGCCCTGCTGGTCATCGGGCTGGCGACGCTGGCCTTGCTGGCGGGGGCCTCCATGCTGCGCGCGCTGGCCATGGCGGTCTTCGGGCTGCTGCTGGGCACGGTGGGGACGGACCCCACCATGGGCACGCCGCGCTTCGACCTGGGCTTCACCAACCTGCTGGGCGGGCTGGATTTCGTGCCGGTGGTCATGGGGCTGTTCGGGCTGTCGGAGATCCTGCTGTCCTACGGGCAACCGCCGCCGGTGGTGAACGCGAAGTCGATGAATTCACTCTATCCGACACGACAGGACCTGCGGGATTCGGCAGGGCCGGTGGGGCGCGGAACGGTGCTCGGCTTCTTGCTGGGGCTGGTGCCGGGGACGACGCAGGCGCTGGCCTCCTTCATTTCCTACGGGGTGGAGAAGGCCTTCGCGCGGCGGCCGGAGACCTTTGGCAAAGGCGCGATCCAGGGTGTGGCGGGGCCGGAGACGGCCAATAACGCGCATGCCAATGCGGCGCTGATCCCGCTGTTCACGCTGGGAATTCCGGGCTCGCCCAGCGTGGCGATCCTGCTGGGCGCCTTTATCATGAACGGGCTGGCGCCAGGGCCGCTGCTGTTCAGCGAAAGGCCGCAGGTCGTGTGGCCGATCATCGCCAGCATGATCATCGGCAACGTCATGCTGCTGGTGCTGAACGTGCCGCTGGTGGGGTGGTGGGTGCGGATCCTGCGGATTCCAGTCGGCATCCTGAACCCGCTGATCGTGCTGTTCATCTGCCTTGGCACCTACCTGGTGAACAACAGCGTCTTCGACGTGTGGGTGATGCTGCTCTTCGGCTTGCTGGGCGTGGTGCTGCGCAAGCTGGAATTCCCGCTGGCGCCGGTTGCCCTGACCCTGATCATCGGGCCGCTGATGGAGGGCGCGCTGCGCCAGTCGCTGAGCATCTCGCGCGGCAGCCTGGACATCCTGGTGCGCAGCCCGCTGGCCTGCGCGCTGCTGGTCTGCGCCGCAGTAGTGCTGACCGTGCCGCTGTGGAGCCGGCGGGCCAGGGCGCGGGGGCAACTGGGCAAGGATGCGACGGACTAGGCTCCGGCGCCGGATGGCTATGTGGAAACGCGGGGCTCCGCCACGGCGGGCCGGGAAAGGGAGAAAACACCATGTCTGGACATGCGGGATGTGATCGCCGGGCCGTTCTGTGGGCCGGAGCCTTCGGCGCGCTGGGTTTGATGGGGGCGACGCCGGCGCTGGCCCAGGCCAATGCGCATTTCGCGCGCGGCAGGCGGTTCCAGATCATTGTCGCGGGCTCCGCGGGCAGCGGGGTGGATATCACCGCGCGCTTCCTGGCCTCCGCGCTGGAGAAGGAGTTCCCCGGAACCTCCTTCCAGGTCGTGAACCGGCCGGGCGCCGGCATCCAGGTCGGGCTGCAGGCTTTGGCCGATGCGCCCAAGGACGGCTATACCTTCGGGCTGATCTCGCTGCCCACCGCCATCACCGTCGTGCTGGACACGGCGCGCCGGGCGGGCTTCACGCGCGACAGCTTCCTGGCCGTGGCCAATTTCTCCTATGACGCGGGCGCGATCGCGGTGCGGGCGGACAGCCCATACAAGTCGCTGACCGACCTGATCGAGGCGGCAAAGGCCAAGCCCAGGGAGCGGACCGTGGGCGTGGTGGGGCCGCGCGGGCGCGAGCATCTGGACGTGATCGCCATGGAGCAGGGCTCCGGCGCTTCCTTCACGCCGGTGTTCCACAATGACTCCAGCCTGGCGCTGAACACGCTGCTGGGCGGCAATATCGATGCTGTGCAGGGCAGCGTGGGCGACTTTGTCACGCAGGTGCGCGCCGGGCGGGCCCGGGTGCTGGCGGTGTTCGACAACCAGGAGAGCGTCTTCGCCCCGGGCGTGGCGACGGCCGAATCCCAGGGCTTCAAGATTTATACCGGAACCTCGCGTGGCTTCGCCTTCCCGGCGGGCGTGGACCCCGCGGTGGCCGCGACGCTCAGCGCCGCGATCGGCAGGGTGGCCAATGCGCCGGAGCAGAAGGCGAAGCTGCAGGAGATGAGCATCGAGCTCCGCTACATGGACCAGAACCAGTATGGCGCCTACTGGACCAACGAGACGCAGCGCGTGGCCGAGCTGATGGCGAAGATCCCGTGAAGATCGCCGTCCTGGCGGGCGATGGCATCGGCCGCGAGATCATTCCCCAGGCGCTGAAGGCGCTGCGGGCGGTGGAACCCCGCCCCGGCGCCTTCGAGTTCCGCGAAGCGCCCGTGGGCGGCGCTGGGCTGGATGCGGCGGGCGATGCCCTGCCGCCCGCCACGCTGGAACTGGCGCAATGGGCCGATGCGGTGCTGTTCGGGGCGGTTGGGGACCCACGCTACGATTCCCTGCCGCCGGGGCAGATGCCGGGCTCCGCGATCCGGCGGCTGCGCAAGGGCCTGAACTTCTATGCCAATCTGCGGCCGGTCAAACTCTATCCGGAGCTGCGCGACGCTTCCACGCTGAAGCCGGAGGTGATCGACGGGCTGGACCTGCTGATCGTGCGCGAGCTGTCGGGCGACGTGTATTACGGCACGCCGCGCGGGCCGGTGGAGAATGCGCGCGGCGAGCGGGAAGTCGTGAACACGATGCGCTACAGCGCCTCCGAGATCGAGCGCATCGGGCATGTGGCATTCCAGGCGGCGCGGGGGCGCGGCCGCAGGGTGTGCTCGGTGGACAAGGCCAATGTGCTGGAGGTGATGAAGCTCTGGCGCGAGGTGATGACCGAGGTCGGCCAGCAGTATCCGGACGTGCAGTTGACGCATCTCTACGTGGATGCGGCGGCGATGAACCTGATGCGCGACCCCCGGCAGTTCGACGTCATCGTGACCAGCAACCTCTTCGGCGACATCCTGTCGGACCAGGCCTCCATGCTGACCGGGTCGATCGGGCTGCTGCCCTCGGCCTCCTTTGGGCAGGAGCGGGGGGCGCTGTACGAGCCGATCCATGGCTCGGCGCCGGATATCGCCGGGCAGGACCGTGCCAATCCCATCGCCGCCATCCTGTCGGCGGCGATGATGCTGCGCCACAGCTTCCGGATGGCGGCGGAGGCGGAGCGGATCGAGGCGGCGGTCGGCAGGGTTCTGGCGAGCGGCATCGTCACCGCCGATCTGGGCGCAGTGGGCGGGCGCGTGGTCGGCACGGAAGCCTTCGGGGATGCCGTCGCCGCGGTGCTGCGGGCGGGCTGAGGAGGGCCCCGCCAAGCAGGCCGGCGGGACCCGGCAAGCCGCTGCGCGGCTCTTCGCCGCGAGCTTGCGTCAATGGGCCGGCACGAGGCTGGCCGCGTTCCTCCGCAAGTGGTGCGCCACGAGCTTCAGCAGGCGCTCCACGGCCGGCATCAGCCGGATGCCGTCCTGGGTGAAGAGGTGCACCTCGGACTTCTCGAAGAGGTCTTCCTTCAGCCGGGCGCAGCCGAGGATGCCGCTGGCGCATTCGCGCTGGACGCTGCTGCGGGCCAGGAAGGTGACGCCGCTGCCGGACAGCAGATAGCTCCGCAGCGCCGAAAGGGAGTTGGTCTCGAAGCTGGGCTCGATCTTGATGCCCTCCAGGTATTCGGCGCTTTGCACAAGCTTCCGCAGTCCGAAGCCGGGCAGCAGCAGCCCGACGGGATGGGCGATCACATCCCGGAGCGTCAGGCTGCGGGGCAGCCGGAGCAGGGGATGCCCGGCGGCCGCCACCAGCCCGACCGGCACCGGCCGGCGTGCCCAGAGCTTCAGCTTGGATGCGGGAGACGGATTATAGGCGAGGCCGATATCCAGCTGCCCCTCTGACAGGCCGGAGATGATCGCATCGACCGAAAGGGCTTCCACCTGCACGCGGACACCGGGATGGGCGGCCAGGAAGGCATGCACCGGGTGGGACACGAAATCGTTGAGGTAGCCCTCGCCCACCCCCATGCGGACCACTCCCGCCTGCAGGCCGCGGATCGCCCCGAGCCGGGTGGTGAGGGAGGCGGCGCTTTGCTGGCGTTCCTCGAAATAGTCCCTGATGGCCAAGGCGGCGGGGGTGGGGAACAGGGAGCGCCCGCGCCGTTCGAACAAAGGCAGGCCGACCTCGGCCGCCGCCTTGGCCAGGTAGCGGCTGATCACGGCGGGATCGACCTTCATGACCTCCGCCGCCGCCCGCACGCCGCCGCATCTGACCACGCAATGCACCGCCTCGGCGCGCCGCTCATCCAGCATCTCTGGCTACCGTCCGTTGACCATTCGGCAACAAACTAGGCTCGCCCTGCTGTTGATTCCACCGGCGGCGGGTCCTTAGCATGCCTGCAATCGCCGCAAGCGAAGAATGCACCGCCACGCCAGGCTGCCGGGTTTCACACCACTGATGAGCAGGTAGAGAATGCAACGTCGGTCTTTTCTCGCGGTCGCCGCGGGTTCGGTTGCCAGTCTGTCCCGCCCTTCCCTGGCGCAAGGGCAACAGAACACACTCCGCTTCGTGCCCCAGAGCGATCTGACGGTCATCGATCCGGTCTTCACCACGGCCTATGTCACGCGCAACCACGCCCTGATGATCTGGGACCAGCTTTATGGCCTGGACAGCGAGCTGCGCCCGCAGCCGCAGATGGTGCAAGGCCACAGCGTCGAGGAGGATGGCAGGCTCTGGACCTTCACGCTGCGGCCGGGCCTGAAGTTCCATGACGGCGAGCCCGTGCGGGGCCGGGACTGCGTCGCCTCGATCCGCCGCTGGGCCGAGCGCAATGCCGAGGGCGGCACGCTGATGTCCCGCGTCGCGGAGATCACCGCGCCCGCGGACAACCGCTTCGTCATCCGCCTCCACAAGCCTTATCCGGGCATCCTGAGCGCGCTCGCGCGCCTCGGCCCCCCGGCGCTGGTGATCATGCCGGAGCGGCTGGCCAGGACACCCTCCAACGAGCAGCTCAAGGAGCTGGTCGGCTCGGGCCCCTTCCGCTGGAAGGCGGATGAGCGGATCGTGGGCGCCCGGGTGGTCTATGAGCGGAACCGGGATTACGTGCCGCGCGCGGAGGGCACGCCGAGCTGGGCAGCCGGCCCCAAGGTCGCGCATGTGGACCGGGTCGAGTGGACGGTGATGCCGGACCCCGGCACCGCCCTGAGCGCGCTGCAGAATGGCGAGGTCGACTGGTGGGAGAACCCGCCGAACGACCTCCTGCCGCTGCTGGAAAGGTCCAGCCGCCTGAAGACGCGGCGCAGCAGCCCGCTCGGCATCGTCGGCACGGGTATCTTCAACCACCTCCACCCGCCCTTCAACAATCCCGAGATCCGGCGGGTGGTGCTGGAGGCCTTCTCGCAGGAGGATTGCATGGCGGCCGCGGCCGGGGAGCCCAGCATGTGGCGCGCCGGCGTCGGCGTCTTTCCGCCGGAAACCCCGATGGCCAATGATGCGGGGCTGGCGGCGATCACCGGGCCGCGCGACCTGGCGGCCTCCGCCAAGGCGCTGCAGGCCGCGGGCTACAAGGGCGAGCGGGTTGTCCTGATGGCCGCCAGCGACAACCCTGTGCTGGCCGCGCTGGGCGAGGTGGCCAATGACGTGCTGCGGCGCCTTGGGATGAATGTCGACTACGTGGTCTCGGACTGGGGCACCCTGGTGCAGCGCCGCTCCAGCAAGGCCGCGCCCGAGGCAGGCGGCTGGAACATGTTCCACACCACCTGGTACGGGCTGGACCTGGTCAATCCCGGTGTCAGCCAGATGCTGCGGGCCGCCGGGGGGCAGACCTATTTCGGCTGGCCCGACATCCCGGAGCTGGAGGCGCTGCGGAACGCCTGGATCGATGCCTCCGAGCCGGCGGAGCAGCTGCGGCTCGCGCGCGAGATCCAGGCCATGGCGCTGAAGCAGGCCGCCTATATCCCCACGGGGCAGTATTTCAACAAGACCGCCTATTCGGCGAAGCTGGCCGATGTGCCGGATGGCATCCACGCCTTCTGGGGCGCCCGCTTCACCTGACCGGCCGGGCGCCCCGCCTTGGGCGCCCTTTCTTCCCATTCTTCTGGCTTTCCAGGCACGGTGCCGCAGCGGCGGCACCGGAGGGAGTTCTCATGCGCATTGCCATCGCCCAGGTCTCGCACGAGACCAATACCTTCTCCAGCGAGCTGACCGACCAGGCCGCCTTCAGCATCCGCTCCTGGATCGAGGGCGAGGAGATCCTCCGCCGTCACCGCGGAGTGCGGGACTACATCGGCGGCATGATCGACGAGGCCGGGGCGCTGGGCGGCATAGAGCTTCTGCCGACCTTCGCAGCCATCACCAGCCCTTCCGGCTATATCCGCGCCGAAACCTGGGCCGAGATCAAGCGCAGGGTGCTGGAGGGCCTGAAGGCCGTCATGCCCTTCGACGCCATCTGCCTGGAACTGCACGGCGCCGGCGTCGCCGAGAGCACGGGCGACATCGAGGGCGACCTGTTGCGCGACCTCCGGCTGGAATTCGGCACCGCCATGCCGATCGCCGCGACACTCGACCTGCATGGCAACATCACCGAGCGGATGATCGACAATGCCGACATGCTCTTCGGCGTGAAGGAATATCCGCATATCGACATGTATGACCGGGGGCGGGACGCCATCCGCAACCTGGACCGGATGATGCGCGGCGCGTTGAAGCCCCGCATGGCCTTGACGCGGCTGCCGATGGTCATCCCGACCACCACCACCTTCCATGGGCCGCTGAAGGCGGTGAATGCCCGCTGCGCCCAATGGGAAGCGAAGCCCGGCATGGTCCACTGCGCCGCCTATCACGGCTTCCCTTATGCCGACTCACCCGCCACCTGTGTCTCGGTCATCGCCATCGCCGATGGGGACGAGAGCCTGGCGCGGCAGGCCACGCGCGACGTCGCCGATTTCATCTGGAACCAGCGGGAGGTCTTCACGATCTCCCTGCCGGGTGCCGCCGATGGTCTCGAGGTGGCGCTGGCCTGCCCGGAGGCGCCGGTTGTCGTCAACGAGACATCCGACAATCCAGGCGCCGGTGCCCCAGGTGACGGCACCTGGCTACTGGCCGAGATGCTGCGCCGGAACGCGCCCGGCACCTGCTTCGCCCATCTGGCGGATGCCGAGGCCGTTGCCGCCGCCCACCAGGCCGGCGAGGGCGCGCGGATCAGGGTCCGGCTCGGCGGCAAGATGGACGCGCTGCATGGCGAGCCGCTGGATGTCGAGGCCGAGGTGGTGATGAACACGCGCTGCCGCTTCATCGCCACCACGCCAATGGGGAAGGGCGGCGAGAAGGATTACGGGCTTTCCACGCGGCTGCGCATCGGCCAGGTCGACGTGATCGTCACGGAACTGAAGTCGCAGTTGCTGGACGACGAGATGCTCAAGCTGCATGGCATGCCGATGGAGCGGTACAAGGTGATCGGCATCAAGTCGAGCCAGCATTTCCGGGCATTCTTTGAAACCGCCGCCGCCCGTATTGTGACGGTCGACACGCCTGGAATCTCGACCTTCAATTTCCAGAACTTCGCCTTCCAGTCCTCCGTGAAGTATCTTTACCCGATCGCCTGAAGGTGCATTCGCCGGCCCGAACTGCATCATGCATTCCGCGGTCCTGATTGCACCCGAATCCTGCTGCCTGCGCATGACAGGAACTTCATGAAGCAATGGCAAAGGAGATAAGCGAAGCGGACCCCGACAAATTTTTCTGCACGGCTCTGGAATAGACCCTTGGGGCGCTCCGTAGATCCCGGACAAAGCGAGGATCGTCCCCTGATGAATGCCATAGCCGCGCCCTTCGTGCTGCCGTTCCGCCTGATGGCTCGCTATCCCTGGCCCTGCATCATCGCGTCAGCCCTTATCGCGGTTGCCTGCTACTTCCTGAACTACGGAAGCGGTCTGGCCTTCTTTGTGTGCATGGGCTGCGGCATCTTGATCTGGTATGACGAAGCAAACCGGCCTGCTGCTGCGGACCAGCCCGAAACCGCCTGATCCTGCATTCCGCCAGCGGCGTTGCCCAGCCAGCACAAGCACGAAGCTGGCATGCCAATGAACCGGCGCATGCTTCCGGGAGGTAGTCCTCTGCTGCCTCCCGGTATCAATACCATTGCAGCGCAGTGGTGAGGCCGGTGCGGATACTCAGATGCCGCGCTGTATTGTCGGAAGGTGAGGTTGCCACCGCCTCATCACGCTGCGGCCATGGCTGAAACTCCCTGGATGAACCGTCTGGGGCGCGGCCAGCCGCCCCGGCCACCCGGCCTGCTGTTGAAGATTCCCTTCGCCATTCTGGCGTTGCAGCGCCTGGGTCAAGCTGACACATAATGCAGGGGCGGCAGAGTCGTCTGCCGCATGCTTCAGCTTCCGAAGGTTGGCTGGGGAGCGCGAAGTCGGGGGTGCATGGCCCTCGTCGTGGCGGCGCGGCCAGCCGGCACCATGGCGACACAGGCGGGATGGCGGTCTACAGCATGCTATTCATCAAGCGGGTGACCCGGAAATTGTCGGCGATGTCGCTGCCGGCGCTGACCCCAGGCATCGTGGCGCGGCTACAGGGCGCCAATGGGCGCGTGGCCGGGGTGGCGGAACATGGCTGAGCCCGCAACCCGCCCGCTCGGCCGTACCGGCATCCCGGTTTCCTGCATCGGCCTGGGCACGGCGCCATTGGGGGATCTCTACGCCCGGATGGATGAGCGCGCGGCGGTCGATACCGTGGCCACCGCCATGGCGCTGGGCGTGACGCTGCTGGACACCTCCCCCTTTTATGGCCATGGCCTGTCGGAGCATCGCTGCGGCACCGCGCTGCGCATCGCCGGGCGGCAGGGGGTGGTGCTTTCCACCAAGGTCGGGCGCTGGATGGAGCCACAGCGGGGGAGCGGCCCTGCCGCCGGCTTCGTCGGGGGCCTGCCGCACCGGGCGGTGGTGGATTATTCCTTCGACGGCACGCTGCGCAGCGTCGAGCAGTCCCTGCTGCGCCTGGGCACCGACCGGATCGATGTGCTGCTGATCCACGACGTGGATGTCTGGACCCATGGGGACATGATGGAGCAGCGCTTCCGCGAGGCCATGGAAGGTGCCTACCCGGCCCTGCACCGCCTGCGCGAGGAGGGTGTGGTGAAGGCCATCGGCGTCGGCGTCAACGAAAGCGAAATGTGCCTGCGCTTTGCCCATGCCGGCGACTTCGACACCATGCTGCTGGCGGGCCGCTACAGCCTGCTGGAGCAGGCGGCGCTGGATGAGTTCCTGCCGCTGGCGCTAGAGAAGGGTATCGGCGTCATGCTGGGCGGCGTGTTCAATTCCGGCGTGCTGGCGACCGGCGCCATCCCTGGCGCGAAGTACAATTACCGCGACGCGCCGCCCGAGATCCTGGAGCGCGTGCGGCGGATGGAGGCGATCTGCGCCGCCCATGCCGTGCGGCTCGCCGATGCGGCGCTGCATTTCGGGCTGGCGCATCCGGCGGTGGCCTCCGTCGTGCTGGGGGCTGGCAGCGCGGAGGAGGTGCGGCGCAACCTTTCCGCCCTGGAGCGGCCGGCGCCCGCCGCCTTCTGGGCGGAGATGCGCGAAGCCGGCCTGCTGCGCGCCGATGCGCCGGTGCCGGCATGAGCACGGCCCATCCGCCGCGCATCGACGCGCATCAGCACTACTGGGCCCTGTCCCGCGGCGACTATGGCTGGCTGCGGCCGGAGATGGTGCCGATCCACCGCGATTTCGGACCCTCGGACCTGGACCCGCTGCTGCGCGATGCCGGCATCGTCGGCACCATCGCCGTGCAGGCCGCGCCGACGGAAGCGGAGACGCGCTACCTGCTGGATCTGGCGGCTGGTTGCGGCACCATTCTCGGCGTGGTCGGATGGAGCGACCTGGAGGCCGCCGATGCGCCGGCCCGCATCCGCGCCCTGGCGGCGGACCCGCTGCTGCTTGGGCTGCGGCCGATGGTGCATGACATCGCCGACGAGGACTGGCTGCTCCGCCCGTCGCTGGGCCCTGCCGTGGCGGAGATGCAATCCCAGGGGCTGGTTTTCGACGCGCTGGTGCGCCCGCAGCATCTGCCCCGGCTGATCCGCTTCGCGCAGGCCCATCCCGGCCTGCCGGTGGTGATCGACCATCTCGCCAAGCCCGACATCGCCGCGGGGCGGGGATGGCCGGGCTGGAGCGCCTGGACCCGGGACATGGCCGCCCTGGCCGCCATGCCGCAGGTCAGTTGCAAGCTTTCCGGCATGGTCACCGAGGCCGGGCCGGGCTGGGACCTGGAGCGGTTGCGCCCCTTCGCCAGCCTTGCCCTGGAGCTCTTCGGGCCGGAACGGCTGCTCTGGGGCAGCGACTGGCCCGTGCTGCGCCTGGCCGGCAGCTACCAGCAATGGTGGCATGCCACGGCGGGCCTGCTGGCATCGCAGCCGCGGGCGGCACGGGATGCCGTCCTCGGCGGCAATGCGGCGCGGATCTACCTGAACCGGCGCGGGCGCAGGCCGTGCTGAAATCCATCCACCCCATCCTCTCGCCGGACCTGCTCTGGGTGCTGGCCTCAATGGGACATGGCGACGACCTGGTGCTGGTGGATGCCAACCATCCGGCCACCGCCATCGCGCACTGCACCGCATCGGGCCGCCTGGTCACCCTGCCGGGCCTGCGCATGGCTGAGGTGGCGGCGGCCATCCTGACCCTGCTGCCGATCGACGATTTCGAGCCCGCCCCCGTGCGCCGCATGGAAGTGGTGGGCGCGCCGGAGGAACTGCCGCCGGTGCAGCGCGAGGTGCAGGCGGAACTGGCCCGGGCCGTGCCGGGGCTGGAGATGCAAGGCATGGAACGCTTCGCCTTCTATGCAGCCGCGCGGATGGGCTTCGCCGTGGTGCAGGTCGGCGATGCCCGGCCCTATGGCTGCTTCCTGCTGCGCAAGGGCATCATCGCCGGCTGAACATGGCGGCCGGTGAAGCGGATGCCGGATGCTCCGCCCGCCGCTGGCGCGCCAGGGAAGCCCTTTCCGGAACCATGGCCGCCACGCCCCTCCCGCGCGTGCCAGGCGGTATGTCGCTGCCTTCGAGGCAGGCTCGGCGCGCGGCGAGAGCGTTGCCTATGGGGACGGTGAATTCATCGCATGGGCCTGGTGCCGCGGATGAAGCGCGGCGCCGCGCATCATGGGGCCGCGTCTGCCGGATCTTCCGGCCTCCGCGTGCCGCGGCGGCCCTCTTCGCCAAAGGCAGGCGGGGCTTGCCCCGAGGGGCCATATCCGCGTCGAATAGCCGAACAGAACAACCGGAGATGCCCCCATGCCCCTTTATGCCCTGGACGAGCACCAACCGACCCTGCCGGCATCCGGCCGCTACTGGCTGGCGCCGGATGCGCATGTGGTCGGGCAGGTCGTGCTGGGGGAGGATGTGGGCTTCTGGTTTGGCGCCGTCGCCCGCGGCGACAACAGCACCATCCGCATCGGCGACCGCACCAATATCCAGGACGGCGCCATGCTGCATGCCGATCCGGGCGCGCCGCTGACCATCGGCGCCGATGTCACGGTGGGCCACCATGCCATCCTGCATGGCTGCACGGTGGGCGACACCACCTTGATCGGCATGGGCGCCACGGTGTTGAACCACGCCCGCATCGGCAACCACTGCATTGTCGGCGCCAATGCGCTGGTGACGGAAGGCAAGGAATTCCCGGATTTCTCCCTGATCGTGGGTGCGCCCGCCAGGGTGGTGCGGGTGCTGGACGCGGCCGCGGTGGAAAAGCTGCGCGCTTCCGCGGCGGGCTATGTCGCCAATGCCCGACGCTTCGCCGCCGGGCTGCGGCGGATCGACTGAGCCGCCCCGCCCCCGCGCCCGCCAAGTGGCGCGGAGGGCAGAGGCGAGCCGCCTCAATCCAGCGTGATGCCGAGGCTGCGGATCAGCGGCACCCAGATCTCGCGCTCGGCCGCCAGCAGGGCGCGGAACTCCTCCGGCCCGCCTTCCAGCAGCTCGAGGCCGATGGATTGCAGCCGCGCCCGCGCGGCCTGGTCGGCCAGGGCACGGGCCAGTTCCGCCGTCAGGCGCTGCACCACGGCATCCGGGGTGCGGGCCGGCACCACCAGCCCCTGCCAGGCGGCGGCCTGGAAGCCGCGCAGGCCGAAGGCTTCCTCCACCGTGGGGATCTCCGGCAGCTCCGGGTGGCGGGTGGTGCCGCAGACCGCGATGGCACGCGCGCCGCGCCCGGCCTTCAGGTATTCGCCACCTGAGGGGATATCGAGGACCGCCGCCTCGAAGCGCCCGGCCAGCAGGTCGTTCATGGCCGGTGCCATGCCCCGGTAGGGAATGTGGTTGAGCTGGATCTTGGTCTCCCGCGCCAGCCGTTCCATGGTCAGGTGATGCGGGGAGCCGACGCCGGGGGAGCCATAGTCGATGGCGCCCGGCGCGCGCCGCGCCGCCTCCACCAGTCCGGCGCCATCGCGGATGGCGGAATCCTGCTTCACCGCCAGCACCAGCGGGAAGCGCGCCATCAGGCCGACGGGGCGGAAGTCCTTCTCAGGGTTATAGGACAGCTTGGAGAAGAGCGCGGGGTTGAAGACCAGCGTGCCATTGTCGGCGCTGAACAGGGTCAGCCCATCCGGTGCCGCATGGGCGGCGGCATCGGCGCCGATATTGGTGGCGGCGCCGGGGCGGTTGTCGATCACCACGGGCTGGCCCAGGGCGCGGGAGAGCGCGGCGCCCAGCACGCGTGCCAGCGTGTCCGTGCCGCCGCCGGCCGGATAGGCGACGATCCACTTTATCGGCGCCTCCGGCCAGGCGGCGCGGGCGGCCAGGGGCAGCATCCCGGCGGCCAGGGCGCCGAGGGCCAGCCGGCGGCGGCCGAGGGGAAGGACATTCTTCATTGGACGTGTTGCTTTCTTGCTTGTGGCGGCGGGCACTGCCTGTTCAGGCGGCGGGCAGGATGCGGGCGCGGCACTCCCCGAAGCCGATGGGGGCGGCGCCCGGCCGCGTGGCCCGGGCGCGCAGAATGACCTCGTCGCCATCCTCCAGGAAGCGGCGCGTCTCGCCGGAAGGCAGGGCGACAGGGTCCTGGCCACCCCGTGTGGTCTCCAGCAGGCTGCCGAAGCCGCCGGCCTCGGGCGCCGAGAGGGTGCCGGAGCCCAGCAGGTCCCCAGGGTTCAGGTCGCAGCCATTGCTGGTGTGATGCGCCACCATCTGCGCCACGGTCCAGTACATGTGGCGCGTGCTGGAGAGCGCGAGGCGGTGCGGTGCCAGGCCCTGCTGCCGCATCGCCGGCGTCAGGATCAGCGCTTCCAGTTGCAGGTCGAAGGCACCTTCGCGCTGGTCCGCCGCATCCAGCAGATAGGGCAGGGGGGCGGGGTCGCCTTCCGGCCGCGCGGGCTGCGGGATGCGGAAAGGCGCCAGGGCCTCCGGCGTCACCACCCAGGCGGAGACCGTGCTGCCGAAATTCTTGGCCAGGAAGGGGCCGAGGGGCTGGTATTCCCAGGCCTGGATGTCGCGCGCCGACCAGTCGTTGAGCAGGCAATAGCCCGCCACATGCTCCGCCGCCTCAGCCACCGGCACCGGCTCGCCCAGTGCATTGCCGGGGCCGATCCATATGCCGAGTTCCAGCTCGTAATCCAGCCGCTCGCAGGGCGCGAAGCGGGGGGCATCGGCGCCCGCGGCCTTCAACTGTCCCCAGGGCCGGCGGAGATCCGTGCCGCTGACACGCACGGAGGAAGCACGGCCGTGATAGCCGATTGGCACGTATTTGTAGTTGGGCAGCAACGGGTTATCGGGGCGGAAGACGCGGCCGACATGGGTGGCGTGATGAATGCCGACATAGAAGTCGGTGTAGTCGCCGATGCGCGCGGGCAGGTGCAGGCTGCAATCCGCCGCCGGATGCAGGCAGGGCTCGGCCTTGTGCCGGTCCGCGCTGCCGGCCGCCAGGATCTCCGACAGGCGTGCCCGCAGCGCGCGGCGCGGCGCGGCGCCGAGCGCCAGGAAAGGATTCAGGTTCCCGCCCGAGGCAGCCTCCGCCGCCCGTTCCGCCGCACCGCTGAAGAGCCCCGCACGCCGCGCGGCGGCGAGGTCGAGGATGCTGTCGCCGATGGCGACGCCGCCGCGCGCCGCCTCCTCCCCGGCCGGGGTGAAGGTGCCGAAAGGCAGGTTCTGGATCGGGAAATCGGCATGCGCATCCGCCCCCGGAACCCAGGAGCGCAGCGCTGGGTCATGGGTGGCGTCGAGGGCGGCGCGGCGCGGCGCCAGGGTGTCGCTCAAGGCCATCCGTCCTCAGGGGCGCGAAGGATCGAAATGCTTGCGCAGTTCATGGCCATAGCCGGCGTAATCCTTCTGGAACTGCGGCGCCTCGGCGGCATAGCGGGTGACGCGCTGCGGGAGGCGGGTCTCGAGCATGAAGGCCAGCGTGCCTTCCAGCTTGTGCGGCTTCAGCTCGGCATGGCTGGCGCCCTCGAAGGCATTCATGTCCGGCCCATGCGGCAGCATGCAATTGTGCAGGGAAAAGCCGCCCGGCACGAAGCCGCCGCCCGTCTTGGCGTCGTAGACGCCGTAGATCAGGCCCATGAACTCGCTCATGACATTCATGTGGTACCAGGGCGGGCGGAAGGTGTTCTCGGCCACCAGCCAGCGGTCGGGGAAGATCACGAAGTCGATATTCGCCGTGCCCGGCGTCTCGGAAGGCGAGGTCAGCACGGTGAAGATGGAAGGGTCCGCGTGGTCGAAGAGCACCGGTCCCACCGGGGAATAGCGGCGCAGGTCGTATTTATAGGGCGCGTAGTTGCCATGCCAGGCCACCACATCCAGCGGCGATTGCGCGAGATCCGCCCGCCACAGGTTGCCGCCCCATTTCACCACCAAGGTGGAAGGAGCCTCGCGGTCCTCGTAGGCGGCGACGGGGGTGAGGAAGTCGCGTGGATTGGCCAGGCAATTGGCGCCGATCGGCCCGCGCTCGGGCAGGGTGAAGGCGCCGCCGTAATTCTCGCAGAGGTAGCCGCGCGCCGGCTGCTCGTCATGCAGTTCCACCCGCAGCTTCACGCCGCGCGGGATGACGGCGATCTCGCCCGGCGCGATGTCGATGATGCCGAATTCGGTCCAGAGCCGCAGCGCGCCCTGCTGCGGCACGAAGAGCATCTCGGCATCGGCATTGTAGAAATACTCGTCCCGCATGGAGCGGGTGGCGAGATAGATGTGCGAGCCCATGCCGGATTGCGATGCCACGTCGCCGGCGGTGGTGATGGTGCGGATGCCCTCAATGAAGCTCAGGCTTTCCTCCGGCAGCGGGATCGGGTCCCAGCGCAGCGGCGCGAGCGGCATGTCCACCTCGGCGCAGGGTGCGCTGCGCCACAGCCCGGCATCCATCTTCCGGAACTGACCCCAATGCGCCACGGTGGGGCGGATGCGGTAGAGCCAGCTCCGCTCGTTGGTCGCGCGCGGCGCGGTGAAGGGGGAGCCGCTGAGCTGTTCCGCGTAAAGGCCATAGGCGCATTTCTGCGGCGAGTTGCGCCCGACCGGCAGCGCGCCGGGCAGGGCCTCGGTCTCAAAGCCATTGCCGAAGCCTGAAAGGTAGCCGGGGCTGCCCGGCGCGGCCGCTTGCGCCCCGGCGGAGCCGGGCCTGATGGAGACGTTCATCTGTTGTCCTCCCAGACGCGCGGCAGCGGCATTCCCACGCCACCCCGCCCGTTCTATATCGTCTCATATGAGATGAAAAGCTGAAACGATGCCCCCGAGCCAGCCCGAGGACGATCCGCTGATCCTGCAGGATTTCCTGCCTTATCGCCTTTCCGTGGTGACGGAGGCGGTCAGCAGCCTCTTCGCCACCCGCTACCAGGAACGCTTCGGGATCAGCATCCCGGAATGGCGCGTGGTGGCGGTGGTGGGGCAGCATGGCAGCCTGTCCACGCAGCAGGTGATCGAGCATACCGGCATGGACCGCGTGCGCGTCAGCCGCGCCGTGATCCGCCTGGCCGACAAGGGCCTGCTGGACCGCCGCGCCCATCCGCAGGACCAGCGGGCGCAGATGCTGCGGCTCAGCCGCCAGGGGCGCGCCGTGTACCGGCAGATCGTGCCCCTGGCACGGGACCTGCAGGCCGCGCTGGCCGCCGCGCTGACGGAAGCGGAGCAGCGGCAGCTCGGCGCCATCCTGGAAAAGATCGGCCGGCGCACGCGGCAGCTCTCCGGCGCGCCGCAGTGAAGCCTACTCCGCCGCCGGGGCCGGTTGCCGGCTGCCGATGACGCCGCGGCGCACCTGGTCTTCCTCGATGCTCTCGAAGAGCGCGCGGAAATTGCCCTCGCCGAAGCCATCATCCCCCTTGCGCTCGATGAACTCGAAGAAGACGGGCCCGATGACATTGCCGGAGAAGATCTGCAGCAGCAGCCGCGCCTTCTTGTGCTCCACCACACCTTCGCCATCCACCAGGATGCCGTTCTTCTTCAGCCGCGCCAGGTCCTCGCCATGACCGGGCAGGCGGGCGTCGACGCGCTCGTAATAGGTGTCGGGCGGCGAGGGCATGAAGGTTAGCCCGCTTTCCCGCAGCCCCTCGATGGTCCCGTAGATGTCGTTGCAGCCGCAGGCGATGTGCTGGATGCCCTCGCCCTTGTATTCCCGCAGGTATTCCTCGATCTGGCTTTCGTCATCCGCGCTTTCGTTCAGCGGGATGCGGATGCGGCCGTCCGGGCTGGTCAGCGCGCGGGAGAAGAGGCCGGTGTATTCGCCCTTGATGTCGAAGTAGCGGATCTGCCGGAAGTTGAAGAGCTTGTTGTAGAAGGCGTACCAGACATCCATGCGGCCGCGATAGACGTTGTGCGTCAGGTGGTCGATGTAGAAGAGGCCGGCGCCCTGTGGGGCAGGTTCGCGCTCGCCCAGCCACTCGAACTCGGCGTCGTAGGTGGAGCCCTTGTCGCCGTAGCGGTCCACGAAATAAAGCAGGCTGCCGCCGATGCCCTTGATGGCGGGCAGGTCCATGGTCCTGTCGCCATCCGCCGGGTCCGCTGCCTCGGCACCCAGTTCCAGCGCCCGCTGATAGGCATGCTGCGCATCGACGACGCGGAAGGCCATGGAGGGCACACAAGGGCCATGCGCCTCGCTGAAGCGGAGGGCATGGCTGCCCGGCTCCTCATTCAGCAGGTAGTTGATGTCGCCCTGCCGGTAGAGCGTCACGGCCTTGCGGCGGTGCCGGGCAACGGCCGTGAAGCCCATCTGCCGGAACAGGGCGTGCAGCTTCTCCGGCTCGGGATGGGCGAATTCAACGAAGGCGAAGCCATCGGTGCCCATCGGGTTGTGGTCGCTGATGGTGGGACGCGGCGCGTCGTGCGGGAAGGGACCCATCCGCTGCTTCCTTTATCTTGGACCGGGAAAGCCTATCGGATACGCCGCGCAACAGGTGTGCAAAGCGGCTCAGCCTGCCTAGGATAACACATGATTTGTGCATGAAAGGCGCGATCCATGCATGCGATGGTTCATCTGGACAGCTTCGACCTACGCCTGCTCTTCGCCCTCCAGGATGACGCGCGGCTGACCAACCAGCAGCTTGGCGAGCGCGTCGGCCTGTCCGCCTCGCAATGCTCGCGCCGCCGCGCGGCGCTGGAGGCCGCCGGATTCATCCGTGGCTATCGCGCGGAACTGGCGGCGGAGGCGCTGGGGCTGCGGGTCCTGGCCTTTATCCAGGTGACGCTGACGGCCCATAGCGGCACCAATTCCCGCCGCTTCCGCGACCTGCTGGCGATGGTGGAGGAAATCCAGGAAGCCTATGCCATGACCGGTGATACCGACTACCTGCTGAAGGCTATCGTGCCGGACCTGAAGGGCCTGTCGCGGCTGGTGAATGAGACGCTGTTGGCCCATGACAGCGTGGCGCGCGTCCGCTCCTCCATCGTGCTGGAAAAGCTGAAGGACAGCGGGCGCCTGCCTCTGCAGCAGGAGGCTTAGCGCCGCTGGCGGCTCAGTCCTGCGCGGTGGAGCGGATCACGATGCTTCCACCTCCGGCGGCTGTTCGATCGCGCTCCCGGGCGGCCGCCTTCGCCGCTTCGCCGGTCATGGCTTCCGCGAAACCGGTGGCCGCCATGCCGGGCGATACCTCGGTGACGCGAAGCTGCGCGGCAGCTTCGCGTAGGGCTTCCGTGATGGTGCGAACCACGTTCTGGGTGGCGGCATAAGCGCCCACGGCCGGGAGGTTCCGCAGCCCCGCCATCGAGATAGCATTGACGGCATGGCCGCTCCCCCGCCGTTGGAAGACCTGCGGCGCGGCGGCGGATGGCTTCGTCACCCGGCGGGTGAAGCCAAAGCCAGAGCAGCATACAAGATCGCGGACAGCGGGCACCGGCCGGTCCATTCCCGCCAGTGCTGCCGGGACACTTGGCCAGAGGAAGGCGACTCTTGACAGAGTGGAGGGGCCTTTTCTAGCGTTGTTCGGATGAATGAACAGAGTTCAGGATTTTGAACGACACGGTACGCTCCGCGGCCCGGGTGCTCGACCTGCTGGAGCATCTGGCGGGCCGGGCCGAAGGCGTTTCGCTGAGCGAGCTGGCCGCGGCGCTCGCCCTGCCGAAAAGCAGCGCCCTGATGCTGCTGCGCACCCTGGCCGCGCGCGGCTATGTCACGCGGGACGCCGCGGACCGCTACGCCCTGAACGAGTTGTTCCGCCAGCATGGCTTCGGATGGGGCGGGCAGCACCATGCCCGGCTGATGGCCCATGCCAGGCCCATCATGGAGCAGCTCTGCGATGAGGTGGGCGAGACCGTGTTGCTCGGCGTGGCCGAGAACAACAGCGTCCGCTCCCTCTGCAAGGTCGTGTCGCAGCAGATGCTGCGCTATGACTTCGACATCGCGAACCGCTCGCCGCTTTACTGCACCGCCATGGGGCGGGTGCTGACGGCCTTCGCTCCCGCCGACCAGGCCGAGGCGATGCTCGGCGCCGCACCGCGCATCCAGCATACGCCGAGCACCGTCACCGACCTCGCCGCCCTGCGCCGCATCATCGCCCGAATCCGCGAGGAAGAGATCGCCGTTGTCGAGGAGGAATGGGTGCTGGGCGGCACCGGCGTCGCCGTGCCGGTCTTCCTGCCCCAGGGCGGCATCGCGGCGGCGCTGGATGTCGGCTGCGTCACCCAGCGCTTCCTGGCCAAGCGCGACCATCTCACCGCCCGGCTGCGCGCCGCGGGCCAGCGCCTGACCCAGGCGCTGGGCACGCCCGCTCCGGCCTGACACCCCAAACCTGACATTCGGGAGGAAACCACATGGCTAATGGCACCGCCGCCGTGCCCGCGCCGGAGGGAGGCAAGCTCTCCTTCGCGGAGCGCCGCCGGCAACTGGCCGCCGCCTGCATCGGCAATGTGCTCGAATACTATGACTTCGTCGTCTATGCCTATCTGGCCACCACCATCGGCCACAAGTTCTTCCCCAGCGACAATGAGACGGCCGGCCTGCTCGCCTCCTTCGCCGCCTTCGGCGTCGGCTTCCTGGCGCGGCCGCTCGGCGGCATCGTCATCGGCCGCCTCGGCGACAAGAAGGGCCGCAAGGCCGCGCTGCTGATCACCATCTTTGGCATGGCGCTGGGCACCGTCGGCATCGGCCTGCTGCCGACCTACGAGACTATCGGCCTGATGGCGCCGGTGCTGCTGGTGCTGATGCGGCTGATCCAGGGCCTGGCCGCGGGTGGCGAATGGGGCGGGGCCACCGCCTTTATCGTGGAATCCGCGCCCGAGGGCCGGCGCGGCCTCTTCGGCGGCATCGGCCAGGCTTCCATCGCCGCCTCCAACCTGCTCAGCAGCGTCGTTGTCGCCATTGTCGCCGGCATCTTCACGCCGGACGAGATGCGGGACTGGGCCTGGCGCGTGCCCTTCCTGCTGGGCGGCATCCTGCTGCCGGTCGGCATCTACATGCGGCGGAACCTGAAGGAAACGCCGGCCTTCGTGGAAGCGCAGCAGGCGCCGCAGAAGGCCCGCGAGCCCCATGACCTCGGCAGCCCGCTCGTGCTGCTGGGCAAGGCCTTCGGCTTCACCGTGGTCTGGACCGTCTCCTACTACATCATGCTCAGCTACATGCCGACCTTCCTGACCAAGGAAGCCGGCCTGACGCAGTCCCAGGCGCTCTGGGGCAATTCCATCGCCCTGGTGGTGCTGGTGGTGGCCACGCCCTTCTTCGGCTGGTGGTCGGACCGCATTGGGCGCAAGCCGCTGCTGCTGGCCTGCTGCGCCGCCTTCGCCGTCCTGCCCTACCCGCTGTTCAGCGTGATCCTGTCCTCGCCCTCGCTGGCGACGATCGTGGCCATCCAGATTGTCTTCAACCTGTTCATCGCCGCCTTCTCCGGCGCCGGGCCCTCCGCCCTGTCGGAACTCTTCCCCACCCATTCGCGCACCACGCTGATGTCCACCGGCTACAGTGTGGCCGTGGCCATCTTCGGCGGCTTCGCGCCCTTCATCGCCACCTGGCTGATCTCCAGCACCGGCTCCTCGATCTCGCCCACCTACTACCTGATCTTCTCGGGCGTCGTGTCGGGGCTGGTGATCTGGGGCTTCCGCGAAACCGCCCATGAAAAGCTGCGCTGAGGAAAACGAGACCATGAGCGAACCTGTTCTCATCTGGGGCGCCGGCGCCATCGGCGGCACTTTCGGGGCCGCGCTGGCCCGCGCCGGGCGCGACGTCACCTTTGTCGATGTGGTGCCGGAGCATGTGGCGGCGATCCGCGAGGGCCTGCGCATCACCGGCCCGGTGGACCCCATGACCGTCGCCGCCCCCGCCTTCTTGCCGCAGGAGCTAAAGGGCCAGTGGAAGCGCGTCTACCTGGCGGTGAAGGCGCACCACACCGAGGAAGCGGCGCGCGCCCTGGCGCCGCATCTGGCGCCGGACGGCCATGTCGTGTCCCTCCAGAACGGCCTTTGCGAGTCCATCATCGCGGGCGTCGTCGGCGCCGAGCGCACGGTGGGCGCCTTCATCAACTTCGGCGCCGACTGGATCGCGCCGGGCGAGATCCTCTACGGCAACCGCGCCGCCTTCGTGGTGGGCGAGCTGGACGGGCGGGTGACGGAACGCCTGAAGGACATCCTTGAGGAAGCCAAGCTTTTTGAGCCCGATGCCATCCTGACCCAGGACATCGCCGCCTATCTCTGGGGCAAGCTGGCCTATGGCTCGCTGCTCTTCGCGCAGGCGGTGGGGCAGCTCGGCATCGCCGATTGCCTCGCCCGGCCGGAGCTGCTGCCGCTGTGGCGCGCCCTGGCCGGCGAGGTGCTGCAGGTCGCGGCGGCGGAAGGCGTCTCGCCGCTCGGCTTCAACGGCTTCGACCCCGCCGCCTTCCGCCCCGGCGCCACCGAGGAACAGGCGCGGGCCAGCGTCGAGGCCATGGTTGCCTTCAACCGCCCCAATGCAAAGACCCACTCGGGCGTGTGGCGCGACCTCGCGGTGCGCAAGCGCCGCACGGAGGTGGATGTGCAGATCGCACCCGTGGCCGCGCTCGGCGCCAAGCACGGCATCCCCTGTCCGGCCCTGAACGGCCTGGTCCGTTGCATCCATGAGATCGAGGCCGGCAAGCGCCCGATGGACGACGCCAACCTGCTGGAGATCCTGCCGTGACCGCGCTGGACTTCACCGGCCGGACGGTGGCGGTCAGCGGCGCCGCCATCGGCTTCGGCCGCGCCATCGCCCGGATGTTCCGTGACCACGGCGCTACCGTGCATGGCTGCGACATCCGCCCGGAAACGCAGGAGGCGCTGGCCGCCGAGGGCATCCAGGGGCAGCGGGTGGACCTCACGGACCGCGCCGCCGCCGCCGCCTGGGTCCGCTCGGTGGAGGCCGCCGCTGGCGGGCCGGTCGATGTGCTGGTCTGCAATGCCGGCGGCGTCGCGGGCCAGGCCATGAAGCCACTGGAGAACGTGGCGGATGAGGAATTCGACCGCGTGGTCGCGATCAATCTCGGCGCCGCCTTCTCGCTCTGCCGCGCCGCGGTGCCGGGGATGAAGGCGGCCGGGCAGGGTGCCATCGTCACCATCACCTCGGGTGCCGCGCTGCAGGCCTCGCTGACGGGTGTGCAGGCCTACTGCGCCTCCAAGCACGCGCTGCTGGGGCTGACGCGGCAACTGGCGCATGAGCTGGGCCCGCATGGCATCCGGGTGAACAGCGTGGCGCCGGGCTTTGTCCGCACCAACGAGGCGACGGAGCGGCAATGGGCGTCCTACAGCCCGGAAAAGCAGCGCCAGATCGTCGAGAACGTGGCGCTCAAGCGCCTCGGCACGGCCGAGGAGATCGCCAAGGCGGTGCTCTTCCTGGCTTCCGACCTGGCCAGCTTCGTCAATGGGCAGGTGCTGTCCGTGGATGGCGGCAAGTGAGCGCGGGCGGTTCATCGAAAGGAGGAGGTATCATGCCGGATCATACCCAACTGGAACCCTGGCAGTGGCCGGAGCCGCATTGGCGCGGGCTGGTGGACCAGGTCCGCGCCGGCCGGCGCTACCGCCCGGCGCGCTGGAAGAACGGCGCCCGCGCCGCCTTCGCCCTCTCCTTCGACGCTGACCACGAGACCAACGAGCTGCGCGACGGCGGCAAGTCCATCGGCCGCCTGGCCTGGGGCCAGTACGGGCCCCGCGTCGGCATGCCGCGCATCCTCAAGCTGCTGCGCCAGCACGACGTGCCCGCCACCTTCTACGTGCCCGCCGTCGCCGCGCTGCTGCATGAGGAGGAGCAGCGCCAGGTGATCGCCGAGGGCCACGAGATCGGCATCCATGGCTGGATTCACGAGCTGAATTCCGTGCTGCCCTATGAGGCGGAGCGGGAGCTGATGCTGCGTTCGGCCGATACGCTGGAGAAGATCACCGGCAAGCGTCCCGTGGGGCTGCGTACACCGTCCTGGGACTTCAGCCCGAACACCCTGCGGATCGAGCGGGAGATGGGCCTGCTCTACGACTCATCCCTGATGGCGGATGAGGATTGCTACGAGCTTCTGCTGGAAGGCGAGGCCACCGGCATCGTCGAGCTGCCGGTGGAATGGGTGCGGGATGACGCGGTATATTTCATGATGCACCGCTTCCAGTCGCTGCGGCCTTACACGCCGCCGGAAGCCGTGTTCGACATCTTCCGCCGCGAATTTGACGCGGCCTATGAGGATGGCGGCCTGTTCCAGCTCACCACGCATCCGCATATCATCGGCTACCGCTCGCGCATCTGGATCATCGACGAGTTGATCCGCCACGCGAAGTCCAAGGGCGATGTGTGGTTCGCCACCCATGCCGATGTCGCGGCCTTTGCCAAGGAAAATGTCGCCGAGTGATGGCGGCCGGTGCCGCACCTTGCCGGAATGACTCCAGCGAGGTGCGGGCAGGAACGGTTTCACAGAACCAGGGCTGCCATGGCCGGCGGGCGATGAGGCGGAAGCGGAATGCCTTTGGCTGCCAGTCCCGCCCCCTGCCGCCGAACTTGCCCCCGGCACATCAGCGCCGCGCCGGCCGCACGGAGGCGGCGAGCGTCTGCTCATCAGCCCTTGCCTCATAGACGAGGTCCTGCCGCGTGGCCCAGGCATTCTTCAGCAGGAACAGCGGCAGGATGCCGAGGTCGCTGGCACCGATCTGCACCGCCTGCCGCAATGCCGCCTCCCGCGCATCGTCATTCATGATGGCGATGGCGCGGCTGGTGAGGGCGTCGAGCTCGGGATTGCTGTAGCGGCTGAAATTCGGCGAGCCCCAGCCCTTCTGCCGGTCATAGGTGCCGAGCACGTTGCGCAGCAGGTAGGAGGCCTCGCCGGTGGAACTGCCCCAGCCGCCCAGGCGGAAGCCGAATTCCTGCTTCGGGCCACGTGCGAGATAGGTGGCCCAGGGCAGCGCCTCCACCTCCGTCCGCACGCCGATACGCGTCCAGAACTGCGCCACGGCCTGGGCGGTCCTGGCATCGCCGGGATAGCGGTCATTGGGGGTGGAGAGGGTGACGCGGAAGCCCTGCGGGAACCCCGCCTCGGCCAGCAGCCGGCGCGCGGCCGCAGGATCGGCGCGCGTGGGCCGGACATCGGGATTATGGGAATAGGTGCCCTCCGGCAGCCACTGGCCGGTCGGGATGGCGGTGTTCTCCATCACCCGCTCGGCCAGCGCCGCGCGGTCGATGGCCAGGTCCAGCGCGCGGCGGACCCGCAGGTCCAGGAAGGGGTTGCGCTCCAGCGGCTCGCCCTCGGGGCCGCTGACGCCCGGCGGCTGCCCCTCGCGTGAGAAATCCGCCTGCAGATAGATCAGCCGCATGCCCGGGATCTCGCTGACACGCAGATGCGGGTCGCGCTTCAGGCGCGCGAGATCGTTGCCTGGCACCTGGTCGATCACATCGACGTCGCCGGAGAGGATGGCGGCGCTGCGGGCGCCGTTGTTGGGCAGGAAGCGGTAATCCACCTCGGCCCAATGCGGCCGGCCGCCCCAGTAGCTGTCGTTGCGCGCGAAGGCCGCGCCCTGCCCGGGCTGGTAACGGACGAAGCGATAGGGGCCGGTGCCGATGGCGGCCTTGCCGCTGTTGTAATCCTCCGGCGCCGCGCCGGTGCCGGCGTGGCGTGAGATGATCTGCACGCTGGCGAGGTCATTGGGCAGCAGCGGATGCGGCTGCGCGGTGTGGAGGCGGAGTGTGCGCTCGTCCACCACCTCGACGCGCATGATCGGCTTCACGGCGCCGGAAAAGCCGCCGCTGCTGCCGGGCACATTCGGCACGCGCCCAATCGTGAAGGCGATGTCCTCGGCCACCAGCGGCCGGCCGTCGTGCCAGAGCACGCCGGGGCGCAGGCGGAACTCCCAGACCGTGTCGCTGATGGCCCGCCAGCTTTCGGCTAGCCCCGGGCGTAGCCGAAGCTGCGCGTCGCGTGCCACCAGCGGCTCAAAGACATGCCCGGTCATCGCGAAGTTGGATGTGGTGTTGGAGATATGCGGATCGGCCGAGCTGACCGGACTGGCGGCGCCGATCCGCAGCGCCTGCCCCATGGCCGGCATAGTCTGCAAAGCGATACCCGCCAGCAGCAGCGCCCGGCAGCACTGGGGCATCCAACGGCGGAGGGCCGGAGATGCGGGCGGGATAGCATGCGGCATGTCTGAAAGCATCCAGTGAGGTTGGGACCTCAAGCGTGTGGGCTGATCGCCATTAATCAACTTCTTAAAGCAGGATAATTCCATAAGGAGCATTTAGAAAAGTTGATTTTGCCACGAAGTTCTCCGGTGGGGATGAAGGCCGGAAAATCATGCTCTTCTCCGGCGCCCTAGTGAATGGCGCATTCTCCGCACCCTGCTCCAAGACGCGCCCTAAGGCTCATTCCACAGCAATTATGGCCTGCAGATGCCAGGGGACGGTGGCTCTTCCAGATTGACTCATGATCCATAGTGGAATTCTGTAATAGCGAGAAATAACCGTTTAACCACTGCCGCTCAGGAGACACCATGTCACGCCCGTCTGAACCACCGCTTCGCCGCCGCCGTCTTCTCACTGCCCTGGGCAGCCTCGGCCTCGCCGCGCCGCTGGCCGGTTTCGCGCCGCTCGGCGCCGAGCGCCGTGCCTTCGAGGCCATGTTGGAAGGCACGCCGCGCTGCTTGGTGCCCACCAACGCCGCCACTCCGGCCGTTGCGCCGCGCAAGCTGACGCTGGCCTGGAACGCCACCTCCATCTGCACATCCCCAGCCGAGGTCGCGCGCCGCAGCGGCATCCTCGCCAAGCACGGGCTGGAGGTGGAACTGGTGAATTTCGGCGGCTCCACGGAGGCGCTGCTGGAAGCCATCGCCACCCGCAAGGCCGATGCCGGCGTCGGCATGGCGCTGCGCTGGCTGAAGCCGCTGGAAATGGGCTTCGACGTCAAGATCACCGCCGGCACGCATGGCGGCTGCATGCGGTTGGCCGGCCCGGCTTCGGCGGGGTTGACGGAGAATGTCGAATCCCTACGCGGCAAGACTATCGCCGTCAGCGACATGGCCGGTGCCGACAAGAACTTCTTCTCCATGCTGCTGAAGCGGCGCGGCATCGATCCGGACAAGGACGTGACCTGGCGCGTCTTTCCGCCGCATGTCTTCAGCCTGGCGCTGGAGCGCGGGGAAGCGCATGCCTTCGCCGCCGGCGACCCGGTGGCCTGGACGCTGGTGCGCGACAAGCAGTTGGTGGAGGTCGCCACCAATCTTTCCGGTGAATGGGCCGATCGCGCCTGCTGCATCATCGGCGTCTCCGGCGCGCTGGTGAAGAACGAGCCGCAGGTGGCCGCCCGCCTGACGCGCGCGCTGATCGAGGCGCAGCACCTGGCGGCGCATGACATCGGCCTCGCCGCCGATGCCTTCATGGACTACGCGCCGGGACGCGTGAACCGTGACGACCTGATCGCCATGCTGAAGAGCCACACGCATGGCCATAGCCCGGCGGGCGCCGATATCCGGCGCGAGATCGAACTCTATGCGGAGGAGCTGAAGTCGGTCGGCGTGATGCGCGCCAATACCGACCCGCGGCGCTTCGCCGCCCGTGTCACCGCCGATGTGCTGAGCGTGTGATGAGCGGCGCCGTGATCACCGAGGGGCTCGGCCCCTCCGCTTCCACCGCCCGCGGCGGCTTCTGGCTGGGCGGGCTGCTGGCCGGCGCCGTCTGGGTCGGTGCCGCGCTGGTCGTGTCCTGGCTGCCGGATGCCATCGAGGTCGGCCGCACACGGGAGCTCGGCCTCGCCGCGCTGGCGCTGGGCGTGGCGCTGCTGCTGGCCGGCCTGGCCGCGCCGCTGCTGGGCGCCACCGGCCTGCGGCTGCGCAAGGCTGGACCATGGCTCACCGTGCTCGGCTTCGCCATGCTGGCCTGGGAACTGCTGACGGCGAAATGGGCGCTGCTGCCGCTGCCCTTCTTCGCTTCCCCGCAGGGGCTGCTGGAAGTCTATCTGGAGGACTGGCCGCGCCTCGGGGAAAGCGTGCTGCGTTCCCTCTGGCTGCTGCTGACAGGCTATGCCATCGGCGCGGCGGCGGGGTTCGTCGCCGGCGTGGCCCTGGGCTGGTCCCGGGCCATTGGCTACTGGGTGCACCCGGTGCTGCGGCTGGTCGGCCCGCTACCGGCCACCGCCTGGCTGCCTGTCGCCTTCTTTGTCTTTCCCTCCAGCGGCAGTGCCAGCACCTTCCTGGTGGCACTGGCCACCTGGTTCCCGGTGACGGTGCTGACCTGGTCCGGCGTCGCCGGCGTCAACAAGGCCTATTACGACATCGCCCGCACCCTGGGCGCCAGCCAGCGCTTCCTGGTGCTGAAGGTCGCCGTGCCGGCCGCGCTGCCGCAGGTCTTCGTGGGCCTCTTCATGGGGCTCGGCGCTTCCTTCTCCGTGCTGGTGGTGGCGGAGATGCTGGGCGTAAAAGCCGGGCTCGGCTGGTACCTGCAATGGGCCCAGGGCTGGGCCGCCTACGGCAACATGTATGCGGCGCTGCTGGTGATGGCGCTGATGTGCTCCGGCCTTGTCACGCTGCTGTTCAAGGGGCGGGACCGGCTGCTGGCCTGGCAGAAGGGGACGGTGCGGTGGTGAGCGCGGCAATCCAACAGCAGGCCTCCGCCGCCGGCATGGCGCTGGCGGTCCGCGAGGCCTCCCAGGCCTTCCAGCTTGAAGGCAAGCCCTTGCCGGTGCTGGACAAGGTGTCCCTGGATGTGCAGCCGGGCGAATTCGTGGCGCTGCTCGGCCCCTCCGGCTGCGGCAAGTCCACGCTGCTGCGGCTGCTGGCCGGGTTGGACCGGCCCACGGGCGGCACGGTGGCAGGCGATGGCGCGCCGATCACCGCGCCGGACCCTTCCCGCGTGCTGGTCTTCCAAGACCCCACGCTCTACCCCTGGCGCACGGTGCGCGCCAATGTGGCGCTCGGGCTGGAAGCACGCGGGCTGCTGAAGAGCCATGGCCGCCGCGTGCAGGAAGCCATCGACCTCGTGGGTCTCACGGGTTTCGAGACGGCCTATCCGCACCAGCTCTCGGGCGGCATGTCGCAGCGCGTGGCGCTGGCCCGGGCGCTGGTGAACGACCCGCGCCTGCTGCTGCTGGATGAGCCGCTGGGCAAGCTGGACAGCCTGACCCGCCTCTCCATGCAGGCGGAACTGGTGCGGCTGTGGCAGCGCTCCGGCCTGACGGCGCTGCTGGTGACGCATGACGTGGAGGAAGCGCTGATCCTGGCGCAGCGCGTCATTGTCTTCTCGCCGCGCCCGGCACGCATCACGGCCGAGCTGGTGGTGGACCGGCCTTACCCGCGCCACCGGGACGACCCGCATCTGGTGGCCCTGCGCCGCCAGGCGCTGGGCCTGCTCGGGCTCGCGGATTGAGGGGGCTGGCGCTCCGGGTCGTGCTGGCGCTGGGCCTCGTGCTGCTGGCTGTCCGGCAGCTCGGCCTCGTCGCGTCCCCGGTGCCGGAGCGCCTCCTTTCCCTGGTCTCGGTGAAGGCGCCGTGACGCCTCTGTCCCGGCCCCTGCGCGGCGTGATGGCGGGGCGATGTCGGCCGCCGCCCCGCCTGCCCCTCCATCACCTGAATCCCTCGCGAGGAATCGCTGACATGTCCGACGAAAGCCTGCACCCGGAAACCCTGGCCCTGCATGCCGGCTGGCGTGCCGACCCGACTCATGGCGCGGTCGCCGTGCCGATCTACCAGACCACCTCCTTCCGGTTCGAAAGCAGCGAGCAGGCGCGCAGCCTCTTCGCGCTGGAGCAACTGGGCTTCATCTATTCCCGCACCGGCAATCCCACGGTGGATGTGCTGGAACAGCGCCTGGCCGCGCTGGAAGGCGGGGCGGGCGCGCTGGCGCTGGGTTCGGGCCAGGCGGCCTCGGCCTTCGCGGTGCTGGCCCTGGCGCGGGCGGGGGACAATATCGTCTCCTCCACCGACCTTTACGGCGGCACCTGGAATCTTTTCAGCAATACGCTGAAGCGCCAGGGCATCGAGGTCCGCTTCGTCGATCCCGCCGACCCTGACAATTTCCGCCGCGCCACCGATGACCGTACCCGCGCCTATTATGGCGAGACGCTGCCCAACCCGAAGCTGGTGGCCTTCCCCATCGCCGAGGTGGCGGCCATCGGGCGGCCCCTCGGCATCCCGCTGATCCTGGACAACACGGCGGCGCCGCTGCTGGCGCGGCCCTTCGAGCATGGCGCGGCCATCGTGGTGTATTCCGCCACCAAGTATCTGGGCGGCCATGGCACCAGCATCGCCGGCGCGGTGATCGACAGCGGCCGTTTCGACTGGACCGCCGTGCCCGCGCGGCAGCCCGCCCTGAACGAGCCGGACCCGAGCTACCACGGCGCCGTCTGGACGGAGGCGGCGCCGAAGCTGGGCGTGGCGCCCTATATCGCCGCCGTGCGCTCCTCCGTGCAGCGGGACCTGGGCGCGCCGCTCTCGCCCTTCAATGCCTTCCAGATCCTGCAGGGGATCGAGACCCTGCCGCTGCGCATCCGGCGCCATAGCGAGACGGCCGCGACCGTCGCCGCCTGGCTGAGCCGCCAGCCCGGCGTGGCGCGGGTGATCCATCCTTCCCTGCAGGCCGGTGAGGCGCGGGAGCGCGCCAGGCGCTACCTCGCCGGCGGCTTCGGCGGGCTGGTAGGCCTGGAGCTGGCGGGCGGGCGGGAGGCCGGGCAGCGCTTCATCGATGCGCTGCGGCTGCTCTACCACGTCGCCAATATCGGCGACGCGCGCAGCCTCGCCATCCATCCGGCCAGCACCACGCATAGCCAGCTCTCGCCCGCCGAACAGGCCCAGACAGGCGTGACGCCCGGCTATGTGCGGCTGTCGATCGGGCTGGAGCATCCGGACGACATCCTGGCCGACCTGGCACGCGGCCTGGCTGCGGTCGGCGGCCTCGCCGCGGCGGCCTGAGCGGCCCGGCCTTCACCTGATTCCAGAGAGGAACCCAGCACCATGTCCGCCAGCATCGACCTTGCCGCCAGGGCCTGCCTGCCGCTGCTCGACATCAGCCGTCTCGACGGCGCGCCGGAAGACCGCGCCGCCTTCCTGGAGGAACTGCGTCAGGCCGCCCGTGAGGTCGGCTTCTTCTACCTCGCCGGTCACGGCGTGCCGGCCGGGCTGGAGGCGCGGGTGCGCGATGTCTCCCGCCGCTTCTTCGCCCTGCCGGAGGCGGAGAAGCTGAGGGTGCAGATGATCCATTCCCCGCATTTCCGCGGCTACAACCGCGCCGGGCTGGAACTGACGCGGGGCAAGCCCGACTGGCGCGAGCAGTTCGACGTGCATGCCGAGCGCGAGGCCCTGCCGATCGGCCCCGATACGCCGCCCTGGGCGCGGCTGCAGGGCCCCAATCTCTGGCCAGACGAGGCGCTGCCGGAACTGCGGCCCACGCTGCTGGAATGGCAGGCGCGGCTGACGGAGGTCGCCATCCGCCTTGTGCGTGCCTTCGCCGAGGCGCTGGTGGGCGACCCGGAGGCGCTGGAGGAGATCTATGCCGGCTCTCCCAACCAGACCATGAAGATCATCCGCTATCCCGGCCGCGTGACGGAGGATGCGGACCAGGGTGTGGGCGCGCACAAGGACAGTGGGCTGCTGACCTTCGTGCTGCAGGACGATGCCGGCGGGTTGCAGGCGGAAACGGCGGAAGGCTGGGTGGATGCCGTGCCGCTGCCCGGCACCTTCGTGGTGAATATCGGGGAGTTGCTGGAACTGGCCTCCAACGGCTACTTGAAGGCCACCGTGCACCGCGTGGTCAGCCCCCCTTCGGGGCGTGACCGGTCTTCCATCGCTTTTTTCCTGGGCGCGCGGCTGGATGCCGAGGTGCCGCTGCTGGCGCTGCCGCCGGCCCTGGCCGCCGAGGCACAGGGCCCCGCCAGCGACCCGGAGAACCCGCTCTTCCGCAATGTGGGCGCGAACTACCTGAAGGGCCGCCTGCGCTCGCATCCCGACGTGGCGCGGCGCTACCACGCCGATCTCCTGGGCTAAGCGGCAGGCCCTCCGCAGCCGCCCGGCCTCGGGCGGCATGGCGAGGCGCCAGGGGCAAGCCCCTGCGCGGGCTGCCCGCGGCAAGGGCTCAGGATGGAAAGTTGGCCCTGGCCCGCCGGAGGAGGGCGCGGAACATCCGCGCCTCGTCCTCGGTCATGTTCCCGACGGCCGCCAGATTGACGGCATGCGCCTCGGGCACCAGCCGCTCCCGCAGCTCGTGGCCCGCCTGGGTGAGAAACAGGAAGACCTTGCGCTTATCCGTCTCGGACCGCACCCGGCGGATCCAGCCCTGGGTCTCCATGCCGCGCAGGGCGGCCACGGCGGTGGGCTCCATCATGCCGACCCGGCGCGCGAGGTCGCGCTGCGTCAGGCCGTCCTCCTCCCACAGCACGCGCAGGAAGTACCAGGCGCCGAGCGCCACGTCATATTCCTGCAGCCTGGCCTGCAGGTGCCGCTGGATCGCGCGGTTCAGGTCCCGCACCAGGAAGCCGACGCTCTGATCGAAGGGGAGGGAATCCGTCAGGGTGGTATCCTGCGTGGTTGGCATGGCGCAGGTTACACCGAAACGGGCCCGGCCGGTATCCGGCCGGGCGGTGAGGGGCGCCACCGGCCCCGCGCTCAGAGAGCGGCCTGGGCCATGGCCTTCTCGTCTTCCTCCTCCTCCATGCCGCTGAGATAGGCCACTTCCTCCTCGGACGCGCCGAGGGTGCGCCAGTTCTCCGTCTTCGGCACCACGCCCTGGTAGGAGCGCAGCTTGGCCTGCGGCAGGTGCGGCGCCTCCAGCCCGATGGGGGCGGCGCCGGCGCTATGGCGCGCCACGGCATCCAGCATGATGCGGCGGAACTGGATCACCGCGATGTCGCTGGCGCCCAGCCGTTCGGAGGTGCGGTCCGCGATCGGGCCCATGGACTCCCACATGGCGATGTCCTGGTTGGGAATGCCGGGGATGCCGGTGAAGGAATTCCCCGTCTTCATCAGCGCGCGGTCCTGCAGGTAGTCGTTGGAGGCATGCCGCTTCATGGGGCGGAAGTCCTCGTCGACATCGACGCCCACCTCCGCCACGCAGAACTTGCGCCAGGCGGCGGTGCTGATGGCCTCCCGGCTCTCGTGCCAGGCGATAAAGTGGAAATAGCTGCTGGTGTCGTCGCGCGGCACGATGACGCTGGCGACGTTGTAGGTGGAATTGGGCGGGATCAGCGCCGTGAAGGGCGCGACGAAGGTGGTGATCCGCACATAATCCTGCGTCGCCGCGTTCATGATGGGGCGGCGGATGGCGGCATAGCGCATGCCGTAATTCGTGACCTGCACCTGGATGCGCGGGTTCTTGTCCGTGGAAGGCCGCACCCAGTGCGTGTCCAGCGCCGTCGCTTCCCCGCGGGCGGGGCGCATGTCGGAGGAATGCAGGGAGGAGGAATGGGCGCTGTCGATCTGCCCTTCCATGATCTGCGCCCAGTTGCAGGGCAGCTGGATGCGCACGATGGCGGCCTGCGCTTCCGGCGTCGGCGCCCAGGGCGGCGGCTCGAATTCCGGCATGGCATCGGCGGGGCCCATATAGACCCAGACGAAGCCGCCGGCTTCCCGCGCCGGATAGGACTTGTGCTTCACCCGCTCGGCGAAGCCGCTTTCCTTGGGCTCGGAAGGCATGTCCACGACATTGCCTTCCACGTCGAACTTCCAGCCATGATACAGGCAGCGCAGCCCGCAGTTCTCGTTGCGCCCGAAGGCGAGGGACGCCTTGCGGTGCGGGCACATCTCGCCCAGCACGCCCAGCCGCCCTTCGCTGTCGCGGAAGGCGACCAGCTTCTCGCCGAACAAGGTCAGGCGCACCGGCTTGCCATCGGGCTCGGCCAGTTGCTCGGACAGCAGGGCGGGCACCCAGTGGCGGCGCATCAGCTGGCCCATGGGGGCATCGCCCTCCACGCGGCACAGGGTTTCGTTCTCCTCGGCGGTCAGCATGCTTGGCGCGTCCTTCCCATGGGCCGGGTGCTGGGATGGTCATGGCACCGGCAGAAAGCTTAGGTCTCTAATGTTCTTAGCGGCGGCATTCTCGTCAAGAGGTTTATGTTTTAGCCAGAGGTAACTTTAAAACCAATGAGAATGCCTCTCATTATCGCAAATAATGCTGTTGAACCAGCCCAGCGTCACAAAGCCCTTGCGCTTATAAACTTAGGTATCTAACTATAACCGCAGGCGGCAATCGGAAGACCGTCTGAGGAAACCTGTTCCATGCTCCACGCACCGGAAGCGGATGCGGAGCTGATGACCCTGCGCGTGGCCCGGGCCGAGCCCGCCGCCGATGGCATCCAGCTCTTCGAACTGCGCCACCCGCAGGGGGCGGACCTGCCGCCCTTCACGCCGGGCGCGCATCTCTCGGTCCGCGTGCCCTCCGGGGCCATGCGCAATTATTCCCTTTGCAACGACCCGCATGAGCGGGACCGCTACGTCATCGCCGTGAAGCGGGAGGAAGGCGGCAGGGGCGGCTCCACCGGCCTGATCGACGGTACCCAGGTGGGCGGCAGCCTCGATGTCTCGGCCCCGCGCAATCTCTTCGAGCTGGACCTGCGCGCGCCGGAATACATCTTCGTCGCCGGCGGCATCGGCATCACGCCCATCCTGGCCATGATCCGCTACCTGCAGGCCGAGGGCGGCAAGCCCTTCCGCCTCTTCTATCTCACCCGCGCCGCCGGCGGCACCGCCTTCCGAGCCGAGATCGCCGCCCCGGAATTCGCCGGCACGAATGCCGTGGTGCTGCACCACGACGAGGGCGACCCGGAAAAGGCCTATGACCTCTGGCCGGTCTTCGAGGAACCGACCGGCGCTCACATCTATTGCTGCGGCCCGCGCCCGCTGATGGATGCGGTGCGCGACATGACCGGCCATTGGCCGGAAGAGGCCGTGCATTTCGAGGATTTCGGCTCGGACCTCGTCCGCCCGCGTGCCGATGACAAGCCTTTCTCCGTGAAGCTCGGCCCGGATGGCGCGCCGCTAGAGGTGCCGGTGGGCACCACCATCCTGGAGGTGCTGCGCGCCCATGGCCGCAAGCTGCCGTCCTCCTGCGAAAGCGGCACCTGCGGCACCTGCCGCACCCGCTACCTGTCCGGCGAGGTGGACCACCGCGACCTGGTGCTGACGCCGGCGGAGCGGAAATCGGCGCTGATGATCTGCGTCTCCCGCGCCAGGTCCGATACGCTGGTGCTGGACCTCTGAGCGTGGCGGAAGCGCCGATCCGGCTGGGCGTGGCGGGCCTGGGGCGGGCCTTCATGCTGATGCTGCCCACCCTGGCGCGGGACCCGCGCATCCGCATGGTGGCCGCCGCCGATCCCAGGCCCGAGGCGCGCGCGCGCTTCGAAGCGGATTTCGAGGCCCGCGGCTACGAGACGGTGGAGGCGCTCTGCGCCCATCCCGGCCTGGACGCGGTCTATGTTGCCTCGCCGCACCAGTTCCATGTCGAGCATGTGCGCCTCGCCGCCGGTGCCGGAAAGCATGTGCTGGTGGAAAAGCCCATGGCGCTCGCACTCGCGGATTGCCTGGCCATGGTGGAGGCCGCACGGCAGGCCGGCGTGCACCTGATCGTCGGCCATAGCCATTCCTTTGACGCGCCTTACCTCCGCACGCGCGCCATGATCCGCTCGGGCGCATTCGGCGCGGTGCGCATGGTGACGGCGCTGAACTTCACCGACTACCTCTACCGCCCCCGCCGCCCGGAGGAACTGGACACGGCGCAGGGCGGCGGCGCCATCTTCTCCCAGGCGCCGCATCAGGTGGAGGTGGTGCGCCTGCTGGCCGGCCGCCCGGCCCGCGCCATCCGCGCCACGGCCTCGGTCTGGGACCCGGCGCGGGGCACGGAGGGTGCCTATAACGCGCTGCTGGATTTCGGCGAGGGCCTTTCCGCCACGCTGACCTACAACGGCCATGGCCATTTCGACACCGACGAGTTGCAGGACTGGACAGGGGAGATGGGCATGCCCCGCGACCCTGCCGCCTATGGCACCGCCCGCGCGGCCCTGCGCCGCATGGCCTCCCCGGCGGAGGAAGCGGCGCTGAAGGAACAGCGGGCCTATGGCCGGGGCAGCGGCGCCGCCGAGGCCCGCCAGGCGCCGCCGCCACCGGCCTATAACCATTTCGGCCTGGTCATCGCCTCCTGCGAGAGGGCCGACCTGCGGCCCACCGCCCGGGGCGTGCTGGTCTATGGCGACGACGAGCGCCGCTTCGAGCCGCTGCCCCCGCCGGAGATCCCGCGCGCCGAGGTCATCGATGAGCTTCATGCCGCCGTGATGCATGGCCTGCCCCCGCTGCACAGCGGCGAATGGGGCCTGGCGACGGCCGAGATCTGCCTCGCATTGCTGGAATCCGCCCGAAGCGGGCGGGACGTGACGCTGAAGCATCAAGGGCCGGCACACACGGCCATGACACACTGGGAGGAAAGCTATGGCCATCGGAACCTGGAAGCGTCGTGACGCGCTCCGCCTCGCCGCCGCAGCGGCGCTGGGGCTGCCTGCCGCGGCCCAGGCCCAGGGCGGGCGGAGCGTCGCGCGGCTGATCGTGCCCTATGCGCCCGGTGGCACCACCGATGTCACCGCGCGCCTGCTGTCCAGCCGCATCGCGGAAGGGCTGGGCCAGACCTGGGTGATCGAGAACCGCTCCGGCGCCAATGGCGCGATCGGGGCGCAGGAAGTAGCGCGCTCGGCGCCGGACGGGCTAAACCTGCTTTATTCGAACGAGGTGCATCTCGTTCTGAAATTCGTGCAGCGCGGCGTGCCCTTCGATGCCCTGGCGGATTTCACCCCCATCGCCCGCACCGTCCGCATTCCCTATGTGCTGGTGGGCGGCGCCAACCATATCCGGCAGCCGGATGCGAAGGCGCTGCTGGCGGCGGTGAAGCAGGACCCCAACCGCTTCAGCTTCGCCGGTTCCACCCTCGGCTCCGTCGGCCAGCTCGGGGCCGCCGCCCTGGGGCAGAAGCTCGGCGCGGAATTCACCATCGTCGCGTATCGCGGCTCCGGCCCGGCGGTGAACGACCTGGTCTCGGGCGCCGTCAGCCTCATGTTCGCGCCGCTCGGCGCCGTGCAGCCGCTGATCGAGGGCGGGCAGCTCAAGGCCTTCGCGGTCACCGCCACAGAGCGCGTGCCGCTGCTGCCTGAGGCGCCGACCATGGTGGAGCTGGGCTACCCCGATATGGTCTTCGAGGGCTGGACCGGCATCTGGGGCCCGCGCGGCCTGCCGGCGGAGAAGGTGGCGGCGGTGCATGATGCCACGGCGAAAGCACTGCGCGACGACGAGGTCGTGCAACGCCTCGCGGCCCTCGGCTGCACGCCCATCCTGGAAAGCAGCGGGGACTTCGCGCGCCTCACGGAGAAAGAACAGGCGCGGAATGGCGAAATCGCCAAGGCCGCCGGCATCCGTCCCGAATAAGGAAGTTCAACCATGCCCCTGATCCGCATCGAGCCTGTACGGGACGAGCGCTCCGGCCGCTACTTCCTGGAGATCTACAATCCGCATGACGCCCCGGCTCCATATGTGACAACACAGCCGCGCTACCAATCCGCCGCGGCGGCCGAGAATGACCTGGTGGCAATTCTGGCAGCCGCCGCCAGCAGCGCCCGCAACAGCTAGGAGCCGCGTATCTTGTCCCTTCTGCCCTTGTCCCTCGCCATCGGCGATTACGACCGCATCCGCCCGCTGGTGGATGGCACCGTGCGCATCGATGGCGTCGACCCGGTCTTCTCGATCCTGGACCCGGAGGAGATCTTCTTCCGCGCCTTCAAGTATGCGGATTTCGATATCTGCGAGCTGTCGCTTTCCTCCTTCACGGTCAAGACGGCCAACGGGGACTGCCCCTACGTCGGCATCCCGGTCTTCCCCTCCCGCGCCTTCCGCCACACCTCCGTCTACATCCGCACCGATCGCGGCATCGCACGGCCGGAGGATCTGAAGGGGCGGCGCATCGGCCTGCCGGAATACCAGCTCACCGCCAATGTCTGGGTCCGGATGATCCTGGAGGAATACGGCGTCCATCCCTCCGACGTGACCTGGGTGCGGGGTGGCTACGAGGACCCGTCGCGGGAGGAGAAGATCACGCTGAAGCTGCCGCCCGATGTGCGGCTGGAAAGCCTGCCGCCCGGCGCCACGCTCTCCTCCGCCCTGGCGGATGGCACGATCGATGCCGTGGTCGGCCCGCGCGCGCCCTCCTGCTTCGACCGCGGGCATCCGCAGGTCGGGCGGCTCTGGCCTGACCCGGTCGCCGCTGCCTCCGAATGGTACGGCAAGCACCGCATGTTCCCGATCATGCATATCCTGGGCGTGCGCAAGGATGTGGTGGAGAAGCATCGCTACCTGCCCGGCGCGCTCGTCAAGGCTTTCGAGGAAGCCAAGGAGGTCGCGATGGCGAAGCTCTCCAACACTGCCGCCACCAAGGTGACGCTGCCCTTCGTCGAGGAGCGGTTGCAGCATGCGCGGCAGCTCATGGGCCACGACTTCTGGTCCTATGGTCTGGAAGGGAACCGGCATGTGCTGGAGGCCTTCCTGACGGCGCATCACCAGCAGGGGCTTTCCTCGCGGAAGCTGGCGCCGGAGGAACTGTTCCACCCGGCCTCGCTGGAAACCTTCAAGCTCTGAGATAAGAAAAAAGGGAAACGACCATGAAAGGCTTCCTCAACCAGGTTCCGGACATCATGGCCTCCTCCACCCGCCGCGGCCTGCCGCGGAAGGTGGAGCACAAGCCGGCGAGCACCGCCGACTACATGAAGGGCGTGGACAATTTCTGCCGCGTCATGGCGATCCGCCCTGGCGACCATGTGGTGATGCTGACCGACCCGCTGATCGACCCGCGCGTGGTGCAGGCGGTGCAGGGGCTGGCGCGCGGGCGCGGTGCCACCTTCATCTCCTACATGGGCGATTCCACGCGCTACGTCACGGTGCCCGAGGAAGCCAAGCCGCTGCTGGAGCGCGCGACCTTCGTGGTCTCCACCTGGTTCGCCTCGGTGCTGGACCCCTATTGCATCGGGCTGCGGCGCAACAAGGGGCAGCGCTGGGTCAAGATCACCTTCTTCCGCGACCTGGACCTGCTGCACACGCCGCAGGCGCAGTTCCCGGTGGAACTGCTGGGCGAGATCATCCGCGCCACCGGCCGCATGTTCCCCGAGGCCGGCGACTTCACGCTGCGCGTCACCGACCCGCGCGGCACCGATTTCCGCGTGCCCTTCAGCGAGAAGATGCTGCAGCACCTGCGCCGCCACAACCGCTGGCGCGGCCACAATGTGGCGGATGAGGATGGCTGCTACGTCCATTACCTGCCGACGCATGGCCCCAATCTCTTCGAGCCCAGCATGGTCGGCCTGCAGCCCGAGGAAAAGATCGGCGTCACCGGCACCATCTGGCCACAATGGGCCGTGGGTTTCGACGAGCCGTTCAAGGAGCCTGTCGGCGTCGAGTTCGAGCAGGACGTGGTGAAGGCCGTGCATGGCGACAGCTGGGAAGCGCAGGTGATGCGCGACTACCTGATCGGCGGCACGCTGGAAGAGGTGGGCTGCGGCCACAACCCCAAGGCGCCGCGCTTCGACATCTACCCCGCCGGCCCGAATTCCCCCGGCGCGCTGCATTTCGGCATCAATGCGCTGCAGCCCTCGGAATATCTGCGCCGGGTGATGCCGAACTGGGAGGAGCCGCATATCCACATGGACCTCGTCACCTTCGACAGCACCGTGGTGGCCGGCAACCGCACGCTGGTGGAGGATGGCTACCTGATGTCCCTGCGCGACCCCAAGGTCCGCGCCCTGGCCGAGACCTATGGCGATCCGGTCGAGCTGCTCGAAGCCTATCCGGTCTGACGCGCCGCGAGGGGAGGGGCGTCCATGAAGAACATAACAACCAAGCGGCGGAGCCTGTTGGCGGCGGCGGCGGCGCTGGCCGCCACCTCCGGCACCGCGCGGGCGCAGGGCTGGCCTGACCGGCCGATCCGGCTCGTCGTGCCCTTCGCCGCCGGCGGCGGGGGTGACACGCTGGGCCGGCTTTCCGCCCAGGCGGCGCAGGCGCATCTGAGCCAGCCGCTGGTGGTGGAGAACCGGGTGGGCGCGGGCGGCAATATCGGCGCCGAGGCCGTCGCCCGCGCGGTGCCCGATGGCTACACCCTGCTCTACGGCACCAACGGCACCCATGCGATCAACGAGGCGCTCTATCCGAAGCTGCCTTTCCGCCCCGATGCCGACTTCATCCCGGTCGCGGCCCTGTCCCGCATCGCCCTGGTGGTGGTGGTGCGCAAGGACCTGCCGGTGGAGACGGTGCCGGAGCTGATCCGGTTGCTGAAGGCGCAGCCCGGCAAGCTCACCTATGCTTCCGCCGGCAATGGCACCACGGGGCATATCGCCTCGGAGATGTTCCGGGGCGCGGCGGGGGTGGAGCTGGTCCATATCCCCTATCGTGGCAATGCGGCGGCGATGACCGACCTTGCCGCCGGGCGCGTGGATATGGCGATCGACCTGATCCCCGCCGCCGCGCCGCTGCTGCAGGGCGGCGCCGTGCGGGCCCTGGCGGTGACAAGCCGTGAGCGGCTGCCCACGCACCCGGACCTTCCCACCGTCGCCTCCGTGCTGCCCGGCTTCGAGGTCGCGGCCTGGGACGGCATCTTCGCACCGGCCGGCACGCCCGCGCCGGTGGTGGCGGCGGTCAATGCCGCCTTCCGGAAGGGCATGAGGGAAGAAGGGACTGTCGACCGGCTGCGCCAACGCGGCGCAGAGGTGGTGCCGCTCGAATCCCCCGGCGATTTCGCAGGCTTCGTCGCGGCGGAGCGGGAGAAATGGTCGGCCGCCGTGCGCGCCAGCGGCGCCCGGATGGACTGACGTTCTGGCGGAGGCTGCGGCAGCCTGGCCCGCATCCTCCTGCCTGCTACCTGGGGGCAATCAGGCCGCCGAGTCAGCCCGATGGCCTGCCCAGGGATTGGTCCCCTCCGCCAGCCAGGCCAGGCTATCCACCCAGAAGCTGCCTTCGAAGCGCGCGTGGAAGAGGCCGAAATGCCCGATCCCGGCCACGCCAAGATCCGCCGGGGCGATCACCACCTCCTGCCGCGGCGCGTTGCGGTAATAGCCCAGGCCACGGCGGATGGCCGGCGCCGTGCCCAGCGGGTCATCCGCGACAATGACGGCCAGAACCGGTGCCTTGACCGCCGCGAAGCGGGCCAGAACCGGCTGGCGCTGCTGCGGCGGCAGGCTGAGTTCCATGCGCGCGCGGCGGAAGCTCCATTCATGCGCCACCCCGGCCGGAAGGTCCTCCAGCCAGCCGAGACGGCGGCCGGGGAAGTAGCCGCAGAGCGCCGTCATCAGCGGCATGGCCAGGTGCCACTTCAGGAAAAGGCCGGCCCGCTCGGCGGCGCGGTAATCGCGCCAATAGGCATATTGCGCGCCCACGGTGAGGATGCGGCCGATGGCCCCCGCGCTGGCCGCGAAGCCCGGCAGGAAGCCGCCGATGCTGTGGCCCACCAGATGCAGCGGCAGGCCCGGCCGGTGCTGCCGCATGAAGCGCAGCGCTGCGTCGCAATCCAGCGTGCCCCATTGGTGCCAGCGATAGCCGCAGCCCCGCAGTCTGGCGGGCCGGGAAGCGCCGATGCCACGGTAGTCGTAGGTCAGCACCTCGAAGCCATGAGCGGCCAGGAAGCGGGCATAGCGGTGGTAGTAGCGCGCCAGCACCCCCGTGGCGGCATTCACCACCACCGCGCCGCGTGGCACGCCCCGCGCGGGCCAGACATGGCCGCCCAGCCGCACACCATCCGCGCAGGCGATCAGGACGGCCTGCTCCACGGTCGCGGCGCTTACCAAGGCATCCCGTCCTTGTGGCAGAAGCGCCAGGCGCCATCCTCTCGCAGGGCCATCAGGTCGTCGGCGGGGTAGGTCACGGTGTCTCCCTCCGTGCGGTCGCCGATCTCCAGGTATCGCACCGGCTTATCCGTGCGGTTCTCCAGGTGGTGCGCCGCGCCGCCGGCCGGGAAGCCGGCGCAGTCGCCCGGGCGCAACAGGCTTTCCACGCCGTCGCCGGTGACCAGCACGGGCTCGCCCTCCAGCACGAAGATGAACTCGTCCTGCCGGCTATGGGCGTGGTGCAGCGCGGAGCAGGCGCCGGGCCGCAGTTCCGTCAGGTTCACGCCGAAGTTGCGCAGGCCAAAGGCATCGCCCAGCACGCGCTTGATGCGCCCTTCCATACGTGCCGCGAAAACGGGTGGGTAGTTGGAAGGCCTACCGCGCGGCGCGGCCGCGGCGGCGGACAGGAAGACAGGATGGTCCATGGCGCTCTCCTTGCTGGCCATGCTGCTCACAACCCGCCCGTCACGCGCAGCACCGTTCCGGTGGCATAGGAGGCGGCGCCGGAGAGGAGCCAGGCGACCGCCTCGGCGATCTCCTCCGGCTCACCCACGCGGCCCATCGGCACACGGGGCGCGATACGGGCTGGGCGGCCGGGATCGCCAGCCAGGGCATGGATGCCGGTCTGCACCGTGCCCGGCGCCACGGCATTCACGCGGATGCCCTGCGCCGCCACCTCCCGCGCCAGCCCGATGGTCAAAGCCTCCACCGCAGCCTTGCTGGCGGCGTAATGCACGTATTCGCCCGGGCTGCCGCTCTGCGCCGCGACGGAGGAGATATTGACGATGGAGCGGCCCTCGCCCTCCGCCGCATCGAAGCAGCGCAGGGCCGCCTGGGCGCAGAGCATGGTGCCGATCAGGTTCACCTCGGTCACACGGCGCATCCAGCCGGGGTCCAGGTCGCGGAAGGCGCCGAGAGGGCCGGTGATGCCGGCATTGTTCACCAGTGCATGCAGCGGCCCCAGGCGCTGCTCCGCCGTGGCGAAGAAGGTGGCCACCATCTCCTCCCGTGTCACGTCCAGCGGCAGGGCCAGCGCCTCGCCGCCCTCCCGCGCGATGGCGGTGAGCAGCGGCGCGGCTTCCTCCACCTGCCGGCAGCCGATGGCGATGCGGAAGCCTTCCCGCGCCAGGCAGCGCGCGATGGCGGCGCCGATGCCGCGGCTGCCGCCGGTGACAATGACAAGACGCGATGCGGGCAAGGGCGGCCTCCGCTCATGGCTCCAGCATTGACGGCACCGCAGGATGCCCGATCCGGGCCGCGATGAAAGCCCGGGATGGGCAGCGGCCGGCGCTCACGACCACCAGATCGGCACCACCGTTGCCGCCAGCAGGGCACCGAGCAGGCCATTCGCCAGGGCCCATTGCCGCTCCGTCCGCAGCCGCCGCCCCATGGCGCCGCCGGCGGCGCACCAGGCGGAAAGGGCCAGCAGCGCGAAGCCGGTGAAGGTGCCGCCGAGCAGCAGCGCCAGCCCCAGGGGGCTCGTGGCCAGGCCGGAGAAGGAGGCCGCCGCGCCCAGGGTCACTGCCCAGGCCTTGGGGTTCTGGCAGGTGAAGAGCAGGCCCAGCACCAGCCCGCCGGGCGCTGCCGCCCCTCCCTGGCGCGGCGGGCCGCTGCGCGCGATGCGCCAGGCCAGCCAGAGCAGATAGGCCGTGCCCGCGACCCGCAACGCGACCTGGGCCGAGGGCAGCAGCAGCAGCACCGCGCCCAGGCCGCCCGCCGCCGCAGCAGCCATGGCGCCGAGGCCAAGGGCCAGCCCCGCCACCAGCGGCAGGGAGGGGGCGAAGCCGAAGCGCGCGCCGGAAGCCACCGCCATCACCGTGGCGCTGCCAGGCGTGGCGGTGGAGATCGCCGCGAAAAGCAGCAGCGGCCAGATGCCGTCCATGGCCGATCCTCCGGAACCGGCGCCTATCCTCCGCCCTCGCCATGCGGGCACGCCAGCCACGCCGCCCTCGAACTGTGCCGTTGTTTGGCCGGCACAGTTCATGGGCGCGCCAGTCATGCATGGCCTTGCCGCCCACCCCTCCGGCAGCCGATGCTCCGGCGGCACGCGATCCAGGGGAGGCGCCGCCATGGCCCAGAGTCCCGTTCCCGCCGCGCCCGGCCGGCCGGACCTCCGGCTTGTCCTGGGCGGGCATGCGCGCCTTTCCGTGGAGATCGACCGCCAGGCCCCGGTGCCGCTCGCCGACCAGATCGCCAGCCGGCTGGCGGAGCTGATCCGCGCCGGCACGCTGCCGCATGGCACCAGGCTTCCCTCCATCCGCGCCCTGGCTGGCCGCGCCGGCATCGGCGTGCACAGCGTGGTGGAGGCCTATGCGCGGCTCGCGGCCATGGGCCTCGCCGTGTCCCGCTCCGGCTCCGGCGTCTACGCCATCCGCCCGGCGGAGCTGCCGCCGGCGCCGCCGCTCCCCAGGCCCGACCCCACGGCGGCCGAGGGCATCGCCCTGGCCATGCTGGAAGCGCGGGAGGATGTGCTCTGCCCCGGCGGCGGCGTCCTGCCGGAAGCCTGGACGGAAAGCGCCTGGCAGGGCGGTGTGTTGTCCCGCTTCCACCGGGGCCTGCCGGCGCATCTGCGGCGCGTGGCGCCGCCGCAGGGCGGTGCGGCGGTGCGCGAGCATGTCTGCCAGCGCCTGGCGATGCGCGGCATCAGCGTGCCGCCGGACGGCGTGCTGATGACGGCGGGCGGCACCCAGGCGCTGCAACTGGTGGCGCAGACCTTTCTCTCGCCCGGGGACACGGTGCTGGTGGAGGACCCTGGCTATTTCATGCTCTTCCCCATGCTGGAGCAGCGCGGGCTGCATCTGGTGCCGGTGGAGCGGCGGCCGGACGGGCCCTGCCTGGAGGCGCTGGAGCGGGCCTGCCGCGGGGAGGCGCCCAAGGCCTTCTTCCTGCAGCCCGTGCTGCACAACCCGACGGGCTGGACCGCTTCCGCCGCCAATCTCCACCGCCTGCTCCGCATCGCCGAGCGCCACAACCTGCTGCTGGTGGAGGATGACGCGCATGGCGACCTGCATGGCGGGGAGCCGGTGCGGCTGATGCAGCTCGACGGCGGCGCCTCCGTCATCCATGTCGGCAGCTTCACCAAGCTGATCGGCCAGGGCACGCGGGTCGGCTTCCTGGCGGCCTCGGCGGAGCGCCTGCAGGCGCTGCTGCGCACCAAGGTCACCACCGCCCTGACCGGCTCGGGCGTGGAGGAGCAACTGGTGCTGGAGATGCTCTGCTCCGGCCAGTACCGCCGGCACCTGGAGACGCTGCGGGCGCGGCTTTCCGCCGCGCGCGGCCTGGTGGCGGGGCGGCTGCGCGTGCTCGGCTTCACCGTGGCGGGCGGGGAGGAAGGGATGTTCCTCTGGGCCGAGGCGCCGCCGGGGGCGCGGGAGGACCTTGTTCTCGCCGCGCGGGACCATGGGCTGGTCCTGGCGGGCGGCACGCTGTTCCGGCCTGGCCGGCAGCCCAGCCGGCATTTCCGCTTCAACATCGGGCACAGCACGGACCCGCGCATCGCGGAACTGCTGGGCCTGCTGCTGAAGGAAGACGGGGCATGACCTGGCGTAGCGGGCGCGCGATGCCCGTCATCCTGGCCGGCGGCGCCATCATGAGTGTGGCCATGGGCGCGCGGCAGAGCTTCGGCCTTTATCTCGACCCGCTGGCGAGCACCTATGGGCATTCCCTGGGCCTGATTGCCTTCGCCATCGCGCTGCACAACCTGGTTTGGGGCATCGCCCAGCCCTTCGCCGGCGCCGCCTCCGACCGCTTCGGGCCGGCGCCGGTGGTGATGGCGGGAGCGCTTCTCTACGCGGGCGGCCTGATGCTGGTCGCGCTTTCAGCCTCGGCCGCCGCGCTGGTCATCGGCATGGGCGTGCTGGTGGGGCTGGGCATGAGTTGCGCCAGCTTCGGCGTGGTGATGGCGGCGCTGGGGCGCGCCGTGCCCGCGGCCCAGCGCAGCATGGCCATGGGGCTGGCCAGCGCCGGCGGCTCACTGGGCCAGGCGCTTTGCGTGCCGCTGGCGCAGGGGGTGTCGCAGCATGCCGGCATGGCGGCCTCCCTGCTGGTCCTGGCCGGCTGCCTGCTGGCCGCCGCGCCGCTGGGGCTGCTGCTGCGCCACAGGCCCGACCCCGGCGCGCTGGCCGAGCCGCCCATGCCGCTGGGGCAGGCGCTGGAGCAGGCCTTCGCCCACCGTGGCTATTGCCTGCTGACGCTGGGCTTCTTCGCCTGCGGCTTCCAGCTCGCCTTCATCGCCACGCATCTTCCCGCCTATCTGCTGCTCTGCGGCATGCCGGCCGCCGCGGGCGCCTCGGCGCTGGCGCTGATCGGGCTGTTCAACATGATCGGCAGCGCGCTCTGCGGCTGGCTGGGCGGGCGCTTTCCCCAGCAATGGGCGCTGGGCTGGCTCTACCTGCTGCGCAGCGCCGTGATCCTGGCCTTCTTCCTGGCGCCGAAGACGGGACCGGTTCTCTTCGCCTTCTCGGCCGCCATGGGGCTGATGTGGCTGGGCACCGTGCCGCTGACCAGCGGGCTGGTGGCGAAGCTCTTCGGCACGCGGCATCTCGGCACGCTCTTCGGCCTGTGCTTCCTCAGCCACCAGATCGGCTCCTTTCTCGGGTCCTGGTCGGGCGGCATCGTCTTCGATCTCACCGGCTCCTACGGCGCCGTCTGGCTGGCCACCGCCCTGGTGGGCCTCATCGCCGCCGCGCTGCACTTTCCCATCGACACGGCGCCGCGCGGCGCCGGGGCGTTGGCGCCGCCGGCTTTCGCCACGCCGGAGCCGCTTGCCGCCCCGAGGAAGGCCCCGGAGGCATAGCGCGCCTCACGCCGCCAGCCGGCTCCGCAGGTCCAGGATCGCCGCCGCGAAGGCCTCGGGCATTTCCTGCGGCAGGTTGTGTCCGCCGTCCCGCAGCACCCGGTGCTCATGGGGCCCGGTGAAGCGCGGCGCGTGCTTCGCGGTGCCGCCCAGGGCGAGCACGCCATCCGCATCCCCATCAAGCGTGACGGTGGGCACGGTGATGGGCGGCTGCGCGGCCAGTTGGCGCTCGACCGGCGCCAGCGCCGGGTCCCCCGCCACCAGCCCGAAGCGGTGCCGATAGGAGTGGATGACAACCTCCACAAAGTCGGGATTGTCGAAGCTTTCGGCCGTTCTGTCGAAAGTGGCATCGTCGAAGCGCCATTTGGGCGACCAGAGGCGCCACAACAGGCGGCAGAACTCGCGCCGGTTTTCCGCCAGTCCGCTTCGGCCGCGTTCGGAATGGAAGTAATACTGGTACCAGAGGCGCATCTCGTTCTCCGGCTCCTGCGGCTGGCCGGACCGGGCGATGTCCTGGATATTGTAGCTGTTCTGCGAGACCAGCCCCTGTACGCGCTCCGGCCATAACGCGGAAACGACGCAGGCCGCCCGCCCGCCCCAGTCATACCCCGCCAGCAGGGCGGAGCGGATCTGGAGCGCATCCAGCAGATTGAGCAGGTCCTGGCCCAGCGCCGCCTGCTCGCCGGAGCGTGGCGTCTCCGGCGAGAGGAAGCGCGTGGGCCCATAGCCGCGCAGCCAGGGCACGATGACCCGGGCGCCGGCCGAGGCCAGGATCGGCGTCACCGCATCATAGGCCCGCACGTCATAGGGGAAGCCGTGCAACAGCAGCACGGGCCATCCATCCGGCTTCCCATGCTCCTCGAATGCGACATTCAGCACACCGGCATCGATGGATCTGAGCATCATGGCCCTCTGCTGCCCTGGTTCAGGCACTATAGCCCTGGCCGGACGTCACGTGAGCCGCGATGTGGTGAAGCCGCCGCAGCCCGTCACCGGGCTCCCATGGCACCGCGCGCCCGGGCGACCCGGGAGGCCGTCTCGCGTCCCAGGGCGGAGGAGATCATGGCCCCGGCCTCGCAGAGCCGGTCGAGGTCCAGCCCTGTCTCGATGCCCATGCCATGCAGCATGTAGACCACGTCCTCCGTCGCCACATTGCCCGTGGCGCCTTGCGCATAAGGGCAGCCGCCCAGGCCGGCCACCGCGCTATCGACCACGGAGACGCCGCGTTCGAGGCAAGACAGGATATTCGCCAGGGCCTGCCCATAGGTGTCATGGAAGTGCAGCGCCAGCCGCTCGACTGGCACTTCCGCGGCAACCATCTCCACCATCCGGCGGGCCTTCAGCGGCGTGCCCGTGCCGATGGTGTCGCCGAGCGAGATCTCGTAGCAGCCCATGCCCGCCAGGGCCGCCGCCACCCGCGTCACCGCGGCGGCATCCACCTCGCCCTCATAAGGGCAGCCCAGCACGCAGGAGACATAGCCGCGCACCCGCAGGCCATGTGCAAGTGCCTTCTCCACCCCCGGCGCGAAGCGCCGCAGGCTTTCGTCGATGGAGCAATTGATGTTCCGCTGCGAGAAGCTCTCCGAGGCGGCGCCGAAGACCGCGATCTCCGCCACCCGGCCGGTGGCCATGGCCTGTTCCAGCCCTCGCAGGTTCGGCACCAGCACGGGATAGCTGATGCCTTCCCGCGCCGGCAGCATGGCGAGCAGTTCCGCCGTATCCGCCATCTGCGGCACCCATTTGGGCGAGACGAAGCTGCCGGCCTCGACCGTGGTCAGCCCGGCCGCCACCAGCCGCTCCACCAGCGCCGCCTTGGCGGCGAGCAGAATGACCGCCTTCTCGTTCTGCAAGCCGTCGCGCGGCCCGACCTCGACCACGCGCACCCGTGCCGGATAGCTCATGGCGTGGCGGCCTCCATCTCGAAGGTGACGAGCTCCGTGCCTTCCTCGACCATCTCCTCGGCCTGGTGGGGCACGCTCTCGACACGCCCATCCATCGGGGCCCGTAGCGTCAGTTCCATCTTCATGGCCTCGATGACCACCAGCGGCGCGTTCTTGGCCACCACTTCGCCGGGGCGTACCAGCACGCGGCTGACTCGGCCGGGCACCGGCGCCCGGACGCGGTCATGGCCCGCCGTTTCCGTCCGGGGCGGCGCCAGCGGGTCGCTGCGATGCAGCAGGTGGTTGCGCCCAGCCAGCACCACCGTCAGCTCATCCCCCCGCCGCACCAGCCGCAGGCGGCGGGAGACGCCATCCAGCAGCAGGAGCGGGCCGGCCTCATCCTCCGCCAGCTCCCCTTCCACAAGGCCGCCGGGCAGGTCGAGCCGGAAGCGGCCTTCGCCCAGCGGGAAAGCGCGGATGGTGACCGGCTCACCCTCGCCATGGCGGAAGCGCAGGTCCTGGTAGCCTTCGCCATTCATGCGCCAGGCATCGGCCTGGGCCCAGGGGGACCAGCGGTCGCCTGTCTCCCGCGCCTGTGCCGCCGCCTGCTCCTGCTGTTCCCGCAGCGTCGACAGGGCCGCCGCGGCCCAGGCGACCGCTGCCTCGGCTTCCGCCGGGCTGCCCCCCATGAGGCTCCCGGCATGGCGGGCAATGAAGCCGGTATCCAGTTCCGCCGCCGCGAAGGCCGGGTGGCCGGCGATGGCGCGCAGCAGGTCGAGATTGGTCTGTGGCCCGACCACCTCGTATTCCGCCAGGGCGGCGGCGAGGCGCCGCACGGCGGCGGCGCGGTCCTCACCCCAGACGACCAGCTTGGCGATCATGGGGTCGTAGTTCGGCGTGATGGTGTCGCCCTGGCGGACGCCGGTATCCACCCGCACATAACCCGGCGCCTCCCGCGGCTGGCGCAGATGGACCAGGGTGCCCACGGCGGGCATGAAGTCGCGCGCCGGGTCCTCGGCATAGACGCGCGCCTCGATGGCATGGCCGTGGAGGGCGAGCTGTTCCTCCGGCACCGGCAGGGGCTCGCCGGCGGCGACGCGGAGCTGCCATTCCACCAGATCCAGCCCCGTGACCATCTCCGTCACGGGATGCTCGACCTGCAGGCGGGTGTTCATTTCCATGAAGTAGAAGGCATCGCCTTCCGCGATGAATTCCACCGTGCCGGCGCCGACATAGCCCACGGCCCGCGCGGCGGCGACGGCGGCCTCGCCCATGGCCTGGCGCCGCGCGGGGTCCATGCCGGGGGCGGGCGCTTCCTCGATCACCTTCTGGTGCCGCCGCTGGATGGAGCAATCGCGCTCGAACAGCGAGACGGTTTTGCCGAAGCCGTCGGCGAAGACCTGGATCTCGATATGCCGTGGCTTGGTCAGATACTTTTCGATCAGCACGCGGTCGTCGCCGAAGGAGGCGAGCGCCTCGCGCTTCGCGCCCTCGATCGCCGCCTCGATCTCCTCCGGCCCGCCGACCACGCGCATGCCCTTGCCGCCGCCCCCGGCCGAAGCCTTGATCAGCACGGGATAGCCGATCCGCGCCGCCTCCGCCGTCAGCAGCGGCAGGTCCTGCGCCTCGCCGTGGTAGCCCGGCACCAGCGGCACGCCGGAGCGTTCCATCAGCGCCTTGGATTCCGCCTTGGAGCCCATGGCGCGGATGGCCGAGGCCGGCGGGCCGATGAACACGATGCCCGCCGCCGCGCAGGCCGCCGCGAACTCGGCATTCTCCGAAAGGAAGCCATAGCCGGGATGGATGGCCTCCGCGCCGGCGCGGCGGGCGACCTCCAGGATGCGCTCGCCCACCAGATAGCTCTGGCGCGCGGGGGCCGGGCCGATGGGCCAGGCTTCGTCGGCCAGCCTTGTGTGGCGCGCGCCGGCATCGGCCTCGGAATAGACGGCCACCGTGGCGATGCCGAGACGCCTGGCCGTGCTGATCACACGGCAGGCGATCTCGCCCCGATTGGCCACCAGGATCTTGCGGAACATCCTGCTCTCCCTCAGCCCTGGTGCCGCCACGCGGGCGCGCGCTTGTCGAGAAAGGCGCCGATCCCTTCCTGCCCCTCGGTGGAGGCGCGCCGCTGCGCGATGCGCCGCCCTGTCTCGGCGGAAAGCGCCGCATCCACCGGCCGCCCTTCGCAAAGGAAGACCAGGTCCTTGGCATCGGCCTGGGCGCCCGGGGCGCCCTGCAGCAGGGCCTGGATGATTTCCTCGCCCCGCGCCGTGAGCCCTTCCGCCGGCATTACCTCATGCACCAGCCCGATCTCCCGCGCACGCGGCGCGTCGAAGACCTCTGCGGTCTGGAAGAGCCGGCGGGCCCAGCGTGGCCCGATGGCATTGACCACATAGGGACTGATGGCGGGGGGGGTGAGCCCGAGCTTCACCTCGCTGAGGCAGAAGCTGGCGCCCGCAGCGGCCAGGGCGATGTCGCAGCAGGCCACGAGCCCGACGCCGCCGCCATAAGCGGCGCCCTGCACCAGGGCGATGGTCGGCTTCGGCAGCCGGTCCAGCGTGTGCAGCAGGCCGGCCAGTCCCGCCGCGTCGGCGAGATTGTCCTCAAAGGAATGGCCGGCCATCCGCCGCATCCAGCCGAGATCGGCTCCTGCCGAGAAGGAACGGCCGTTGCTGGCCAGCACCACGGCCCGCACCGCGCCATTCCTGCCCAGCCGGTGCAGGGCGGCGGTCAGTTCCGCGATCAGGCTGTCATCGAAGGCATTGTGGCTGTCAGGCCGGTTCAGGGTGAGCGTGGCGATGCCGCGCGCGTCCACCGTCTCCAAGACATTGCTGCTCATCGGCCTGCCCTCACATCCGGAACACGCCGAAGCGTGTCTCCGGAATGGGTGCGTTCAGGCTGGCGGAGAGGCCGAGCGCAAGCACGCGCCGCGTATCCGCCGGGTCGATCACGCCGTCATCCCAGAGCCTGGCGCTGGAATAATAGGGATGGCCCTGCCGTTCATGCTGCTCCCGGATCGGCACCTTGAAGGCTTCCTCCTCCTCCGCCGGCCAGGTGCCGCCACGGCCCTCGATGCCATCGCGCCGCACGGTGGCCAGCACCGAGGCCGCCTGCTCCCCGCCCATCACGCCGATGCGGGCATTGGGCCACATCCAGAGGAAGCGCGGGGAATAGGCGCGGCCGCACATGCCGTAGTTGCCGGCACCGAAGCTGCCGCCGATGATGACGGTGAACTTCGGCACGGCGGCCGTGGCGACGGCCGTGACCATCTTGGCGCCATCCTTGGCGATGCCGCCCGCCTCGTACTTCTTGCCGACCATGAAGCCGGTGATGTTCTGCAGGAAGACCAGCGGAATGCCGCGCTGGGCGCAAAGCTCGATGAAATGCGCGCCCTTCTGCGCTGATTCCGAGAAGAGGATACCGTTATTGGCGACGATGCCGACCGGGTAGCCCCAGATATGCGCGAAGCCGCAAACCAGGGTGGGGCCGTAGAGGCGCTTGAATTCATCGAACTCGCTGCCATCCACCAGGCGCGCGATCACCTCCCGCACGTCATAGGGCGTGCGCGGGTTGGCAGGCACCACCGCGTAAAGATCCTCCGCGTCGTAGAGCGGCGGCACGGGCTGGCGGAGCGCCAGGGGCGGCTGCTTCACACCGTTCAGGCTGGCCACCACCCGGCGGGCGATGCCAAGGGCATGGGCGTCGTTCTCCGCGAAGTGGTCGGTGACGCCGGAGATGCGGCTATGCACATCGGCGCCGCCCAGTTCCTCAGCGGAGACAATCTCGCCCGTCGCGGCCTTCACCAGCGGCGGGCCGGCCAGGAAGATGGTGCCCTGGTTGCGGACAATGATGCTCTCGTCGCACATGGCCGGCACATAGGCGCCGCCGGCGGTGCAACTGCCCATCACCACCGCGACCTGGGGTATGCCCTTGGCGGATAGATTGGCCTGGTTGAAGAAGATGCGGCCAAAGTGGTCCCGGTCGGGAAAGACCTCATCCTGGTTCGGCAGATTGGCGCCGCCGGAATCCACGAGATAGATGCAGGGCAGGCGGTTCTGCTCGGCGATCTCCTGCGCGCGCAGATGCTTCTTCACCGTCAGCGGGAAATAGGTGCCGCCCTTCACCGTGGCATCATTCGCCACGATCATGCATTCCCGCCCCGAGACGCGGCCGATGCCGGTGATGATGCCCGCCGAGGGAACCTCGCCCCCGTACATCCCATGCGCGGCCAACTGCCCGACTTCCAGGAAGGGAGAGACAGGGTCGATCAGCGCCCGGATGCGGTCGCGCGGCAGCAGCTTGCCGCGCCCGACATGCCGTTCCCGCGAGGCCTGGCCACCGCCGAGGCGGACCGTCTCGGCCTGGGCGCGCAGGTCATCGACCAGCAGGCGCATCTCGGCCGCATTCCGCGCGGCCTCCGGCGAGCGGGCATCCAGGGCCGTTTGCAGCACCGCCATCAAATCTTCTCCGCCATGACCCACCAAGCCTTTCTCGCTTTCCCGTGCCGGGCGCGGCCATATGGGATCATCGCTTCGCGCCCCTGTCGATGACGCCCCGCTCGCCAAGCTCCCGGATCTTCTCGTCGGAATAATGCAATTCGCGCCGCAGGATCTCGGCCGTGTGCTGGCCGAGCACCGGTGGCGCTTCCAGCGGCACCTGGGCGCTGCCGGGGAACTTGATGGGCCGCCCCAGCACCTGAACCGGGCCCAGGCGCTCATGCCGCACCTCCACCACCATCTCCCGTGCCTGGGCATGCGGATGGGCCAGCGCCTCCCGCACGCCCAGCACCGGGGCATGCGGGATGTCATGCGCCTCCAGGATGCGCCGCCATTCCGCGACGCTGCGGCTGCGGGTGATGGCGGCGATGCGGGGCTCGATCTCCCCCCGTCTTTCCCGCCGCTGGGCCATGGTGGCGAGGCCAGGGTCGGCGCCGAGGTCGGGGCAGTCCAGCGCCGCGCAGAGGCGCGGCCAGAAATGATCCGCGAGGCAGGCGATGACAATGGAACCATCCGCGGCGGGGAAGGAATCATAGGGCACCACGCTGGGATGCGCCGAGCCCATCGGCTGCGGGTCCTGGCCCGTGATGAAGGCGAGCTGCGACAGATAGCCCAGCAGCGACATGGTGCCGTCATAAAGGCTGGCATCCACCAGCCGCCCGCGCCCTGTCACCGAACGCTCATGCAGGGCGGAGAGGATGCCGAGGGCGCCGAAGATGCCGCCGGACATGTCGCCGATCGGCAGCCCGAGCTTCACCGGCGGGCCGCCCATCGCGCCATTGACGCTCATGACCCCGGTCATGGCCTGGGTCACGATGTCGAAGGAGGGCGCGCCGGCCAGCGGCCCCGTGAGCCCGAAGCCGCTGATGGCGCAATAGATCAGCCGGGGGTTGATCGCCATCAGCGCCTCGGCGCCCAGGCCAAGGCGCTGCATCACGCCGGGGCGGAAGTTCTCGATCAGCACGTCAGCACCGGCCACCAGCCCGCGCAGGATCTCCGCCCCCTCGGGCTCGCGCAGATCCACCACCATGCTGCGCTTGCCGCGGTTCAGCGCCAGGAAATAATGGCTCTCCCCCTCCAGGAAGGGGGCGAAGCCACGGGTCTCGTCGCCACGTTCCGGCGCCTCCAGCTTCAGCACCTCGGCTCCCAGATCGGCCAGGAACTGCGTGGCCAGGGGGCCGGCCAGCACCCGCGTCAGGTCCAGCACCCGCAAGCCGGCCAGCGGCCCCTTCCAGGCGCCGGCCTCCGGCGCCGGAGTGGGCGATTGCTGCATCACTTGATCCATGGCGGCGTCCTCCCGGCCTCAGGCTACTGCGCGGTCAGCCCCAGGTCTCGCACAATGGGCTCCCAGATGGCCCGGTCGCGCCGCATCAGCGCCGCGAGGTCGGCGGGCGTCCCGCCCAGCGGATCGGCACCGTCCTGCACCATCCCGGCCCGGACCACCTCATCGCCCAGGGCCGCGTTGACGGCGCGGTTCAGCACCTGCACCACCGGGGCCGGCGTGTTGCGCGGGCCATAGAGCGCATTCCAGGCCTCCAGCGTCACATCCACGCCGGCTTCCTTGAGCGTCGGCACCTCCGGCAGGGACTCCGAGCGCCTGTCGGTGGAAATGGCGATGGCGCTCACCTGCCCCTGGCGGATTGGGCCAAGGGCGGCGGTGATGGTGTCGATCGAGGCCTGCACGTCGTTGCGCAGCAGGCCCGTCAGCGCCTGCCCGCTGCCATTATAGGGCACCGCCAGCAGGTCCACGCCCGCCTTCTCGCGGATCATCTGCACCAGCACGCGGGCCGTGGTGCTGGGGCAGCCCACCGAGACCTGCCCCGGCCGCTGCTTCGCGGCGGCGACCAGCTCGGCCACGCTGTTGTAGCGGCTGTTCCTGTTGGTGTTGAGCACCATGCCGAAGCGCAGCACGCCGGCGACGGGCTCGAAATCCTTGACCGGATCGAAGCCCAGCGAGGCATACATGAACTCATTGCCCGCATGGGTGCCATTGGTGCCCCACAGCAGCGAATAGCCATCCGGCTCCATCCGCGCCGCGGCGGCCGTGCCGATATTGCCCCCCGCACCGGCGCGGTTCTCGACCACGAAGGGCTGGCCGAGATGCTTCTGGAAATATTCGGCGAAGCGCCGGGCGAAGAGATCGGAGCCCTGGCCGGCGGCATAGGGCACGATGATCTTCACGGGGCGGCTGGGGAAATTCTGCGCGCTGGCCGCGCGCGTGATGACACTCGCTCCCGCCAAAAGTGCCAGCGGGCCAGCAAGCATGGTCCTCCTGCGCATGACGTGTCCTTCCCTGTGTTTTCTTCTGGTTCTTGGACGGTCGCGAGGCCGGGGGCGGTGTGCCGCCCCCGGCCGGTCATGGCTTGCGCCCCGCGCCGGGGCGCCGCCAGGTCAGGCGCCGCGGCTCGGCAGGGCCACGGTGCCGGTGCCCAGTACCGACAGCTCGCCATCCTGGTTGACGGCCTGCTGCTCGATATCCACGAGATGGCGGCCGCCTTCCTGGCGCTTGCCGGTCACCTTGCCATCGATGAAGAGCAGGTCGCCTTCCGGGTTGTGGCGGCGCAGCTTGCTGGTAGCGCGCACCAGGAAACCATCATCGCCCATCCAGTTGGTCATCTGATGGGTCAGCCAGGAACAGCGCTCCGGCCCGTAGTCATAGGCGCCGGGCGCGCCGACCATCAGCGCCATCTCCGGCTCCCAATGCACACGCTCGGGGCAATCGGGGATGCCGAAGCGGTTCTTGATGCCCAGGCCGGGATGGTTGCGGATCTGCCGCCAGGCCAGCTTGTTGGCGCGGATGTAAAGCCCGCCCCAGCCCTGGGCGAAGGCAACGAAGCCGGTGACGGTCATCGGGCCCTTGGCCATGGTCGGCAGGGCTTCGCCAACCTGCACGTCTTCCCAGTAGCGGGGCGTGGCGCCGCGCACTTCCTCGGCCTCATAGAGCTTGTAGACGCGCTGCAACTCTTCCTCGGTATAGACGCGGGGCGGCTTGTTCTTCACCTCGCGGTACTTGGTGCCCTGCTCGCGCGCGGCGTCGCGGTCAGTGCGGAAGCACCAGCTCTCGGCCTCGGCCACCTTGTCGCCACCATCGCCGTAGAAATCGACATGATAGACCTGGCGGATGGCGCGGCCGGCGAAGCCGGTCTCATGCTCCACGAGATCGGCGAGATGCGCCTCGGTGCGAATGGTCTCGTTGCGGCGCACCCAGCGGTGCCAGCGCCAGTCGGCACCAGACCACATGGCATGCACGCCCGGCAATCCGCCCACATAGCCGGAGATGATGCGGCTGGTGGTGAAGAGGAAGCTCGGCAAAGCGACGATGCCGCCCTGGCTGCTCCGCCCGGCATAGTCCGGGTCGCACCACAGCGGGTTGTCGTCGCCGATGCCATGGGCGTAGTGGCGGATATTGTCCCGCGTCGCCTCATGGTTCCAGGGCTCGACGGTGTTCTCGATGGGCTTGCCGATGCGGGCGCGCAGATCGTCGAGCGCCTGCTGGGTGATCTTGGGGAAGAGCCGGGTTCCCGGCTGCTCCAGCACTGAGGCGGACATGCGTGTTCCTCTCTAGGTCTTTGCTGTTCAGGCGGTCACGCGGCGCGCGGCTTCGGCGTCGCGGATGGCCTTGCGATTGATCTTGCCCGCGGGGGTCTTCGGCAGTTCCGCCGTGAAGGCGACCTGGCGCGGATATTCGTGCTGGCTGAGGCGGGCGCGGGTGAAATCCTGCAACTCCCGCGCGAAATCCTCGTCGCCCTGGCGCGGGCTGACCACGAAGGCCTTCACCACCTGGCCGCGCACCGGGTCCGGCACGCCGATGGCGGCGGCCTCTCGGACATCGGGGTGCTGCATCAGCACATCCTCGATCTCCACCGCGCTCATGGTCCAGCCGGCGGAGATGATGACATCGTCGGCGCGGCCGGCATGGTAGAAATAGCCTTCCTCGTCGATGCGCCCGAGATCCTTGGTGGGCACCCATTCGCCCCGGCGCAGCAGGCGGATCTCGCCGATCTCGCCGGGCGCGGCGGGGCTGCCATCCGGCCGCTGCACCTGCACCTCCAGCCCCGGCACCGCCTTGCCCAGCGAGCCGGGCTTGACCGTGAAGTCGCTGGCGCCTGGGTAGTTCACCAGGGCCACGCCAACCTCGGTGGTGCCGTACATGCTGCAGGCCGGCACGCCGAAGGTCTCGTCGATGAAGCGCAGCGTCTCGGCATCGATCGGCTCGCCGGTATAGGAGAGCTTGCGGATGGCGAAGCGGAAGCGGCTGGCGGCACCGCTGGTGCGCATCATGCGATAGTGGGTGGAGGCGGCCGAGAGATTGGTGATGCCGTAATCCTGCAACGCCTGCATCAGCCGCACGGGGTCGAAGCGGCCAGCATAGGTGCCGGTGGTGACGCCCATCGCCAACGGCGCCAGGGTGCCATGCGCCAGCCCGTGCCCCCAGGCGGGGGAGGAGGGGCAGAAGAACTCGTCGCCCGGCCGGATGCCCGTGCCATAGAGGGCCGCCAGCATCAGCACCACCACCGAGCGATGCGTGTGCTTCACCGCCGCCGGCAATTCCCGCGTGGTGCCCGAGGTATACTGGAACAACGCCAGGTCATCCGCCCCGGTGTCAGGCTCATAGGCCGTGGGGAAGGCTACCAGCGCCTCCATGAAGCCGGCATCGGCAATCACTGTCTCGGTGCCTTCGATGCCGGCGGCGGCCGGCGCCTTCTCGGCATTGGTCAGCAGCACGCGGGGGGAGCAGTCGGCGACCCGCAGCCGCACGCCATCCGGGCCGAAGAGGGTAAACAGCGGCACCGCGATGGCGCCGCATTTCATGGCGCCGAACATGGCGGCATAGAAGGGCAGGGAAGGGTCCAGCATCACCGCCACCCGGTCCCCGGGCCGGACGCCCCGCGCCCGCAGCCAATGCGCGATGCGGGAGGATGCCTCGGCGATGGCGCGGAAGGTGATGAACTCGTCGCGGCCATCGGCATGCGCCACGCGCACCGCCAGGCGCCGCGGGTCCGCCGCGTGCCGGTCTATGCATTCATGGGCGATGTTGAAGCGCGTGCGGTCACCATCAAAGAAATCCCACAGCCGCTGCGGCGTGTAATGGGCCTGCGCGAAGGCGTAGTCACAGCTATCGGCGAGCCGTGTCATCGGACGTGTCTCCCTCGGCTCTCTGGCCGTTGGGGCATTCAGGCGCGCCCACTCACGTGTTGTCAAATAGATTCATGCGTTGTATAGAGACAACATGAAGGCCCCCGCAGTTCCGCCCTCCGAATCATCCCGGCCGGATGCCATCCGGGCCGTGCCCGCCGTCACCCGGGCCGTGGCCATCCTGCGCATGCTGTCGCGGAGCGAGACGCCGCTGGGTGTGCAGGCCATCGCGCGGGCGCTGGGAATCGTGCCCAGTACCTGCCTGCATATCCTGCGGGCCCTGGTGGCGGAGGAGATGCTGATGGTGGACCCCGCCACCAAGCGCTACGCGCTGGCCAGCGGCGTTGTCGCCCTGGCGCGTGGGATGCTGCGGAACGACCCCTTCAGCAATCTCGCGCAGCCCGTGCTGGACCGGCTGGCGGCGGAATACGGCACCACGGCCATCGGCGTGGAGGCCGCGCGGCTGGACCATATCGTGGTCCTCGCCCTGGCCCGGCCCAGCCAGGCGCTGCGCCTGCAGGTGGATGTGGGAAGCCGCTACCCCGCGCTGATCAGCGCCACCGGCCGCTGCATCGCGGCCTTCGGTGGCCATCCCTGGCCGGAGATGGAGCGGCGCTTCCACATGCTGCGCTGGGAAGATCCGCCTTCCCTGGAGCAGTGGCGCGCCGATATCGAGGCAACACGGCAGAGTGGCTATGCCGTGGATGAAGGGCGCTATATCGCGGGGGTGACGGTGGTCGCGGCGCCGGTGATGCTGCGCGGCCGCGTCTCGCATTCCATCGTTCTTGTTGGTGTCAGCGAGCAGCTTCGCCGCCAGGGGCTGACGGAGGTCGGCACCGCATTGCGGAAGGAGGCCGCCGATCTGTCTCAGCGGCTTCAGGGCCTTTAGGCGGTTTTTGCCATCAACAGGAATGATGCCGCGGCGCCGGTCTGGCCCCGCGGCATCAGGCCGTCCTCAGCCCTGCTGCTCCATGCGGTCGTCATGCAGCACGGTGCTGGGGGTGGGCACGCTGGCTGCCTGGGCCACGGGCAAGCAGCCTGTCGGCATCATGGCAGGCTCCTGCGCCCAGACGTGGTTGTGCACCAGGCCGTCGTCGAAATTCTCTTCGGACATGGCTGCTCTCCTTACTTCGCCGGCGCCATCTCGGGCGCGGCAGGGGTGTCGTGGAACTGCGCTGTTTCGGTGCTATGGGCCATGGCAGTGGTGCTGGAGCGGCCGCCGGAGGCGGTGGTGGCCACCGCGTCGAAATAGCTGACGCCCACTTCTCGCTGGTGCCGTGTGGCGGTGTAGCCCTCGGCCTCGGCGGCGAATTCGGCTTGTTGCAGTTCGGAATAAGCCGCCATGCCGCGTTCCTTGTAGCCGCGCGCGAGCTGGAACATGGAATGGTTCAGGCTGTGGAAGCCAGCCAGGGTGATGAACTGGAACTTGTAGCCCATGGCGCCGATCTCACGCTGGAACTTCGCCGCGGCTTCCTCGCCCATCTTCCGCTTCCAGTTGAAGGAGGGCGAGCAGTTGTAGGCCAGCATCTTGCCCGGAAATTCCTTGTGGATCGCTTCCGCGAAGGCGCGGGCGTCATCCAGGTCAGGATCGGAGGTTTCCCACCACAGCAGGTCGGCATAGGGCGCGTAAGCCAGCCCGCGCGCGATGGCATATGGCTTGCCGACACCGGGCTTGATGCGGAAGAAGCCCTCGGGCGTGCGCTCGCCGCTGATGAAGGGATGGTCGCGTTCGTCCACGTCGCTGGTCAGCAGTTGCGCGCTTTCGGCATCGGTGCGGCAGAGCAGGAGGGTGGAGACACCTTCCACATCGGCGGCCAGTCGCGCGGCATTCAGCGTGCGGATATGCTGCGAGATCGGCACCAGGACCTTGCCGCCGAGATGGCCGCATTTCTTCTCGCTGGCGAGCTGGTCCTCGAAATGCACGCCGGCGGCACCGGCCTCGATCATGGCGCGCATCAGCTCATAGGCATTCAGCGGGCCGCCGAAACCGGCTTCGGCATCCGCAATGATCGGCGCCATCCAATGCGTGGTGTCACCGGCATTCTCCAGATGCGCGATCTGGTCGGCGCGGCGCAGCGCGGCATTGATGCGGGTGATGACCCTGGGCACCGAATCAACCGGGTAGAGCGACTGGTCCGGATACATCTGCCCGGCGGAATTGGCATCCGCCGCCACCTGCCAGCCGGAGAGATAGATGGCCTTCAGCCCCGCCTTGACCTGTTGCAGCGCCTGATTGCCGGTCAGCGCGCCCAGCGTATTCACATAGGGTTCGGTCTGCAGCAGGTGCCAGAGCCGGCGGGCGCCCATCTCGGCCAGGGTATGCTTCACGCGGAAGGACCCGGCGAGGCGCTCCACGTCCTCGGGCGCATAGTCGCGCCGGATGCCGGCGAAACGCTCGGGGCCCGGCCCGGCGGCGATCCCGTCAGGCAGCATGGTCGGGGTGGGGGCAGGGCGCATGGGACTCTCCTTTGGCGTTTCCACGAGTCAAATATTCACATTGCACCCGCGTTCTGCACGGCTCATTCTGCCTAAGTCATTGCAATGATGTGCATTCTTTGACAGCGGAGGCCGCCGATGTGTGAAGCTTGTAAATGTCCCGCCCGCTGATTGGCCGCACCATCCGCCGGTTTCGGCAGGACAAGGGAATGACCCAGCAGGCGCTGGCGCAGCGCCTCGGCATCTCCGCCAGCTACCTGAACCTGATCGAGGCCGATCAGCGCGGTGTCACGGCCTCCCTGCTGTTGAAGCTGACGGCCATCCTGCAGGTGGATCTCGCGGCGCTTTCGGGCCAGTCCGAGCGGCAGCTCGAAGCCGCCCTGCGGGAGGTGATGACCGATCCGGTGCTGGGGCTCGAAGCGGTGCCGGAGGCGGAGTTGCAGGCCATGGCCGGCAGCGCGCCCAATGCTTCGCGAGCCGTTCTCGCCCTCTACCGCGCCTGGCGGGTGGCGCGCGAGGATGCCAGCGGGCTGGCGCTGCCGAGCGGCCGCCGCCTGCAACTGCCGGCCGAGGAAGCGCGCGACTTCTTCCAGGACCGCGCCAATCATTTCCCGGCGCTGGAGGCCGTGGCCGAAGAGATCGGCGCCGGGCTGGCCGCCACGCCGGCGGAACTGAACCATGCCATCGCCCAGCGACTGCGACAGCGGCATGGCCTGGTGGTGCGGGTGGGGCCGCTGGAGGGCAGCCTGCGGCGCTTCGATCCGGCGGCCCGGCTGCTGGAACTATCGGAATCCCTGCCGCGCGGCAGCCGTGGCTTCCAGATGGCCTTCCAGCTCATGCTGCTGGAAGCACGGGGCGTGGTGGAGGAGGTGATGGCCCCCGCCGCGCCATCGTCACCCGAGGCCGCCGCATTGATCCGTATCGGTTTGCTGAACTACGGCGCCGCGGCGCTGCTGATGCCCTATGCGCCTTTCCTCGCTGCCGCCCGGGAGGTCCGCCACGACATCGACCGCCTCCGCGCCCGTTTCGGCCAGGGTTTCGAGCAGGTGGCGCACCGCCTTTGCACCTTGCAACGGGAAGGGACGCGGGGGCTGCCCTTCTTTTTCCTGCGCACGGACCCGGCGGGGAACGTGGACAAGCGCTTCTCGGCGGCCGGCTTTCCCTTCGCGCGCTTTGGCGGTTCCTGCCCGCGCTGGCTGCCGCATATCACCTTCGCCAGCCCGGAGCAGCTCCAGGTCCAGATCGCGGAACTGCCCGATGGCGCCAGCTTTCTTTGCTTCGCCCGCACGGTCACCGGCCCCGCGATGCGCTGGGGGGAGCCGCCGCCCCGGCATGTCGTCACGCTGGGCTGCGATATCTCGCATGCGGCGGAGGTGGTTTATGCGGATGGGATGGATCTGCAGGCCTGCCGCGTCGGCATCGGCCTGTCCTGCCGCCTTTGCGACCGCGCCGATTGCCGCAGCCGCGCCTTTCCGCCGCTGGAGCACCGGCTGGCCCTGGACCCGCATGAGGAACGCATGGCGCCCTGGACCTTCTCCGGCCCGCGGCAGGCCGACCCGCGATCTTGAAGCGCCGTGGCCCCGGCAGGGCCACGGCCAGTTCGGCTAGGTCGCGACCGCTTCCCGGACGATGGTGCCAGGGCGGTCCTTCAGCCCCGGCGCCAGCCGCGTGCCGAGGCCGGGGGCCTCCGGGGCCGCGATCATGCCCTGGCGCAAGGCCGGCAGGTCGGTGACGAGGTCGCGGTACCAGGTGCTGATCGCTGCCCGCACCACTTCCTGGAAGATCGCCGTGGGCGCGTGCAACGCCAGGTGCAGCCCGGCCCAGAGCGCGACGGGGCCGGTGCAGTCATGCGGCGCCAGCGGCTTGGCATGGGCCTCGGCCAGGGCGGCGATCTTGCGCGCCTCGGTCAGCCCGCCGCACCAGGACAGGTCTAGCATCACGATATCCGTCGCTTCAGCCGCCAGCAGGTCGCGGAAGGCGCGCTTACCGCCAAGCGTCTCGCTGGCGCAGATCGGCACGCGGGTGCGGCGGCGCAGCTCGGCCAGCGCCTTGATGTCGTCCATCTTCCCGATGGGGTCCTCGGCCCAGTAGATGCCGAAGGGCTCCAGCGCCTGGCAGATGCGCTCGGCGGCGGGGGCGGACCACATGGAATGCATCTCGCACATGATCTCGATGCGGCCGCCCACCGCCTTGCGAACCTTCTCGAAGGGCTCAAGGCCTTTCTTCAGTTCCTCCAGCCCGATCGACTGCCCCTGCGTAGCGGCGGCGAAGGGGTCGAAGGGCCAGATTTTCATGGCGCAATAGCCCTCCGAGAGGAGGGATTCGGCCAGCACGCCGGCATCGCGGTTGAAAGCCACCTGGTCGTCATAGGGGCCGGCCAGGGCGTCCCCGGCGCCGATGACGCGCTGGGCGCCACGGCTGTTGTAGTCATAGCCGGCGCAGGTGTTGTAGACGCGGATGGCATCGCGGCTGGCGCCCCCCAGCGCCTCGTGCAGCGGAATGCCGTGGCGCTGCCCGGCGAGGTCCCAGAGCGCGATATCCACTGCCGCCGCCGCCCGCGTCTCGGCCCCCGAGGCGCCGAAGCCGACATAAGGCGTCAGCAGGTGGCGCGAGACCTGCTCGATCCGCCGCGCGTCGCGGCCCAGCAGCCAGGGCGCCACCTGCTCGTGCAGCACGGCCTCGACCGCCTGGGCACCGCGGAAGGCCTCGCCCAGGCCGGTCAGCCCGTCCTCGGTCTCGATTTCCACCCAGATCAGGTTGGGGCGCTCCGGCAGCCGGATGGTGCGAAGCTTGGTGATGCGGCTCATGCTTGTCACTCCGCGCGGATGCCGTTCTGGCGGATCACCTCGGCCCAGCGAGCGATCTCCGCATGCATGTGGTCGGTGGCCTGTTGCGCGCTGCCGCCGAGCGGCGCCACGCCCAGTTCGGTGAAGCGGCGGCGCAGGGCCGGGTCGGCCAGCGCCTTGCCGAAGGCGGCGTTGAGATCGGCCAGGGTGCCCGAGGGAACCTGCGCCGGCGCGATCAGGCCGAACCAGCTTTCGATCACCACGCCCGGCACGCCCGCCTCGGCGAAGGTCGGCACCTCCGGCAGCTCTGGCGCGCGCTGTGCCGAGAGCACGGCGATGGGCCGCACGGCGCCGCTGCGCAGATGTGGCAGGATGGAAGGGACATTGTCGAAGAAGACATCCACATTGCCCGCGATCAGGTCCGTGGTGGCAGGTCCGGAGCCGCGATAGGGCACATGCACCCAGTCCAGCCCGAAGCGGCTGCGCAGCATCTCCGGCCCCAGGTGGTTGGAGGCGCCGACGCCGGAGGAGGCGAAGCTGATCGCCCCCGGGCGCGCCTTTACCAGCGCCAGCACATCCTGCAGCGTCGCCGCCGGCAGGCCGGGCCGCACGGTCATGACATTCTGCACCGATCCCACCAGGATCAGCCCGGCGAAGTCCTTCTTCAGGTCGAAGCCCTGCTGCGGATAGAGCGAGGGATTGGCGCCACAGGGGCCGAAGGCGCAGAGAAAGAGGGTGCTGCCATCGGGCGCCCCGCGCGCGGCCTCGGCCAGGGCGATATTGCCATTGGCGCCGGGCTTGTTGTCCACCACCACGCCCTTGGCCAGATGCGGCGCGGCGGTCTCCGCCAGCAGGCGGGCGACGATATCGGCCGTGCCACCGGGCGGCGATGGCAGGACGATGCGGACCGGCCGGTCAGGCAACTGGGCCTGGGCAACGCTGATCAGCCCGCAGAAGAGCAGGGCCGCGAGGCGCAGCATGGCGCGTTTCTCCCGTTTATTGTGCCTGGCAGGCTAGGCGAGGTCCTGCGGCCTGGGAAGATCTGCAATAGCAGATAGTGGCGGATGGCTTTGTCTGGCCGCTGGGTTCGGCATCAGCGCCTGGGGGCGCTTTTCTCTCGCCTGCGATGCACGTCGAAGCTCCGGCTCATCATGATCTGGCCTCCAGCAAAGCTCTGGAAGGCTACCTTCCTATCGATCACGAAACTGTGAGAATTTGGTTGACCCGTGTGTGCCCGGGTCCGTAAATCAGCCCGGCTGCCCCGGAGCAGGCCGCCATTGACCCTTGGGGCAGGGGTCGAGGAACTGTCTGTTGAACAACGTCGCTGTTGGCTTCGATACGCCTGAATTCCGCCTGCTGCAGAGCGGCCAGCTCCTGTCCCGGCCCGGACTTTCCACTGAGTGGTGGCGCGGGGCGGTGATTTATCAGGTCTACCCGCGCAGCTTCGCCGACGGGAATGGCGATGGCATCGGCGACCTGCCCGGCCTGCTCGCGAAGTTGGACTACATCGCCGGCCTGGGCGTCGATGCCATCTGGATCTCGCCCTTCCAGCGCTCGCCGCAGGAAGACTATGGCTACGACGTGTCCGATTATCGCGATGTCGATCCGCTCTTCGGCACGCTGGAGGATTTCGATCGCGTCCTGGCCCGGGCGCATCAGCTCGGGCTGAAGGTGCTGATGGATCAGGTCTGGTCGCATTCCAGCAACCAGCACCCCTGGTTCCTGGAAAGCCGCGCCTCCCGCCACAACCCCAGGGCCGACTGGTATGTCTGGGCCGACCCCGCGGCGGATGGCACGGCGCCGACCAACTGGCTTTCAGTCTTCGGCGGCCCAGCCTGGAGCTGGGAGCCCCGCCGCCGCCAATATTACCTGCACCATTTCCTCAGCAGCCAGCCTGCCTTCAACCTGCACAACCCCGCGGTGGTGGAGGCGCTGCTGGAAGCCGGCCGCTTCTGGCTGGACCGTGGCGTGGATGGCTTCCGCCTCGATGCCGTGGACTGGATGTGCCATGACCCGGAACTACGGAACAATCCCAGCGTCCATCAGGCGGGCCAGCCCATCCCCGCCAAGCCCTTCGGCATGCAGTTGCACCAGCACGACCTGCTGCACCCGCACACGCTGGAGGTCATCCGCAGCATCCGCGGCCTGCAGGACGAATATCCCGGCGTGACGACCCTGGCCGAGATCTCCAGCCAGGACGGCGCCTTCGACCGGCTGCGGCGCTATACCGGCGAGGGCATGCTGGACATGGCCTATACCCTGCGCTTCATGAAGGGCAACCTGAGCCACGAGACGGTGGCCTCGACCCTCCATTGGATGACGGAGCATCAGGAGGGCTGGCCCTGCTGGTCCTTCAGCAATCATGACGTGGAGCGGGTAGCCTCCCGCTGGAGCCCCGCCGGGGAAGAGCCGGGCCAGCCCCGCCCGGAATTCCTGCGCCTGCTGATGGCCCTGCTGCTGAGCCTCCGTGGCAGCATCTGCATCTACCAGGGCGAGGAGCTTGGCCTGCCGGAAGCGGAGCTGCGCCAGGAGGACCTGCGCGACCCGTTCGGCATTGCCTTCTGGCCGGACTACAAGGGCCGCGACGGCAGCCGCACCCCCATGCCCTGGCGGCAGCATGGCCCGCATCTCGGCTTCTCCGAGGCGCAGCCCTGGCTGCCGCTGCCGGAAACGCACCGCGCCCTGGCGGTCGAGGCCCAGGCGCGGGAGCCGGGCTCGACCCTGAACGCATGGAAGGATTTCCTCCGGTTCCGGCAGAACCATCCCGCCCTGGTGCATGGCATGTTGGAGCATGTCGGAACGCCCACGCCGCTGGTGTGCTTCCGGCGCCTGCTCGATGGAGAGGCGCTGCTCTGCGTCTTCAACCTCAGCGCGGTGCCGCAGGAACTCGGCAGGCCGGCGGGCGAGACGCTGGAGCCGCTCTGGAGCCATGCGGCGCGGCTGGAGGATGGCTTCGGCCGCATCCAGCTCGGGCCCTGCGGAGCGATGATCTGCCGCCTGAGCCAGCCCTCCGGGGGCTGAACGGGATCGCTCGACCGCACCGGCCGAGGGCACGGATGCCTCCTTGACGCAGGGCTGAGGCTTTCCTGAAGGCCGAGGCGCAGGGGAGGGAACGTCAGGCCCGGTTTCCGCCACGCCGGGCGCTGGTGCCCAGCCACCGACAAGATCGCTGCGCCGGCGGATGCCGCCGAAGCAGCCTCATCGCTGCCCTGCTTGACCTCTGTGACGCCCCCGGTTCTCATGGATGCAACGGCGTTCTGTACAATGGAACAGTACACCTCCACCCACCATGCCTAGTGCAGGGACCGAAGCGATGACCGAAGCCACCGTCCTGCCACTGTCCGGCATCCGTGTGCTGGACCTGACCAATGTGCTGGCCGGCCCTTTCTGCACCTACCTGCTCGCCCTGATGGGCGCGGAAGTGGTGAAGATCGAGCAGCCCGGCCGGGGCGACCTGGCGCGCCGCCTGGGCGCCGACCCGGAGGCCGCCGCGCGCGGCATGGGGGCCTCCTTTGTCGCGGTGAATGCCGGCAAGCAGTCGGTGACGCTCGACCTGAAGCACCCCGAGGGCAAGGAAGCCTTCCGGCGCCTTGTCGGCACCGCCGATGCGGTGGTGGAGAATTTCCGCCCTGGCGTCATGGACCGCCTGGGCCTGGGCTGGACCGTGCTGTCGGAATGGCGGCCCTCGCTGGTCTATTGCGCCATCTCCGGCTTCGGTGCCGATGGGCCGATGGCGGGGCGCCCGGCCTATGACCAGATCGTCCAGGGCATCGCAGGGGTGATGAGCGTCACCGGCGATGCGCATTCCGCGCCGCTGCGCGTCGGCTATCCCGTCAGCGACACGACCGGCGGGCTGACCGCCGCCTTCGCGCTGGCCTCGGCGCTCTTCGGCGCGCGTGCCACGGGGCAGGGCCGGTATCTGGATGTCTCGATGCTGGAGGCGACCCTGGCCAGCATGGGCTGGGTGGTCTCGAACCACCTGAATGCCGGTGTCGATCCGGTGCCTATGGGCAATGACAACTTCACCGCGGCGCCTTCCGGCACCTTCCGCACCGGCGACGGCCTGCTGAACATCGCCGCCAATGAGGACAGGCAATATGCCGCCCTGTGCCGCCTGATCGGGCGGGAGGATCTGGTCACCGACCCGCGCTTCGCCGCCCGCCAGGCGCGCAAGGTGAACCGCGCGGCCCTGACCGAGGCGGTGGAGGCCGCCCTGGCCGCCCGTGGCGCGGCGGAATGGGAAGCGCTGCTGGTCGCCGCCGGCGTGCCCGCCGGGCGCGTGCTGAGCGTGCCGGAGGTGATGCAACAGCCGCAGTTGCGGGACCGTGGCTTCGTGACAGAATTCCAGACGGAGGAGGGCGCGCAGCGCGTCACCCGCGCCGGCTTCCGCTTCGGCGATGGCAACCCGGCCCCCCGGGCGCCGGCGCCGCAACTCTCGGCCGATACCGACCGCTGGCTGTCCCGGCTGGGCTATGACGCGGCCGAGATCGCACGGATGCGCCGGGACGGGGTGGTCTAGGCGCCACCGGCTTCCCCCGCCATGCCGAGGAAATCGCAGCACCCTTCCCAGGCCGAAGCCAATGCCGCCCCCGGCGGCACTGCCGCGGTGGACCGCGCGCTCAGCCTCCTCTGTGCCTTCACGCCGGAGCGGCCGCAGCAGGGGCTGGCCGAGCTGGCCTCGCGCACCGGCCTCTACAAGAGCACCGCGCTGCGGCTCCTGGCCTCGCTGGAACACGCGCAATTCGTGCAGCGCCTGCCGGATGGCGTCTATTGCCTCGGGCCCGCCTTCAGCCGGCTCCAGGCCGCCTATGCCGCTTCCTTCCGGCTGGAGCGCGTGGTGCTGCCGGTGCTGGAGGAGCTGGTCCGGCGCACCGGGGAAAGCGCTGCCTACCATGTGCTGAAGGGCAGCGGCGCGGAGGCGGTGCGGATCTGCCTCTACCGGGTGGATTCGCCGCACCCCATCCGCGACCACATCCGGGCCGGCGACGTGCTGCCGCTGCGCAGCGGCACCGGTGGGCGGGTGCTGCTGGCCTTTTCCGAACCCTTCCTGCCACTGGCGCCGGAGGAGCAGGAATTGCTCGCGGAGATCCGCCACCGCGGCTACCACGCGGCGGTGGGGGACAGGCTCGCGGAAGTGGCCGGCATCTCCGCCCCCGTCTTCCGCGCCGATGGCACCCTGGCCGCCGCCGTGACGCTGACCATGCCCGGCAGCCGCTACCGGGAAGCCTTCATCGCGCCCGTGCTGGAAGCGGCGCGGGCGCTGGGCCGGGTTGTCTGACGCGCGGGCTCAGCCCGCCTCGCGCAGCACATAGCCCAGCACCGCATCCCCCAGCATCTGCTTGTGGCGGCGCTTGAGCCCGGCATCCTCCAGGTCGCGCCCGAAGAGGCGGCCAAAGGTGTGGCGGTTGGAGACGCGGTAGAAGCTCACCGCGCTCATCATCAGATGCACATCCACCGGGTCGATGCCCGGCTTGAACAGCCCTTCCCGCTCCCCGCGCCGCAGGATGGCCTCCAGCACCTCGATCACCGTGCTGTTGAGGTTCCGGATGATCTCGGACTGCGCGATGTAGCGGCCGTGGTGGATGTTCTCGATGCTGACGAGGCGGACGAAATCCGGGTGCTCGTCATGGTAGTCGAGGGTGAATTCGGCGATGCGCCGGATCGCGTCCAGTGGCGAGAGGGATTGCAGGTCCAGCTCCCGCTCCAGCGCCCGGATGCCGGCATAGGCCTGGCCCAGCACCTCCAGGTACAAGCCCTCCTTGCTGCCGAAGTAGTAGTAGATCATCCGCTTGGAGGTCTGCGTGCGCGCCGCGATGGCGTCCACGCGGGCGCCGCTGAGCCCGTGCTCGGCGAATTCCTCCCGCGCCACCCTCAGGATCTCCTGCCGCGTCCGCTCCGCATCCAGCTTGCGGGACCGTGGGGGAGGGGGCGCGGTGTCCTGGTTCGGCGGCAACTGGGGGTATCCTGCAGCGGGCACGAAGCCACAGGATACCACCGGCGGCGCGGGCTGTCGCGCCGGCGCCATCCTCCTACTCCGCGGTGATGCCGCGGGTGCGGATGACTTCACCCCACTTGGCACTCTCGGCCTCCAGATAGGCGGGGAAGTCCTCGGGCGCGCTGGGGGTCGGGAAGTTGGAGGCCTGGCGCAGGCGGCCCAGCACCCCTTCATCCTTCATCGCGGCGGTCAGGGCGGCGTGCAGCTTGCGCACGATGGGCTCCGGCGTGCCGGCCGGGGCCAGCAGCGCGAATTGCGAGGAACACTCGAAGCCCGGCAGGCCGGATTCCGCGATGGTCGGGATCTCCGGCACCAGCGGATTGCGCTGCAGGCTGCTGACGCCGATGGCCAGCGCCTCCTTGGACTGGATCAGCGGCAGCGCCGTCACGGCATCCACAAAGGCCATCTGCACATCGCCGGCCAGCAGCGCCTGCACGGCCGGCGCGCCGCCGCGGTAGGTGACGTTCATCACATTGATGTCCGCCATCTTCAGGAAAAGCTCGGTGGCCAGATGGGCGGAGGAGCCGGCGCCGGAGGAGGCATAGCTCAGCTTGCCCGGCTCCGCCTTGGCGCGGGCGATCAGCTCCTGCACCGTCTTGATGCCAAGCTGCGGGCGGACGCAAAGGAAGATCGGCGTCTCGGCGATGCGGCCGATCGGCGTGAAGCTCTTGGCGTCGTCATAGCCCTTCTGCGGGAAGAGATGCGTCGCCATGGCGTAGGTGCTGTTGACGCCCATCAGCAGCGTGTAGCCATCCGGCCGCGCGCGGGCGACATAAAGATGGCCGATGGTGCCGGAGGCGCCGGCGCGGTTCTCCACCACCACCTGCTGGCCGAGTTCCTTAGACATCTGCTGCGCCAGCAGGCGGCCCACGAAATCGGTGGAGCCGCCGGGGGCCCAGGAGACGACGATGGTCACGGGGCGGTCAGGATAGCTGCCGGCCCCCTGCGCCCGCGCCGCGCCGCGCGGCACCAGACCCGTGGAGGCGGCAAGGGCGGCCAGGGCGGCACCGCCAAGCTGACGTCGATTCATCGGAACGTTCCTTGTTTTCTCCCGGATGCGGCGTTGAGTCCGCATCGCGCCGCGATGCTTCAATCGCGTTGACGAGTACGTACTAGTTAGTTCATGAATTTGGCAAGCCAGAAATTCCGGACCCACGATCGTGTCAGCCAGCAGCCTCCAGCCCACCTCTGTCACGACCCGCGTCGCCCGCCCCCAGCTGCTGCTGGGGCTGATCGGCGCCGGCATCCAGCTCTCCCGCACGCCCGCGATGCATGAGGCTGAGGGCACCGCGCAGGGCTTCAACACACTCTACCGGCTGATCGACCTCGACCAGCTGCACCTGGGGCCGGATGCCTTGCCGGAGCTGCTGACGGCCGCCGAGCGGATGGGCTTCAACGGCCTCAACATCACCTATCCCTGCAAGCAGGCGGTGATCCCGCATCTGCATGAACTCTCGGAGGAAGCACGGGAACTGGGCGCGGTGAATACCGTGGTGCTGCGGGAAGGGCGGCGGATCGGCCATAACACCGATGCCTCCGGCTTCGCCGAAAGCTTCCGGCGGCAATTGCCGGGGGTGCCGCTGGGCCGCGCGGTGCAGCTTGGCGCCGGTGGGGCGGGCGCGGCCGTAGCGCATGCGGCGCTGCGGCTGGGTGCCGGGCAATTGCATCTCTTCGACCAGGACCCCGCGCGGGCGGAGGCCCTGGCGGCCAGTCTGGTCGCGCATTTCGGCCCCGGCCGCGCCCGGGCGGGCGGCGAACTGAAGGCCGCCCTCGCGGCGGCCGACGGGCTGATCCATGCCACCCCCACCGGCACCGCCGAGCATCCCGGCCTGCCGCTGCCGGCCGAATGGCTGCACCCGGCCCTTTGGGTGGCGGAGATCGTCTATTTCCCGCTGGAGACGCCGCTGCTGCGCGCCGCCCGCGCCCTGGGCTGCCGCACCGCGCATGGCGGCGGCATGGCGGTCTTCCAGGCCGCCGATGCCTTCCGCCACTTCACCGGCCGCGAGCCGGACGCGGCGCGCATGACCGAAACCTTTCTTTCCTTCGACCGATAGGCGGAACCGTCCCGATGCCCCATGCCGCGCGCCGCTTCCCCCGCTCCATCGCCACGGTCTGCCTCAGCGGCACATTGCTGGACAAGCTGGAAGCCGCCGCGGCGGCCGGCTTCGACGGGGTCGAGATCTTCGAGAACGACCTGCTGACCTTCGACGGCTCCCCCGCCGATGTGCGCCGCGTGGCGGAAGGGCTCGGCCTCGCCATCACGCTCTTCCAGCCCTTCCGCGACTTCGAGGCCATGCCGGAGCCGCAGCGCGCCCGCAACATGGACCGTGCCGAGCGCAAGTTCGACGTGATGCAGGCGCTGGGCACCGATCTCGTGCTGGTTTGCAGCAATGTGCAGGAAGCCGCGATCGACGACGACGCCCGCGCCGCCGCCGACCTGGCGGAAATGGCCGAGCGCGCGGCACGCCGGGGCCTGCGCGTCGGCTACGAGGCCCTGGCCTGGGGACGCCATGTGCGCCGCTGGGGCCATGCCTGGAAGATCGTGCGGGAAGCCGGGCATGATTCACTCGGCCTGATCGTGGACAGTTTCCACACCCTGTCCATTGGTGACGACCCCGCCGGCATCGCCGATATCCCGGCAGAAAAGCTCTTCTTCGTGCAACTGGCGGATGCGCCGCGCCTGAGCATGGATGTGCTCTCCTGGAGCCGGCACTTCCGCAACTTCCCTGGCCAGGGCGAGCTGGATGTCGGCGGCTTCCTCGGCGCCGTGGTGCGCTCCGGCTATCGCGGCCCCATTTCGCTCGAAGTCTTCAACGACGAGTTCCGCTCGGCGCCGGCGCGGTTGAACGCGCGCGACGGGCTGCGGTCCCTGGCGCTGGCGGAGGCGCAGGCTGGCGTGCTGGAGTTGCCGGCGCCGCCGCGCAGCAGCGGCTTCGCCTTCCTCGAATTCGCCGTGGACCCGACGGCGCGGGCCAAGCTGGCCGCCTTCCTGGAGACCCTGGGCTTCCGCCTGGAAGGGCAGCATCGCAGCAAGGATGTGCTGCTCTACCGCCAAGGCGATGTCAGCCTGGTGCTGAACAGCGAGCAGGACAGCGCCGCCGCCGAGCATTTCCAACTTCACGGCCCTTCCGTCTGTGCCATGGCGGTGCGGGTGGACGATGCCGCCCGCGCGCTGGAACGCGCCCGCGCGCTCTTCTGTTCCGAATGGCAGGAGCGGCGGCGGCCGGATGAATGGCCCCTGGCCGGCATCCGCGCCTCCGACGGCACGCTGGTGCTGCTGATCGACGAGGCCGAGGCCGCGACCTCCTGGGAAGACGACTTCCTGCCGCTGCCGCATGGCGCGGAAGGGCCGCTGACCCGGGTGGACCATGTCGCCCATGCCCTGCCCACCGGCAGCATGGACAGCTTCGTGCTCTTCTGGCGCGCCGTCTTCGGGCTGGAGCCGCAGCCGATCCTGGAGATCGCCGATCCGCAGGGGCTGATCCGCAGCCGCGCCATGGTCAGCGCCGATGGGGCGTTGCGGCTGCCGCTGAACATCTCCGAAAGCCGCAACACCACCACCGGCCGCTTCCTCACCGCCTTCGCCGGCGCGGGCGTGCACCACATCGCCTTCGAGACCACGGATATCTTCGACGCGGTGCGCCGGCTGCGGGAAGGCGGATTCGGCACCCTGCCGATCCCGCCCAATTATTACGACGACCTCGCCGCCCGCTGGGGCCTGGAGGAGGCGCTGCTGGAAGAACTCCGCCGGCACGACGTGCTCTATGACCGCGATGCCGGCGGCGAACTCTTCCACGTCTATTCGCGTGCTTTCGAGAGCCGCTTCTTCTTCGAGATCATCGAGCGGCGCGGCGCCACCGGCTTCGGCGCCGCCAATGCTGCGGTGCGGATGGCGGCGCAGGCGCGCTAAGCGCCGCCGTCACAACAACTGGTCGAGGCTCACCGGGAAGCGCCGCACCCGCTTGCCGGTGGCATGCCAGACCGCATTGGCGATGGCCCCGGCCGAGCCGGTGATGCCGATCTCCCCCACGCCCTTGATGCCGAGCGCATTGACATGCGGGTCGCGCTCCGCGACCAGGATGGCCTCGACCGAGGGCACATCGGCATTCACCGGCACATGGTACTCCGCCAGGTCGCCATTCATGACGCGGCCGCTGCGATGGTCCAGAGCCGCACCCTCCAGCAGGGCAAAGGACAGCCCCCAGATCATCCCGCCATAGTACTGGCTCTGCACCATGCGCGGATTGATGATGGTCCCGGCGGCGAAGGCGCCCACCAGCCGCGTCACCCGCACCTGCCCGAGTTCCGGGTCCACCTTCACCTCGGCGAAGGCGGCGCCATGCGCATGCATGGCATAGGTTGCCTGTGCCGCGGGGTCGGAGGCGCTGTTGCCGCGCCCTTCGATCTCGGCAAGGCCGGCGCGTTGCAGGATGTCCTGGTAGCTCTCGCTACGGCTTTCGTCGTCCCGCCGGTGCAGCCTCCCATCACGCGCCACCACCCCGGCATTGTCGGCGCCGAAGAGGGGCGAGCGCTCGTCTCCCGTCGCCAGCGCCGCCAGCTTCGCGACCACGTCAGCGCCGGCGCCATGGATGGCCATGCCCGCCGTGGCGGTATGGCCGGAACCGCCGGCGATGCCGGCATCCGGCAGGCGGGAGTCACCCGCGCGGAATTCCACCCGCTCCAGCGGCAGGCCGACCCCATCGGCGGCGATCTGCGCCAGGGCCGTCCAGGCACCCTGGCCCATGTCATGCGCGCCCGTCTCCATCAGGCCGCTGCCATCCTGCCGCAGCACGGCGCGCGCCTGCGCCTGGAACATCAGCGCCGGGAAGGTGGCGGTGCCGACACCCCAGCCCACTAGGAGGCCGGCCTCGTCCCGCATCTGCCGCGGCGCCAGCGGGCGGGAGGCCCAGCCGAAGCGCTCCGCCCCCTGCGCATAGCATTCCCGCAGCGCCTTGGAGGAGAAGGGCTTGCCCGAGATCGGCTCCACCTCAGCATAGTTCTTCAGCCGGAAGGCCAGCGGGTCCATGCCGCAGGCCCAGGCCATCTCGTCGATCGCGCTTTCCAGTGCGATGCTGCCGCTGGCCTCGCCGGGCGCACGCATGAACATCGGCGTGCCGACATCCAGCCGCACCGCCTCATGCCGCGTGCGGATGGCGGGGCTGGCATAGAGCGTGTGCGACACGGCCGCGGCGGGCTCGAAGAAATCGTCGAAGCGGCTGGAATGGGTCAGCACGTGATGGTCGATCGCCTGCAAGGCGCCACTCTCATCGGTGCCCAGCCGCAGTGTCTGCCGCGTCGCGGCGCGGTGGCCGACCGGGCCATACATCTGCGGCCGCTGCAGCACCAGCTTCACCGGCCGCCCCACCAGCCGCGCAGCCAGGATGCCCAGCATCTGCGGCCCCGCCAGCAAGCCCTTGGAGCCGAAGCCACCGCCGAGGAAGGGGCTGCGGATATGGATATTCTCCGGCGGGATGCCCAGCAGCTCGGCGGCACGCATCTGCGCCATCGCCAGCCCCTGGGTGGGCGTATCCAGCGTCAGCCGGTCGCCCTCCCAATGGGCGACGATGCCATGCGGCTCCATGGCGTTATGGAACTGGGATGGCGTGTCGTAGCGCGTCTCGATCTGCCGGGCGGCACCGGCCAGCGCGGCGGCGGCATCCCCTTTCTCCTCCTCTGCCGGGTAGCCAGGGCCGACGACCGCGGGCGTGAAAGGCTCACCATCCTCAAGGGCGACCTGCGGCTTCTCTTCCTCGTAGCGCGGCGCCAGCAGGCAGGCGCCTTCCGTCGCGGCCTCCAGCGTCTCGGCGATCACCACGGCAATGGGTTGGCCGGCATAGCGGACGCGGTCGTTCTGCAGCACATCCAGCTTGAAGGCGAAGGGGCTGGTCCGCTCATCCGGGTCTGTGGCCAGCGGCGGGCGGTTGGCGGGCGTCATCACCTCCACCACGCCGGGATGCGCCCTGGCCGCCGCGACATCCAGCCCCGCCACGCGGCCGCGCGCGATCTTGCTGCTGGCCAGCACAGCATGCAGCAGGCCGGGCGGGTGGTTGTCGGCGGCATAGCGCGCCGCGCCCGTGACCTTCAGGAAGCCATCCTGCCGCGTCAGCGGCTGGCCGATGCTGGAGCCGTGCCGGCGTTGCAGGGGCGCCGTATTGGAATCAGGCATGGAGCGGCACTCCGGCCGGATGGGAGAAGGGGGAGGCTGGCAGCGCCGGCAGGCGCTCCGGCGTGCCGGAGGCCGCCAGCAGCAGCACGCGCAAGGCGATGCGCCGGGCCAGCTCGATCTTGAAGCCATTGTCGCCGGAAGGGGTGGCGCCCTCCAGCGCCAGGGCGGCGGCGCGGCGGAAGACTTCCGGTCCCGGCACCTGGCCCGCCAGCAGCCGCTCCGCGCCATGCGCCCGCCAGGGCTTCAGCGCCACGGCACCCAGCGCCAGCCGCGCCTCGGCGATCACGCCGCCTTCCAGGCGCAGCGCGGCGGCGGCGGAGACCACGGCAAAGGCGTAGGAGGTCCTTTCCCGCAGCTTGATGTAGCGGGCATGGGCAGCGAAGCCCGCCGCATCGGCCGGCAGCCGCAGCGCGGTGACCAGCTCGCCGGGCTCCAGCACCGTCTCGCGCTCGGGCGTCTCGCCGGGCAGGCGGTGGAAATCCTCCAGCAACACCTCGCGCGTGCCGGCCGGGCCGGCGATCTCCACCACCGCGCCCAGCGCCGCGAGCGCGACGCAGAAGTCGGAGGGATGAGTAGCGATGCAATGCTCGCTCCAGCCCAGCACGGCATGCAGGCGGTTCTCGCCACCCCGGGCGTCGCAGCCGCTGCCGGGCTGGCGTTTGTTGCAGGCGCTGGCGGGGTCATAGAAATAGGCGCAGCGGGTGCGTTGCAGCAGGTTGCCACCCACCGTCGCCGCATTGCGCAACTGCGCGGAGGCGCCGGAGAGCAGGGCCTCCGCCACGGCGGGATAGGCGCGGGCGAAGCCAGGATCATGCGCCAGGGTGGCGTTGCGCACCAGGGCGCCGATCCGCAGCCCGCCATCGGCGCTGGGTTCCACGCGGTCCAGGCCGGGGAGGCGGGTGATATCCACCAGCCGGTCCGGCAGGCTGATACCGCCCTTCATCAGGTCCAGCAGATTGGTGCCGCCAGCGAGATAGGCGGCCCCCGGCGCGGCGCCAGCGGCCACGGCCTCGGCGATGCTGCCGGGGCGGAGATATTCGAAGGGCTTCATGCGGCTTGATCCCGCTGCTCGTTCTCCAGCCGGGCCTGGGCTTCCAGCACGGCGGCGGTGATGCCGGCATAGGCGCCACAGCGGCAGAGATTGCCGCTCATCGCCTCCCGCACCCGCTCAGGGTCATCTCCGGCCTGGGCTTCCTGGATCAGGCCGATGGCGCTCATGATCTGCCCTGACGTGCAATAGCCGCACTGGAAGGCGTCATGGGCGATAAAGGCCGCCTGCACAGGGTGCAGCGCCTGGCCTTCCGCCAGGCCTTCGATGGTCTGCACGGCGGCGCCGTCGCAACTGGCCGCCAGGGCCAGGCAGGAATTGATGCGCTGCCCGTCCAGCAGGACGGTGCAGGCGCCACATTGGCCGCGGTCGCAGCCCTTCTTGGTTCCGGTCAGGTGCAGGCGCTCGCGCAGCAGGTCGAGCAGGGTGACGCGGGGGTCATCCAGCGCGATCCGCCGGGGGGCGCCATTCACCTTCAGCGAGATGGACAGACTCATGCGGCGCTCCTGATAAGGGCGGTGGCAGGGCAGGTCTGAAAACGGGGTCTGGTGCTTTGCGAAGTTGCTGGCCGCTTCGGCGCGGACCAGATAAGGCAGGCCATGCGGGGGTTCTTACGCAGGGCCCGGCGCTATGTGATGATTTATACGGAGGGTCCCTCCGCTTAGCAAGCGGCACAGGGCAGTCGGGGAGACATGGCGGATCAACTCGTCAGGAGCGGCCGCAAGCCGCGGGCCGATGCGCAGCGGAACCGGGAGCGCCTGCTGGAAGCGGCCACCCAGGTCTTCAACCAGGGCGGGGCGGAAGCCAGCCTGGAAGCAGTAGCCCGGCAGGCGGAGGTCGGCATCGGCACCCTCTACCGCCACTTCCCGACACGGGAGGCCCTGTTCGAGGCAATCTACCGCCGTGAAGTGCAGCAACTGGCGGCACTGGCGGAGCAACTGGAAGGCGAGGCGTCACCGCCGGTGGAGGCGGTCCGCCGCTGGGTGCATGCGCTGATCGGCTTTGTGGCGGTGAAGAAGGGCATGTCGGCCGCCCTCGCCATCGTGGCGCAGAGTTCCTCCAATCTGGCGGCTTGCATGCTGGACCAGATGGTGGCCGCGCTGGACCGCCTGCTGCGGCGCGCGGTAGCGGCCAGGGAGATGCGCGGCGATATCGGCGCCGAGGAGGTCCTGCGGGCCCTGGTGGGCATGTGCTACATGCAGGATACGCCGGACTGGCGGCGGAATGTGCTGCGGACGGCCGATATCTTCATCGATGGGCTGCGCTATGCAGCACCGGGCCCGCAGCCGGCGGAGCGCTGACGCCACCTGCCTGCGGCCAAGCCCGCGCACCTGCGATGCCGGTTACGCTGAAAGGCGCGAAAAGGCCACCGAGGCAGCAGGCGGCTACCCGTCATGGCGCCGTCCATCCGCCCCGGGTGGCCTCCTGCGGAACCGCCATCCGCCCTCCCACTCCCTCCGCCATCGCGGATCGCAACCCGCGGGCCAGCGGCGCGCCGGCCTCCGCCTTCGCAAGCCGAGGCACCCGCGGCCCCGTCATGCGGGTAGCGAATCATTCCCGCGGCCAAGCTCAAGTCCCCTAGGCCGAAGCGGAATTTATCCCGTAATAAATCGTCAAGGCTCACCGATGGGGCCGATGGCCAGGAAAGCAGGAGAAGTCACTTCATGACGCCGAAACAGCCGCTCCGGATCGCCCTGACGGGCGACAGTATTCTCATGCGGCGCCTCGGCTCGCTGACGGATGCGGAGCTTCGCCCGCTGTTCGACCTCGTGCGTGACGCGGATGTGGCCTTCACCAATCTCGAATGCCTGCCCAATGGCTATCGCGGCGATCCGGCGCTGGAGAGCGGCGGCTCGCATTTCGCCGCGCCGCCCTGGGTGATCGACGAACTGGTCGATGCCGGCTTCGATCTTTTCGCCGCAGCGACCAACCATTGCCTGGACTACAGCATCTCCGGCCTGCTCGCGGCCCAGGAGGAACTGGACCGGCGCGGCGTCCTCCATGCCGGCATCGGCCGGCACCTGGGCGAGGCGCGGATGCCGGTCTATCGCGAACATCCGCATGGCACCGTCGCGATGCTCTCCTGCGCCTCCACCTTCGCCAAGGGCCAGGAAGCGGGGCTCCAGACCGCCGAGATGCAGGGCCGCCCCGGCCTCAACCCGCTCCGCTTCGATACCGTGCACCAGGTGACGCCCGCGCAGCTCGGGACCCTGCGAGAGGTCGTGGAGCAGCTCGGCCTGGAGAAGCAGCGGCAGAGCAAGATCCAGCTTGGCTTCGGCTTCCCCCTCGACGACCCCGATGCCGTGGCGCTGGGCGACCTGGTCTTCAGCGCCTCCGACAGCGTGGCCCTGCGGACCAAGGCCAAGGCCAAGGACCTCGACGCCATCGCCCGCTGGGTGCGGGAGGCGCGCCTCGTCTCCGATGTGGTGATGGTCAGCGTGCATGCGCATGAGCAGGGCGCCAGCAAGGAAGACCCGGCGGAATTCCTGGTCGCCTTCGCGCGGCAGATGATCGACGAAGGCGCCGACATGGTGGTGGGCCATGGCCCGCACCTGCTGCGCGGCATGGAGATCCATCGCGGCAAGCCGATCTTCTACAGCCTCGGCAATTTCATCGGGCAGAACGAGCTGGTGGCCCGGCTGCCGATGGATTCCTATGAGCGCTTCCGCGCCGACCCCGCGCTGACGCCCGCCGCCGTCTACCGCAAGCGCACCGATGACGACCGCAAGGGCTTCCCCTCCGACCGCCGCTTCTGGGAAACGGTGATGCCGGTCTGCACCTATGCGGAAGGGCGGCTGACCGGCATTGAGATCCACCCCGTTTCGCTGGGCCTGGGCGAGGCGCGGCATCTGCGCGGCCGCCCCCGCCTGGCCGGGGGCGAGGAAGGCCAGAGCATCCTGCGCCGTTTCGCCGCGCTGTCCGCGCCTTTCGGCGTCACCATGGACATCACCGGCGACAAGGCCAGCGTCACCCTCGCCTGAAACGCCAGCGGGACCAAAGGCCCCGGAAACTTCATAGGGAGAGAAACATGACCCGCATCACGAAGCCGCTCGCCGCGGCCGCCACCATCGCGCTGGCCCTCGCGGCCGGGCCGGTGGCCGCGCAGAAGCTGACCCTGGCCACCAAGCTTCAGCTCACCACCCTCGACCCGCATTTCTTCAACGGCTTTCCCACCGCCTCCGCCCATGCGCAGATCTGGGACGGCCTGGCGCAGATCAACGAGCGCCTGGAGCTGGAGCCGGCGCTCGCGGAATCCTGGAGCCTGATCGACAACCACACCTGGGAATTCAAGCTGCGCCGCGACGTGCGCTTCCATGACGGCACGCCCTTCACGGCGGATGACGTGGTGGCCACCATCGCACGCGTCCCGAATGTCCCGAACAGCCCCGCGCTCTTCACCTCCTTCATCCGCTCGGTGAAGGAGGTGGTGAAGGTCGACGACCACACGGTCCGCGTCATCACCAGCGCCCCGGCGCCGACGCAGCCCTTCGACCTCGCGCGGGTCTTCATCATCTCGGCGCGCGATGCCGGGGCCTCGACCACGGATTTCAACACCGGGCGGGTGAACGGCACCGGCCCCTACCGCTTCCTGCGCTGGGAGAACGGGATCTCCATGACCGTCTCCCGCAACGATGCCTGGTGGCAGGGCCGCGAGCCCTGGGAGCAGGTGGAACTCCGCACCGTAGCGAGCGATGCTTCCCGCGTCGCGGCGCTGCTGGCGGGCGAGGTGGACGGGATCGATCTGGTCCCCACGGCGGACAAGAAGCGCATCGCCTCCGACAGCCGCTTCCGCTCCATCAGCGGCACCGCCGGGGTCGTGCAATACATCGCCCTGGATGCGGCGCGCGAGCAGAGCCCCTTCGTGAGCGCGGCGCCCGGCCAGCCGGCCCTGCGCGGCAATCCGCTGATGGACAAGCGCGTCCGCCGCGCCCTTTCCCTCTCCATCAACCGCGAGGCGCTGACGGAGCGGCTGATGGAAGGCTCCGCCACCCCGGCCAGCCAGTTCCTGCCAAGCGAGTTCGAGGGCACCAGCCCCAATCTGCGGCCCGAGGCCTTCGACCCCGACCGCGCCAAGGCCCTGCTGCGGGAGGCCGGCTACCCGAACGGCTTCCGCCTGACGCTGCATGCCACCAACGACCGCTATCCCAAGGACGGCCAGATCGCCCAGGCCATCGGGCAGATGTGGACCCGCGCCGGGCTGAACGTGACGGTGGAGGGCGTTCCGGGCCAGGTCTTCTTCGCAGCGGCGACGCGGCAGGAATACAGCGCCTTCTCCGCCCAGTATGGCGTCAACCAGGCCAGCGACGGGCTGCGGGCGGTGATCCACACCAATGACGCCCAGGCGGGCCTGGGCGCCGCCAACCGCACCCGCTTCAGCAACCCGCAGGTGGATGCCCTGGTGACGGCCGCGCTGACCGAGATGGATGCCGGGAAGCGCCGCCAGGCGGAGCACAAGGCCATCGAGGCCGCGATGGAGGAGCAGGCCATCATCCCGCTCTTCCACCCGACCTGGGACTTCGCGGTGCGGCAGGGCCTGAATGTCGTCTCGCGCCCCGAGCGGCGCTTCAACGCCCTGATGGTGCGTCCGGCCCAATAAGGCCGGAAGGTGGGGCCTGCCCGGTGGCGGGCCCCGCCGTCAGCCCACCCCGCGCCGCTGGCTGCGCAGGCGCTGGGCATAAACGTTGATCACCAGCGCCATCAGCAGCACCAGCCCACGGATCAGGATTTTCAGGAAGCTGTCCATGCGGATGTGGTCCAGCCCGTTGTTCAGCACACCCAGCACCAGCACGCCGACAATGGTGTTTCCGATGCCTCCCTGGCCGCCGAAGAGGCTGGTGCCGCCCACCACCACGGCCGAGATGGCATCCAGCAGGTAATTGTCGAACTGGTTCTGCTGCGCGCTGCCGAAATAAGCGACGCCGAGCATGCCGGCGATGCCGGAGCAGAGGGCGGAGATCATCATCACCGCCGCCACCACGGCCTTCACGGCCACGCCGGAATGCTCCGCCGCCTCGCGGTTGCCGCCCACCATGTAGACGTAGCGGCCGAAGCGCGTGTAGGTCAGCACCAGGTGGCCCACCAGCAGCACCAGCGCCGCCACCAGCACGATCCAGGGCACCGGGCCGATCGAGCCGCTGCCCAGCGCCACGATCAGGTCCGGCACGTTATAGGCGATCTGCCCGCGCACCAGCAGCGCGCCGATGCCATTGCCGATCTGCAGCATGGCCAGCGTCATGATGAAGGAGGGGATGCCGATCCAGGTGACACCGAAGGCGGTCACGGCCCCCAACGCCATGGCCCCCGCAAGCGCCAGCAGCATGGCCAGCGGCCCCGGCAGCGGGATATTGGCGATGTTCACGCTGGCATCCTGCAGGGTGAAGAAGGCCAGCAGGATACCGGCGGCATTCGCCACGCTGGCGACGCTGAGGTCGATCTCGGCGCAAAGGATCACATAGGTCAGCCCCACCGCGATGATGGCGGTGATCGAGACCTGCTGCAGGATGTTGCTGAGATTGCCTAGGGTCGCGAAGGAAGGGCTGAGCAGGCTGAAGAGCAGGATCAGCGCGATCAGCGTGACAAAGGGCGCCAGGTTGCGGAGCTGCCCGCCGAGGCGGAGCCAGAGCGGCTGGCGCAGCGTGGCGGGATCGGTCAGCGGTGCGGACATCGGGCTTCCTCTTGGGACTCTTGCCTCAGGCGGCTTCCAGCAGGCGGTCCTTGCCCACGGCCTCTCCGGCGAATTCCTGCGCCAGATGGCCGCGCCGCATGACCAGGATGCGGTCGGCCAGCGCCAGCACCGTCTCGGGCTCGGAGGAAACGACGACGATGCCGATCCCCTGGTCCCGCAGCGCGCGCACGATGCGCACCACGTCGTCCTTGGCGCCGACATCCATCCCGCGCGTCGGCTCGCTCAGCAGCAGCACGCGGGGCAGGTGGGTCAGCCAGCGCGCCAGGGCAACCTTCTGCTGGTTGCCGCCGGAAAGCTGCCCCACCGGCAGATCCACCCGCCCCGGCCGCACGCCGAGGCGGCGCACATGCCCCTCGGCGATCTCACGCTCCCGGCGCGGGCGCAGCAGCAGGCGGTTGATGCGCTCCAGGATGGAGATGCTGATGTTGCGATAGACCGGCTCTGGCGCGAAGAGCATGGCGCGGCGGCTTTCCGGCACAAAGGCGATGCCCGCGCGCTTGGCCGCCGGCGTGCCGCCGCGGAGCCGCGCCGCGCGGCCATCTACCCGCACCGTGCCATGGTCCAGCGGCAGCTTGCCGGAGAGCGCCCGCGCCAGCTCCAGCTGCCCCGAGCCCATGAAGCCATAGATGCCCACCACCTCGCCGGCGTGGACGCGCAGCGAGGCGCCCTCGAACAGCCCGGCGACACCCAGTTCCTCGGCCTCCAGCACGGCGGGCGTGGAGGGGCGGGGGGGCAGCATGCGGGCATCGGTATAGCTTGCCTCCAGCCGCTCATGCCCGCCGCCGATCATGCGCTCGATCAGCCAGCCCTTGCTCACCTCGCGGGCCGGAGCGGCGCCGACGCGGTGGCCATTGCGAAAGACCGTGACATTGTCGGAGATGCGCAGCACGTCATCCAGGAAATGCGAGATGAAGATGACGCTGCGCCCCGATTGCCGCAGCCGCTCCAGCAGCGTGAAGAGCCGCTCCACCTCCGGCGGGGAAAGGGCGGAGGTCGGCTCGTCCAGGATCAGGATGCGGGCGCCGGAGAGCAGCACCCGCGCCAGCTCGATCATCTGCTGCAGGCCGATGGGCAGGGAGCCGGCCGGCGCCGCCGGGTCCACATCGATGCCGAGTTCATGCAGTTGCGCCCGCGCCTGCTCCCGCATCCGGCGCCAGGAGACCATGCCGAGGCGGTTCAGCGGCTGCCGGCCCAGCAGCACATTCTCGGCCACCGAGAGCGCCGGCACGATGGAGAGTTCCTGATGCACCATGCCGATGCCGGCATCGCGCGCGTCGCGCGGCGAGCGCAGCCGGACGGGGCGGCCGTCCAGCCGCATCTCGCCCTCGTAATCGCCGTGCACGCCGGCGATGATCTTCATCAGCGTGCTCTTGCCGGCGCCATTCTCGCCGACCAGGCCATGGATCTCGCCCCGGCCGAGGGTGAAATCCACGCCATCCAGCGCGGTGACACCGGCGAAACGCTTGGAAACGCCGCGCAACTCCAGCAGCGGCGGCGGATCGGCGGACATGCGGCGCGCCCCGCTAGATCAGGTAATGCTTCTGCATCCAGCTCATGCCAGCGGCATTGGCCTTGGTGACCACCGGGCCATCGGTGATGACGTGCTTCGGGATGCCCTCCGGGCCGGTCTTCTCGCCCGCCACCACGGCGGCGACGCCGGCCATGATGGCGCCGCCATGGATGCGGCAGGAGGGGTTGCGGACCGTGGCATGCATGCGCCCATCCGCCACGGCCGCGAGGGCCGGCGGCATGGCGTCGCAACCGCCGATCTTGATATCGGTGCGGCCCTTGGCGCGCATGACATTGTAGGCAGCCAACGCCATGTCGTCGTTGTGGAAATAGGCCGCGCTGATCTTGGGATACTTGGTCAGGTGCGTGTCCCAGATGCGGGCCACCTTGGTCACGTCCCAGTCGCCCGGCGTGGTGTCCAGCACCTCCACCTTGGGGTAGCGCTTGACCACGGAATCGAAGCCTCGCGCGCGCCCCTGGGCACCGGTATGGCCCAGCGCGCCCTGGGTCATGATGACCGTGCCCTCGCCGCCGATGGCCTGCATCAGCGCCTCGGTCACGGAAGCGCCCATGAACTCGTTGTCAGGGGCCAGAAAGCTGTGGACATTCACCTGGTCCAGCGGCGCGATCAGCGTGTCCATGTCGATCACCGGGATGCCGGCATCGATCATCCGCCGCACCGGGGCCGTCAGCGTGCCGATGCCGAAGGCCTGGATGGCCACGAAATCCCAGCGCTGCGAGGCCATGTTGTCGATGGCGCCGCGCTGCCGCGTGGCGTTCAGCTCCCCGTCGAACCAGGTGACATCGACATTGAACAGCTTGCCCCAGTATTCGGCGGCGGCCTTGCCCTGGGCGCACCATGTCGCCTGCAGCCCGGCATTCGAGAAAGCGGCGCGCAGCGGCTTTTCGGAACGGCCCATCTCGGCGGCGAGGGCGCTGGCGCTCAACCCGCCGAGCAGCGGCGCCGCGGCGGCGGCAGTCAAGAGGGCACGACGGCCACCGCGCGGTGGGTCTTGCTGATCCATGACGCTTCTCCCCTGCCCGGGGCGATCATGGGCGCCGCCGCTTCGGGCGGGTCCAGCTTGCACCAGCCAGGATGGCGATTGCAATCATTGCTGCAATGAAGCAAGCGCGCCGCGCTCCTGGCTCCGGCCTGCAGGATGGAGCAGAAATGGCTCAACATCCCGCCGCCCCTAAATCATGACGCGAAGCCCGGCTGCGCGCCCGACCCTTTCGAGGACGAAGCCGCCTACCCGGGCGTAAGGCACGGTGCGCGGGGTCGCACCGGGCCGGTCGGCCCCTTCTAGAGCTATGCCACCGGCATCATGGGGCTGCGGCCTTGCCCGTCGCCGCTCCAGCAGCCTACGGGAACCTTGCCGTTTTCGTTGCGAGATTGGGACGGAAAAGGCGGCGCGCCACCAGGGCGATGCCTCGCCCGCAAGGGCTCAGGCGGGCCGGGCGGCCGCCTGCCACTCCCGCCGCGCCAGCGCGGCGCGCAGCGCCTGCACGACACTGACCCAGTCGCCCGGCGCGGGCTGGCGGAACAGCCGCAGGCCGGGATACCAGGGGCTGTCGTCCCGGCCTTCTTGCCAGCGCCAGCAGGAGTCATGCCGGTTCAGCAGCCAGACCGGCTGGCCCAGCCCGCCGGCCAGATGCAGCACGGCAGTGTCGACGCTGATCACCAGATCCAGCGCCATGACCAGGGCGGCGGTATCCTCGAAGCCATCGCCCTCCATGGCCGGCCGCTCCATGGGCAGGCGGGAGGCCGCCTCGCCCGCCGGGCCCCGTTGCAAGGAGACGAAGCTGAGGCCGGCAAGCCCGGCCAGCGGCTCCAGCAGGGGCAGGGGCATGGAGCGGCGCGAATCCGCCGCCATGCCGGGGCTGCCGGCCCAGGCCAGCCCGATCCTGGCGCCGGGCAGATGCGCCAGCCGCTCCCGCCAGCGGGCGACACGGGATGGTTCCGCGGAAAGATAGGGCACCGCCGGTGCCGCCAGGTGCTGGAAGCGGTGCGGCAGGCTCAGCAGGGAAGAATGCCAGTCCGCGGGCGGCGGCGGCTCCTCCATGGACTGCACGCGGGCGATGCCGGGCATTCCTTGCAGCAGCCGGACCAGCGGCGCCTGCACCCGCAGCACTACGTGGGCCTGCGGCGGAAACAGCGTGGCGTAGCGCACGAATTGCAGCGTGTCGCCCAGCCCCTGCTCCGCCTGCAGCAGGATGCTCCGGCCGGCCAGGTCCTCGCCCCGCCAGGGCCGCCCCGGCAGGTCCTGCGGCTGGTGCACCCAGGGCGCCGCCTGCCAGCGATGCTCATAGGCCGCCCATCCTTCTGCCTGCCGCCCGGTCTGCAGCAGGGTGAAGGCCAGGTTCACCTGCGCTTCCGCCAGGTCCGGGGCCAGTTGCAGGGCCTGGCGGAGGCTGGCCTCGGCCTCGCCAAAGGCCTTGCGGTTGCGCAGCGTATCGCCCAGCGAGTTATGCGCGGCCGCCAGGCCGGGCTTCAGCGCCAGCGCCGCCCGGAAATGCTGCTCGGCTTCCGCGTAGTGCCCTTCGGCCGCCGCGGCGATGCCGAGCCCCAGATATGCTTCCGGCCACCGTGGCTCGCGCTCCAGTGCCGAGCGGAAGCAGGGAAGGGCCTCCGCCGGGCGCGCGGTGGCGAGCAGGATATTCCCCAGCTCCACCCAGGCCGCGCCGGAATCCGGCCGCAGCCGCAGGGCCTCGCGCAGATGGGCTTCCGCTTCCTGGTGGCGGCCCTGACGGCGCAGGCTTTCGCCCAGCCCGGCCAGGATCGTGGCATCGCGCGGAAAGGTGCGCAGCAGCAGCCGGTAGTGCCATTCCGCTGCCGCCGGCTGGTGCTGTTGCAGCAGCAGTTGCGCGAGATTGACGCGCGCGAGGTGAAAGTCGGGCCTTTGCGCCAGCGCGGCCTGGAAGGCCTGCGCGGCTCCGGCATGGTCGCCCTGGTCGCGCCGCACGGCGCCGAGGTTGTTGAGGGCCTCCGGGTATCGCGGCCGCAGGCGCAAGGCCTCGCGCAGGCAGGCTTCCGCTTCCTCCAGGCGCCCCAGGTCCCGCAGCAGATTGCCGAGGTTGCCATGCGCATCCGCCGAAGCGGGGCACGCGCGCAGGGCGCGGCGCAGATGGGGCTCGGCTTCCCGCAGGCGGCCCAGCGCGCCCAGGAGCGCCCCCAGCGTGGCATTGGCTTCCGGCAGGTCGGGATGGCGCGCGATCACGGCCCGGAACAGCGGCTCGGCTTCCTCCAGCCGCCCCTGCCGCAGCAGGCTGGCGCCTTCGTGGAAGTGGCGTGAAGCCTCGTCGGAAAGCGGCTGCACGATGCGGTTCGGCTCCTGGCTGACGAGGCCAGGGTAGCCCAGGCCAGGCGCTTCGGGGATGGGTGAAGCAGATTGTGCCGGTATGTAAACTTTCAGTGATGTATCTTTAACGGAACAAAAAACTTTCGCGGAAGCCTGGACCGAATGAAATTTTTTTAGTCAGAATGTAATTCGCGGCGATATTTACAAATCGCCGCCAGAGCAGGCCTGCCCCCAATCATCCGGTCCGGAGGAATCATGGCTCTCACTGCGCTAAAGCCCGAAAGCGGCAATGTATTTGTCGACGCGTTTATTAATAACGGTCGGCATTACGTCAATGCTCCGAACGAAGATGGGACGGCGAATAACGCCCCCTTCGTGATCAATTACTACTTCGACAAGCTACCTGGCCCGACCAACCCGGCAACCGGTGCCGGCACGCCCTACGACTGGCGCCCCTTCGAGATGCAGGCTTGGCAGAAGTCGGTGCAGGGCTGGGCCAATGTGGCCAATGTAACCTTCAAGCAGGTCTTCACGGCTGAGGAAGCCCTCTTCCGGGAGCGCCTGCAGGACCAAGCCACGGCCGGCGGCACCGTCTCCGCCTCCCATAACCTGCCCAGCGCCAATCCCAATGCGCAGTCCTTCGGCACCTACAATTTCGAGGCCGTGAACGTGCGGCAATGGACTCCGGACCAGTTGGAGCCGGGCGGCAATTTCTACCGCACCATGATCCATGAGGTCGGCCACGGCCTGGGGCTGAAGCATCCGCATGACGGCGGCAGCGGCGAATACGCGGGCAACTATTTCCCCGGCATCGATTCCACCATGACCTCGGCGGAGCGGCAGCGCAGCCTCGGTGTGTTGGAACTGAACCACATGTTCGGCTCGGTCATGTCCTATATCCATGGCTATGAGTTCGACGAGCAGGGCCATGTGCAGCTGGTGCCGACGCGCCAGCGCCCGGTGGCCGAAGACTTCTTCCTCGACCATGGCTTCGCTGCGGCGCCGATGGCCTACGACATCGCTGCCATCCAGTATCTCTATGGCGCCAACATGAACTACCGGACGGGGAACAACGTCTACATCCTCCCCGATTCGAACGACCCGCGTCCCTTCGTACGCGGCGAGCCGAACGAGGCGGGCGTTCCGGAATCGATCATCTACCAGCCCGACACGGCCTACTGGGAATCCATCTGGGATGCCGGCGGCATCGACGAGATCCGCTATGACGTGATGGACGCCGATGGCAATGCCGTCGCCGGCAAGCGCAACGTCATCATCGACCTCACCGCCGCCACGCTCGACATGAGCGAGACGGGCTATGGCGTGCTGAGCCACGCGGCCTTCGTGGGCGGTGGCTATACCATCGCCAACGGCGTGGTCATTGAGAATGCCACCGGCGGCGACGGCAACGACACGCTGAAGGGCAACTCCGCCAACAACGTCATCCTCGGCCGCGGCGGCGACGACGCCATCACCGCGACCGGCGGCATGGATACCGTCGATGGCGGCGCGGGCTTCGACCGGCTGGTCTTCTCCGGCCTCGGCCGTGGCGACGTGACGATCTCGCTGGGCCTCGCCGAAGGCCGCTCCAGCATCGGCTGGAGTGCTGCGGACGTGACCACCTTCACCGGCATCGAGCGTGCCGAGATGGTGGATGCGCGCGTCGACTACACCGCCTCCAGCGATGCCGCGCTGGTGGACCGCCTCTACAACGCCCTGCTGGGCCGGGAGGGCGATGGCCTGGGCGCCGCGCGCTGGACCGCGATGGTGGAGCAGGGGATGTCCAAGGCCGTGCTGGCCGAAGGTTTCCTGAATTCGGCGGAAGGCTCGGCGGTGCTGGGCGGCCTCGACGATGCCGGCTTCGTGCGCAAGATTTATTCCTCGGTTCTGGGCCGCGAGGCCGGCGATGGCGAAGTCTCCGCCCGCGTGCAGTCGCTCGCCGCCGGCACCACGCGCGGTGAGCTGGCGGCCGAAGTGGCCGGCGCGGCCGAGGCGCTGTCCGCCGATATCGGCGGTGCGGCGAATGGCCTGGTGGTCGCCAACTACAATGTGCTGCTGGCCGCGCGGGGCTACGAGGCGGCCCTGGGCCGCACCGGGGATGTCGCCGGACTGCAGTTCCATGCCCAGAACATCGGCAGCGGCCTCTTCAACGAAAGGTCCTATGCCGATGCCTTCGTGAATTCCGCTGAGTTCACGCAGCTCTATGGCAGCCAGAGCAACAACGACTTCATCCTGAGCCTCTACAACAATGCCTTTGGCCGCGACGCCGATGCCGATGGTGCGGCCTTCTGGAACAGCTTCCTGAACAGCGGCGGCAGCCGTGGCCAGGTGGTGCAGGGCTTCCTGGACGCGCAGGAATCTCAGGTGCTCCTGGCCGAGCTCGCCGACAACGGCCTCTCGCTGCGCCAGGATCTCGTCCTGGCCTGAACTGCCACGGCCCGGCGCATTGTTGCGCCGGGCCTTTCCGCAGGCGCGGCATGCCCCGGGCCCTGCCGGGCCCCCACGCTCCTTTTGCCAGCGCGCCCTCTGCCACCGGCACTTCCCGCCTCATGGCACCACCCGGCAGCACCGTTCCTTCCTGACAGTCTCACAAAAGACGTTGACAGACCGTATCCGACCCGCATTCTTGTAAACTGGTTTACTAAAGCGATTCACAGGAATGCTGCGCAAGTCCACTTATCGCCCGGCGCGGGTCAAGGATGTCGCCGCCCTGGCCGAGGTTTCGGTCACGACGGTCTCGCGCTACCTGAATGCCGGCCTTACGCTGCCGCCCGCCACGGCGGCACGCATCGATGCCGCTGTGCGCAAGCTGGACTACCAGCCGAACAGGCTGGCCCGCAGCCTCAGTCTCGGCCGCTCCAACACCATCGGCCTGGTGGTGCCGGAGATCGCCAATCCCTTCTTCGCGCATCTCGCCGCCGCGGTGGAAAGCGCCGCCGAGGCGGAAGGCATGGGCCTGCTGCTCTGCGCCACGCTCAACCGCCTGGACCGCGAACTGGATTACCTGGAACGGCTGCGCAGCCACCAGGTCGATGGCCTGATTTTCCTCACTAACCATGGCGATGACGGCACGCTGGCGCGGCGCATCGCGGCACTGGAATCCATCGTGCTGCTGGATGAGGATGTGGACGGCACAGGCGTCCCAAAGCTCTTCTGCGACAACATCCAGGGCGGCCGATTGGCCGGCGAGCATCTGCTGGCGGCGGGGCACCGCCGGCTTGGCTTCATCGGCGGCCCGCAGGGGCTGATGAGCAGCGCGGAGCGTTTGGAAGGACTGCGCGCCGCCGTGGCCGGCGTGCCCGGCGCCAGCGTCGCCTGGACCAGCAGCGGGCCGCATATGCCGGAGCAGGGGCATGCCGCCGCGGCGGAATGGCTGGCCCTGCCGGACCGGCCCACCGCGCTCTTTCTCGGCAGCGGCGCGCTGCTGCAGGGGTTTCTCGAGGCGGTGCAGGAAGCGGGGCTTTCCGTGCCTGCCGACGTGTCGCTGGTGGCCTTCGACGATATCGGGCCGCTGCATCTCTTCAACCCGCCCATCACCGCCATCCGCCAGCCGGTGGCCGAATTCGGCCGCCGCAGCGTCGCCCTGCTTTGCGCGCGGCTGCGCGGAGAACCGCCAGGGATGCCGGTCCGCCTGCCCGTGGAACTGGTGGAGCGGTGTTCCGTCGCGCCACTGGCCGGCCGCCGCAGGCATCCGGCCCCAGGCTCAAAACAGAAAGCCAATCACGCATGATCAAGACGAAGGTTCTGCTCGTCGGCGAAAGCTGGGCGACCTCCGCCACCCACTACAAGGGCTTCGACCAGTTCGGCAGCGTCACCTTCCACCTGGGCGCCGAGCCCCTGGTGGCGGCGCTGCGCGACAGCCCCTTCGAGCTGACCTACATGCCGGCGCATGAAACGGCGGAGGGCTTTCCCTTCACCCTGGAGGGGCTGGCGCAATACGATGTCATCCTGCTCTCCGACATCGGCGCCAATACGCTGCTGCTGCCGCCCTCCGTCTGGCTGCATGGCCGCCCGGTGCCCAACCGCCTGAAGCTGATCCGCGACTGGACGGCCAATGGCGGTGGGCTCGCGATGATCGGCGGCTATTTCAGCTTCCAGGGCATCGACGGCCGAGCCCGCTGGCGCCGCACCCCGGTGGAGGAGGTGCTGCCGGTGGAATGCCTGCCCTATGACGACCGCATCGAGGTGCCGGAAGGCTTCGTGGCCGAGCTGGCCCCGGGCGCCGAGGCGCATCCGATCTTCAAGGGCCTGGAGCTGCCGCTGCCGCTGCTGCTCGGCGCCAATGAGGTGGTGGCCAAGCCGGGCGCCGAGGTGCTGGCCAGCCTGCCGGCCAGTGAGGGCGGCCACCCGCTGCTGGTCACCGGCGTGCATGGCAAGGGCCGCACCCTGGCCTGGACTTCCGATGTCGGCCCGCACTGGCTGCCGCAGCCTTTCGTGGACTGGCCCGGCTACGCGCCCCTCTGGCGCAACATGCTGGGCTGGCTGGCGGGGCGCGAGGCCTGATGCCCGCCAAACCCGTCTTCCGTGCCCGCCCCAATGCCATCGAGGCGCTGTTCGGCCGCCGCAAGGCGGTGATCGGCGTCATCCATTCGCTGCCCCTGCCGGGCTCCCCCGGCTATGAGGGGCAGCCGATGACGGAGATCGTCGATTTCGCCGTGGCCGAGGCCGAGCGCTACCGCGCCGGCGGCGTCGATGGCCTGATCGTCGAGAACCATGGCGACATCCCCTTCAGCAAGCCCGAGCACCTGGGCCCCGAAACCGCCGCCGGTATGGCGGTGATGACGGATGCCGTGCGCCGCGCCAGCGGGCTGACGGTGGGCGTCAATGTGCTGGCCAATGGCGCCATCCAGGCGCTGGCGGTCGCGAAGGCCGCTGGCGCCGCCTTTATCCGTGTCAATCAATGGGCCAATGCCTATGTGGCCAATGAGGGCTTCGTGGAAGGCCCCGCCGCCGCCGCCACGCGCTACCGCGCCTGGCTGCAGGCGCGCGAGGTGAAGATCTTCGCCGATGTCCATGTGAAGCACGGCGCCCATGCCATCACCGCTGATCGCTCGATCCCCGAGCTGGCGCGGGATGTCGAGTTCTTCGACGCCGATGTCGCCATCGCCACCGGCCAGCGCACCGGCGATTCCGCGACCATGGAGGAACTCTCCACCATCGCCGGCGGCACGGCGCTGCCGGTGGCCGTGGGTTCCGGCGTCACGCCGGAGAATGTGGGCGATATCCTGACGGTGGCCGATGCCGTGATCGTCGCCAGCTACCTGAAGCGCGATGGCGTCTGGTGGAACCCGGTGGACCCCGAGCGGCTGCGGACCTTCATGGCGGCGGTGGAGCGCGCCCGCGCATGAGCCGCCTCCTCGTCCTCGGCAATGCCGGCATCGACTTGCTTTGTCCGGTGCCGCATCTGCCGCGGGCGGGGGAAACGCTGGTGGCCGATGGCCAGACGCGTGCGCCCGGCGGCAAGGGGCTGAACCAGGCGGTGGTGGCCGCCCGCGCCGGCGCCGCCGTGCATTTTGCAGCGCCCGTGGGCCAGGATGGGGCGGCGGATGAGTTGCGCGCCATCCTGGGTGCCGAGCCCTTCGCGGGCCTCTCCCTGCTGCCGCAGGATGCGCCCACCGATCTCTCCCTGCTGATGGTCGCGCGCGATGCCGAGAATTGCATCCTCACCCTCGGCGCCGCCGCCGATGCGCTTTCGGTGCGGGAGGCCGATAAGGCGGTTGCGGAACTCGGCCCCCGGGACATGCTGCTGCTGCAAGGCAATCTCTCCTTCGCGGCCACCGAGGCCGCCATGCATGCGGCACTGGCGCGAGGCGCGCAGGTGATGCTGAACACCGCGCCGCTACGATGGGATATGGCGCCGCTGCTGCCGCTCTGCGCCCTGGTGGTCGCCAATGCCGGGGAGGCAGAATCCCTGACCGGCCGCCGCGCCGCCGCCGCCGAGGCGCTGCACCAGGCCGGCGCCGCCCGCGCGGTGGTGACGCTCGGCG
>NZ_JACTUZ010000199.1 GCF_014490445.1 Pseudoroseomonas ludipueritiae | reverse complement strand
CAAGCGCCAGGCTGGCCCGGCCGCCGGCCAGGTTGCCCTCCAGCAGCGCGGCCATGTCGGGCGGTTTCATCGGCCCTGTGCCGGCGCCGCAGGCGGCGCGCCAGAGTTGCAGCCGGCCGCGCAGGCTGAGGGCGGCCTCGCGCGCCAGTTCCGCCGCCTCGGGGTCATCGCCCACCATCTCCACCGCGCCGGCCACGGTGCCGAGTGGTCCCACAAGGTCATGGCACAGCCGGGCGCAAAGATCCTGCGCCAGGCTCAGCCCGGGTTCCGCCGCCATGCATGCTCTCCGCTGAAGAAATCGCCCTAGTTTAAGCTCGAAACGTTAATATCACGCCAGCGTGATCACGCGCCGCTCTGGCCGTGGCGGCGCGGCAACGGCAGGCTGGGGAGATGATGATGCCGCTGGAACCCGGAATGCGCGTCCGCCACCCCGCCCATCCTGAATGGGGCGAGGGGCAGATCCAATCGGTGGTGCAGGAGCGCGTGACGGTGAATTTCGAGCATATGGGCAAGGTGCTGATCAACGCCCGGCATGTAGAGCTTGAGGTCCTGGACTAAGGACCATGTTCGATTCGCTGTTGCAGGAGGCGCTGGGGCTGTTGCTGTCCTGGCGCTTCGCCATTGCCGCCCTCGCCACCGTCATCGCTGGGCTGATGCGGGGCTATTCCGGCTTCGGCACCGCCATTCTGTTGGCGCCGGTCTATTCCACGCTCTGGAGCCCGCGCGTCGGCGTGCCGGTGGTGCTGCTGATGGAGCTCTTCGTTTCCGCCTATCTGCTGCCCCGCTCCTTTGGCGAGGCCAACAAGAAGCTGATCCTGCCGATCTGCGGCGCCGCGGTGCTGATGCTGCCGCTGGGCTCCATCATCCTGCTGCAGGCGGATGGCGGCACGCTGCGGCGGGCCATCGGCATCTTCGTGCTGCTCTTCGGGCTGCTGATGATGTCCGGCTGGCGCTACCACGGCACCCGGCCGCTGCCGCTGAACCTGGCGGTGGGCGTGACCGCCGGGCTGCTGAAGGGCGCCACCGGCATGTCGGGGCCGCCAGTCATCCTCTACCTGCTGGCGGGCAAGGAGGAAGCGCGGCAGCACCGCGCCAATCTCATCCTCTTCTTCGGGGTGCTGGGCGTGGCCTCCATCGTCCCGCCGCTCTGGGGCGGGCTGATCGGCGTTTCCACGCTGGTCATGACGGCCGTGATGCTGCCGGTGATGCTCTTCTCGGTGCCCATGGGCGCGCGGCTCTTCCATGTCATCCCGCAGCGCTGGTACCGCCGATTCGCGCTGATCCTGCTCATCGCCACCGGAGGCTTCGCACTTCTGGGTTGACGAGGGCTTGCAGCCGGGGGGGCGGACAGCCCAAATGAAGGGTCTTCCCCTCCGGCGAGGAATTCGGCTGCTATGATCGACCCGTTCGGCCGGGCCATCAGTTATCTCCGCGTTTCGGTGACGGACCGCTGCGACCTCCGCTGCGTCTATTGCATGGCGGAGGACATGACCTTCCTGCCCAAGGCCGAGATCCTCTCCCTGGAGGAGCTGGACCGGCTTTGCGGCGCCTTCATCGGCCTCGGCGTCCAGCGCATCCGCCTGACGGGCGGGGAGCCGCTGGTGCGCAAGGATGTCATGACGCTCTTCCGCTCCCTCGGCGCCCGCATCGGGCCGCAGGGGCTGAAGGAGCTGACCGTCACCACTAACGGCACGCAGCTCACCAAGCACGCCGAGGGGCTTTATGCCGCCGGTGTCCGCCGCATCAATGTCTCGCTCGATTCGCTGGACCCGGCCACCTTCAAGGCCCTGACCCGCTGGGGCAAACTGGAGCAGACGCTGGACGGCATCTTCGCCGCGAAGGCCGCCGGACTGCAGGTGAAGATCAATGCCGTGGCCATGAAGGGCGTCAACGAGCACGAGTTCGACCGCCTGATCACCTGGTGCGGCGAGCATGGCTTCGACCTGACGCTGATCGAGACCATGCCGATGGGCGACATCACCGGCGACCGCACCGACCAGTACCTGCCGCTCTCCATGGTGCGGGCCGACCTGCGCCAGCGCTGGACGCTGGAGGATACCGACTACGCCACCGGCGGCCCGGCCCGCTACTTCAACGTGGCCGAGACCGGGCGGCGCCTCGGTTTCATTACGCCCATGACCCATAATTTCTGCGAAAGCTGCAACCGGGTTCGGCTAACCTGCACCGGGACACTTTACATGTGTCTCGGCCAGGAGGACTCGGCGGACCTGCGCGCGGTGCTGCGCGACCCCTCGGTGGACGAAGCCGGGTTGCAGCAGGCCATCCGCGATGCCATCGCCCGCAAGCCCAAGGGGCATGACTTCATCATCGACCGGCGGCACAAGGCGCCTTCGGTTGTGCGCCACATGAGCGTGACAGGCGGGTAAACCGATGGAGAGCGTGCGTGGCCTGACCAATACCCTGGCCATTCCCGGCATGCCGGAATGGACCGGGTTGCTGATCCTGGTGGTGGGGCTGCTCTGCGCCGCCGCCTTCCTGCTGATGCCCTTCAGCGTCTTCGGCGTGAAGGCGCGGCTGGAGGCCATCGAGGTGCAGCTGGACGAGATCCAGGCCGAGATCCGCAGCCTGGCCCTGCGCCTGGGCGAGCCTGAGCTGCCGCCCCGGCCGCCGATTGTCGAGGATTACATCGAGCCGCCGGTCAGCTATGCCGTCAATCCGGCCCGGGACCACGCGCCGCGCATCGTTCCCCCGGTGCCGCCGCCGCCCATCTTCCCGGATGCACGCCCGGTGCGGAACGCCCCCTCACCTCGCGCCGAGCCGCGACTCGACTGGCCGCGCCCGCGGGGGTGAGCCCCCGGCGTCTCAGGACGCCGGGAGGGCCGCCACGGGCGCTGCGCGGATCGCGGCCGCGATGGCGCGGGTAAAGTCATCCGCATCCGCCACGCCGCTGTTGCGCCGGGGCATCGTGACATGCACGCGCAGGAAGCGCCCGGCCGCCGTGCCGGCGCAGACCTGCTGCTCCACCGCCGTGCGGCCGAAGCTGCCGGAAAGATCGGCGCAGGTCATGCTGCCGCCATCGGCCAGCGGCAGGTTGCGCCGGGTGGTCTCGGCCAGGGTGCGGCCGGGGGGCAGCACGGTGGCCTCGCGCACCGCCTCGTCCAGCACGGGGGTCACCGTCTCGGCCGGGGCATTGTCCGGCAGGGCCTGCTGCCCGAGGTCATAGACCAGCACCGAGGCCACCGCCGCCCGCGCGGGCAGGCCGTTGCGCGCCGGCGTGGCATATTCCACCGCGCTGCCGTAGCCAGGCTGCCGGTCCTCGAAATTGGTGGTGGTCCCGCGCTCGAACCCGGCCACCTCCATCGGCAGCCGGGCCAGCACCTCCGTCAATGCCGGCCGGGCGCGAAGGGCGGCCTGGGCCTGCTCCTCCGGGCTTTGCGGCAGGGCGCAGGCGGCCAGAAGGGTCATGGCGCCCAGGGTCATCCCCTGGGCGAGCCGTGCAGCCCTCAATGCGTGACCCCCGGAACCGGCAGGCCCAGTTGGAGCGCGGCATTCGCCATGATCAATCCTTCCCAAAGCAGCTGCAGGCCGATCCAGACGATCAGCACCACGCCGATGTAGGCGATGATCTTGAACCTTTCCAGCAGCTTGGCGAGCAATCCGCCGAGCAGGCCCATCATCACGATGGAAATGCCGAGGCCGATCATCAGCAGCATCAGGTTGGAGCGCGCCACCGCCGCCACGGCCAGCACATTGTCGAGGCTCATGGAGACATCGGCGATGATGATCTGCCACAGCGCCTGGCCCAGCGTCTTCTCGACATGCGGTGCCGGCGTGCCGACCTCGTGCTCCGGTTCGCTGCGCAGTTCCTTCAGGAAGGTCCACGCGATGTAGAGCAGCGCCAGGCCGCCCACGAGGTCGATCCACCACAGCGACAGCAGCATGGTGGCGAAGATGGAGAAGATGATCCGCAGCACGGCGGCCGCGATGATGCCGAAGAGAACGGCGCGGGACCGGAGATGCGGCGCCAGCCCGGCGGCGGCCAGGCCGATGACCACCGCATTGTCGCCGGACAGAATGATGTTGAGCCAGATGATTTCGGCAAGGCCGGACAGCATGCCGCTATACGCTTCCATTGATAGGTCCCCACGGGAGTTATGGCAGCCGGCGTGGCGTCGCCCGGCACGACACCCCACGGACGCGCGGGACGCTACAGGCTGGAAGGGGACAGGTGAAGTAACGCTGGCCCGGAAATGCATCGGGGCCGCCTCCCCCAAGGGAAGCGGCCCCGATCAGTCGAAGCGGTGGCTGGCCTGTTACGGCGCCGCCGGAGCCGCCGGCGCCGGGCCGCCGCTGCCATTGATATAGGGCAGCACCTCGCCGCCACCGGCCCAGATCATCTGGATGGCGACATAGAGGATGACCAGCAGGCCCACCCAGGCGATCCAGCGGAAGCGCTCCAGCAGCCGGGCGATGAAGGTGGCCGCCACGCCCATCAGCACCACCGAGATGCCGAGGCCGACCACCAGCACCCAGAGGTGTTCCTTGGCCGCGCCGGCCACCGCCAGCACGTTGTCCAGGCTCATGGAGACGTCGGCCACCAGGATCTGGATGATGGCGCCCTTCAGCGTCTTGCGCTCGCCGGGGGCCGCTTCCGCCTGATGAAGCTCAGCCTCGCTGACCTCCGGCTGATGGCCGCGCTGCAGCTCGCGGAACATCTTGTAGCAGACCCAGAGCAGCAGAATGCCGCCCGCCAGCGTCAGGCCCACGATGGCCAGCAGCTGCGTGGTGATGGCAGCGAAGCCGATACGCATGAGCGTCGCGGCGACAATGCCCCAGAAGATCGCCTTGCGGCGCTGATCTGCCGGCAGGCCGGCGGCGGCCATGCCGACGACGATGGCATTGTCGCCAGCCAGCACCAGATCAATCAGAAGTACCTGCCCGAGGGCGATCAGCTCAGGCATCCAGGCAGAAAAGTCCATCAGCACGATTTCCCGGCGTTAATGATTTGGCCATCGCGCGGCAGGGCCGGGCTTGTCAACCACCGGCAGAGGCGCCACACCCCCGCCCGCCAGGTTCTGCACCCTCCTCAAACGTTAAGGATCGCCCCATGGTTCCGCGCTACACCCGCCCTGAGATGGCCGCGATCTGGTCTCCCGAGACGCGTTACCAGATCTGGTTCGAGATCGAGGCGCTGGCGGCCGAGGCTATGGGCAACCTGGGCACGATCCCGGCGGAGTCGGCCCGCGTGATCCGCGAGAAGGGCGGCCCCCGCGCCGCCGCCATCGATGCCGCCGCCATCGCCCGCATCGACGAGATCGAGAGCGTGACGCGCCATGACGTCATCGCCTTCCTGACCTACATGGCGGAGGGGATCGGCGAGGACGCTCGCTTCATGCACCAGGGCATGACCAGCTCCGACGTGCTGGACACCTGCCTTTCCGTGCAGCTGACCCGCGCGGCCGACCTGCTGATCGCGGATCTGGACCGCGTGCTGGCGGCACTGAAGGCGCGGGCCCTGGAGCACAAGTTCACGCCCACCATCGGCCGCAGCCACGGCATCCATGCCGAGCCCACGACCTTCGGCCTGAAGCTCGCCGGCCATTATGCCGAATTCGCCCGCTGCCGCGCCCGCATGGTCGCCGCCCGTGCCGAGGTGGCGACCTGCGCCATCTCCGGCCCTGTCGGCACTTTCGCGAGCGTGGACCCGCGGGTGGAGGAATTCGTGGCGGCCAAGCTGGGCCTGGCCGTGGAGCCGGTCTCCACCCAGGTCATCCCGCGCGACCGCCATGCCGCCTTCTTCTGCACCCTGGCCGTGGTGGCCTCGGCCATGGAGCGGCTGGCGACCGAGGTGCGGCACCTGCAGCGCTCCGAGGTACGGGAAGCGGAGGAATATTTCCACCCGGGCCAGAAGGGCTCCTCGGCCATGCCGCACAAGCGGAACCCGGTGCTGAGCGAGAACCTGACGGGCCTGGCCCGCGTGGTGCGCGGCTATGCCACCCCGGCGCTGGAGAATGTGGCGCTGTGGCATGAGCGCGACATCAGCCACAGCAGCGTCGAGCGCTATATCGGCCCCGATGCCACCATCACGCTGGACTTCGCCCTGAACCGCCTGGCCGGCATGATGGAGAAGCTGACCATCTACCCGGCGCAGATGGAGGCCAACCTGGAAAGCCTGGGCGGCGTGGTGCACAGCCAGAAGGTGCTGCTGGCCCTGACCCAGGCAGGGCTCTCGCGCGAGGGTGCCTATGCCGCCGTGCAGCGCGCGGCCATGGCCACCTGGACCAAGCTGGGCAGCCCCGAGGGCAAATCCTTCCGCGACAACCTGCTGGCCGATCCGGAAGTGGCGGGCAAGATGGATGCCGCCGGGCTGGATGCCGCCATCGACCCGCAGCGCGACTTCCGCCACGTCGAGACGATTTTCGCCCGCGTCTTCGCCTGAGCCGCCCTGATCGCCGGTCGCATTTTCGTGACCGGCGGTCACCGCAGCGCCCCCGGGGCGCCACTGTTCCGCCTCAGATGACCCCGAAATTCAGGGCCATGACGAGGAGGAATTGCCAGATGCCACGTCTTTTCAGGTCCGGCTTTTTCGCCCGGATTGCTTCCGCTGCCCTGCTGGCCACCGGCCTCGGCGTTGTGAGCCTGCCTGGAGAAGCGCAGGCCGCCCCTGCCCGGCCAGCGGTTGCCGCCCCCGTAGCGCAGCCCGATGTGCAGGCGGTGCAGTATTACCGCCATCCGCCGCCACCGCCGCGCCACTGGCGCCGTGGCCCGCCGCCACGCCACTGGCATCCGCCGCCGCGCGCCCGCTACTACGGCCCGCCGCCGCGCTGGCACCGGGG
>NZ_JACTUZ010000198.1 GCF_014490445.1 Pseudoroseomonas ludipueritiae | reverse complement strand
GCACCGAGGCCGCCTGCCTGCAGGAACTGGCGACCCAGGCCCGCAGAAGCTAGCGGCACCCCGCCGCGCCTCAGGCGGCGCGGATGCTGGACAGGAAGCGGTCCATCTGGCCGCGCAGCCCCTCGGCCTGCCGCGCCAGCTCGCCCGCCGCGCTGCGCACATCCCCCGCCGCGCGCCCGGTGCGCTCGGCATCCTGGCTGACGCCGGAGGCATGGCGGGAAGCTTCCTCCGTTCCCGCCGCCGCCTGGGCCACGGCATGGCCGATCTCCCGCGTCGCCTCGGCCTGCTGGCCCGCAGCCTCGGCCACCAGCCCGGTGGCGTCGTTCAGCTCGCGGATCATGCGCGCGATCTCGCCGATCGCCTGCACGGTGCGCTCCGTTTCCCCCTGCATGGCGGCGATCTGCTGGCCGATCTCCTCCGTGGCACGGGCGGTCTGGCTGGCCAGCGACTTCACCTCGCCCGCCACCACGGCGAAGCCCTTGCCGCTTTCGCCGGCCCGCGCCGCCTCGATGGTGGCGTTCAGGGCCAGAAGGTTGGTCTGGCTGGCGATGCCGGTGATGAGCTGCACCACGTCGCCGATCCGCCCCGCCGCTTCCGACAGCCCGCGCACCGTGCGGTCGGTGTTCTGCGCGGCTTCCGAGGCCTGCTGCGCCCGCGCGGCGCCTTCGCGCACCTGCCGCGCCACCTCGGCGATGGAGGCGGAGAGTTCCTCCGCCGCCGCCGCCACGGTCTGCACATTGCCGCTGGCCTGCTGCGAGGCATTGGCCACCGAGGAAGCCCGCGTGTTGCCGGAGGCCGCGATCTCCGCCATGCCGGCGGCGGTGGCGTCCATCTCGCTGGCGGCGGCGGCCACGGCGCGCAGGGCGCCCGCCGTTTCCTGCTCGAAGCCGCGCAGCAGCGCATCCACCCGCCCGGCACGGGCGATCTGCTCGCGCTGGCTTTCCTGCTGCGCCCGCGCCATCTCTCGCCGCTCGGCCGAGGCCGCGCGCAAAGTCTCCACCGCCTGGGCCATGGCGCCCAGCTCATCCGCCCGGCCCTGGCCCGGCACCGGCAGGTCCAGCTCCCCGTCGGCGATGCGCGTCACGCTGCCGGTCAGCGCCCGCAGCGGCTGCACCACCCGCCGCAGCAGCAGCGTCACGGAGAGTGCCGCCAGCCCGCTCACCAGCAGCGCCAGCACCGCCGCCTCCAGCAGATGGAGCCGCGCGCTGTCGGCGGCCTCCCCGGTCACCGCGATGGCCTCGTCCAGCGCCGCGTCGCGCAGGGTGAGGATCTCGGCCTGGGAACGTAGCGACCAGGGGCGGAATTCCGGCACGGTGGTGCCCCAGGCCACAGGCCCGCCACCCAGGCCGGTGCGCGCCGTGGCCAGCATCTGGCGCCAGCGGGCCTCGTTCTGCTCCTGCACGCCCTTCTGCTGCCGCAGCGCCTCCTGCAGCCCGGGCCTGTCCGGCATGGCGGCGATCAGCCGCTGGGCGCCGATCCAGGCCTGTTCCATGCGGCCGGTATGCTGCTGCATCTCGTCATAGGCCGGCGGCTGCACCGGCTGGCCGCTGACCCAGGCCGTGACGCCGACGCTGCGGCGGCCGATGAAATCGCGATAGTCCATGGTGGCGCTGGCCACTTCCACCAGCAGGGCGGCGCGGGGCGAGGTCTCGAAGACCCGCAGCGCCGCCTGCATGCCCAGGCGCCGCAGCGCATCGGCCGCCTCGTTGCGCAGCGCCTGGGTGACATTGGGCAGGCTGGCGTCCCGCGCCGCCAGGGGCTTGCCCATCTCCTCCAGCGCGCGCTGGCGGGTGGGGGGAATGCGCGCCAGGGCATCCTCCGCCAGGCTGGCCTGGAAGCCGCCCTGGCGGGCGCTGGCCGCCGCGGCCTGCAAGAGCCGGTCGGTCTGCGGCGCGGCCTTGCGGGCGCTCTCGATATCCGGCTCCGCCATGCGCAGCAGCGAGGCGAAGGCGCCGACCTCGGCCGCGATGGCGGTCTGCGCCCGCTGCGCGTCGCTGACGGCGCGGGTGGCGGCACGGGCCTCCCGCGCTTCCTGCCACGCGTTCCAGGAGGTGGCGGAAAGCCAGAGGGAGGCAGCCGCCCCGGGTACCGCGACACCGCAGAAGCAGGCGAGGAAGAAGGTTCTGATGCGCATGGCGGCAATTCCCGGTGGTTCCCGTGCGCGACCATCCGTCCCGCGGCTTAAGAAAGCTTTGCCTTGTGCCTCATGGCGCCAGCGAGTCTTCCGGCGCGGAAAGGGAATTCCGTGTTTTCATGTGAAACACGAGGCACGCCGCCAGGTCATGATGCGAGGCCGCCATGCTGGCCCCGGCCCGCGCCGAAACCCTCAGGCGCGGCTGATGCCGCTGGCCAGCGTGTACTGGTCCGCGCGCGCCTCGCAGGTCACGCCCTTCCTCGCCGCCCAGGTCGAGACCTCATGATGCAGCGGCAGCAGCGCATGGTCGTTGAAGGCGAGTTCGCAGGCCTGGGCCAGCAGGGCATTGCGGGCCGCCTCGTCCATGCTGCGCAGCGCCTGCTGCAACAGGCCGTCCAGGTCCGGATTCGAGTAGCGGCCGGAATTGCTGGCGCCCATGCCGGCCTTCTTGTCATAGGTGGCCAGCAGCGCCTTCAGCGGGTTGGAGGTCTCCCCCGTGTTCACGCCCCAGGCGGAGAGGGACATGGAGAATTCCGCGCCCGAATTACGCCGGGAATAGACCGACCATGGCATCACCTCGGCCCGCGCGGCGATGCCGATGCGGGTCAGCATCTGCGCCGCCGCCTGCACGATCCTGGCGTCGTTGACATAGCGGTCGTTGGGGCCGTGGATGGTCAGGCCGAAGCCATCCGGGTAGCCGGCCTCGGCCAGCAGCGCGCGGGCCGCGTCGGGGTCATGGGGCACCACTTCCAGTTTGTCTGAGGTGCCGGCACTACCTTTCGGCAGGAACTGGCTGGCCACCACCGCATCGCCCTCCATCACCCGCGCGGCCAGCGCCTCGCGCGAGAGGGCCATGGAGAGTGCCTGCCGTACCCGCCTGTCCTTCAACGGGTTCCTGTCGAGCGGCCTGCCGGCATGGTCGGTGATGAAGGGGGAGCTGTCCCGCCGCTGGTCCATGGCGAAATACACGAAGCGGGAGGAGATGCCGCGGATCAGGTGGAAGCCGGGATTCTCCTTCACCCGCTGCGCGCCCTGGAAGGGCACGGCCTCGATGATATCCAGCTCGCCGGCCAGCAGCGCCGCCAGCCGCGCGCCTTCATCGGGGATCAGGCGCAGCACCACCTCGCTCCAGGGCAGCCGGCCGCCCCACCAGGCATCGTTGCGCGTCAGGTGCAGGTGGCTGCCGGGCACGTATTCCTGCAGAACCAGCGGGCCGGTGCCGATGGTGGCATTGCCGTTGTTGAATTCCGTGGTCGGCGCATCCTTGTGATCCGCGCTGATGACCCGCAGGCGGCCGAGCGAATTCAGCAGCAGCGGGTCCGGCCCATGGGTCTCGATCAGCAGGCTGTGCGGCGACAGGGCCGTCATGGCCTTGATGCTGCGCGTATAGGTGCGGAAGGAGGCGGTGCTGGGAATGTCATTGGCCCGCTGCAGCGAGACAATCGCATCCTCGGCGGTGAAATCAGTGCCGTCGCTGAAGGTCGTCTCGCGCAGCTGGAACTTCCAATGCGTCTCGTCCAGCAGCTTCCAGGCCTGCGCCAGCCCGGGCCGGGGCAGGCTGCGCGCGTCATTGGTGATCAGCGCGTCGAAGATATGGCTGGCCACGGCATTGTTGGGCGCATTGCTCTGGAAATGCGGGTCCAGCGTGGTGTTGGGCGCGGCCATGCCAACGCGAAGCCGACCGCCCGCCTGGCCGGCACCCTGCGCCAGCGCCGCCCCCAGCCACCCCGGCGCCTGCAGGGTGGCGGCGGCGCCCAGCGTGGCGCGCGTCAGCCAACGACGGGTGGGGCGAAAGCCATGCATCACGACAGTCCTGGCCGGAGGGAAGGCACCACGCCCGGCAGGCCCGAGCGTCAGCCCAGCATAAGAACGGGTCCCATTTTGCTGTCAATCGGCCGCTGCGGGCCTCCTGCTTCCGGGGTACCACCATGGCAGGATGCGGGTGCGCGGAATCCTCCGCCACCCGGCCCGGTTCAGGCCAATGCGTCATGGGGGAGGGCGATGACAGCCACCGGGGCCAAAGAGGGCTCTGCCCTCTCTGGACACTCCCGCCGGGGTGGAAAGTCCACCCCGGGCCCCGCTGGCAGTTTCAGGAGCTACGTCCGAAGGCAAGGCGTCACGCCAGCGTTAGACATCGAAAAAAGCCACGCGGGCTGAGGCCGCGGTCGCCGGAGGTCATGGACCTCCGGCGCAACCACCATGCCATAAGCTGAAAAACTGATGGCGGGGTCTAGGGTGACACTGTCACCCCAGCGGGGAGGTCTGGAGGGGCGGCGCCCCCTCCAGTGCTTTTCAGGCCCCGGTCGCCGGGCGCAGGGCGAGCCAGACCAGGATCACCGCTCCCAGGGCGATGCGGTACCAGCCGAAGGGGGTGAAGCCGATGCGGCTGATCACGGCCAGCAGCCAGCGCACCACCATCAGCGCCACGATGAAAGCCGCCACGAAGCCGAGCGCGATGACGCCGAAGCTGGAGAAATCCAGCTCATGCCGTGCCTTGAACAGGCTGAAGGCGGTGGCCGCGATCATGGTGGGGATGGCGAGCAGGAAGGAGAATTCGGCCGCCGCCTTGCGTTCCACCCCCACCAGCAGGGCGGAGATGATGGTGGCGCCAGAGCGGCTGGTGCCCGGGATCATCGCCAGGGCCTGGCCGAGGCCGACCAGCACGGCCGCCAGCGGCCCGATCTCGGGGATGGAATGGATGGTGGGGTTGGGGCGGGCGCGTTCGATGATGATGATGGCGATGCCGCCCAGGATCAGCGCCAGCGCCACCACCAGGGGCGTGAAGAGCAGCTTGGTGATGTAGCCGTGCAGGGTGGCGCCGAGCACCATGGCGGGCAGGAAGGCCAGGATCAGGTTCAGCGCCGTGTAGTATTCGGCCGAGCCGCGCTGCCACATGCCGGTGGCGATCCGCACCAGCCGGTGCCGGAAGAACCAGATGACAGCCAGGATGGCGCCGAGCTGAATGCTGATCTCGAAGGTCTTGCCGGGCGGGCCCTCGAAGCCGATGGCCTCGGCGAGAAGGATCAGGTGACCGGTGGAGGAGATGGGGAGGAACTCGGTCAGGCCCTCCACGATGCCCATCAGCAGGGCGGAGAGCAGCAGGTAGGCATCCATGCGCGCGGGCATCCTGTGTGCGGCGGGACGAAAAAAGGCCAGCCGGCGGGGTGCCGGCTGGCCTCGGTATACAGTGAAGACGGCGGAAGCGCGGCGCTTACTTCACCGTCTGCGCCGCGGTGAAGGCAAAGTTATCGTAGGAATTCTCGGCCACGCGGAACCAGGCGTATTCGTCGTCGCGGAACTTGCGGTAGGATTCCCAGGTCTTCTTGAACAGCGGGTTCTTGTCGCTGGCTTCGTCATACAGCGCGTGGGTGGCCTTCCAGGCGGCGGCCATGACCTCGCGCGGCCAGGGACGGAGCTGGGTGCCGGCGGCGATCAGCCGGCGCAGCGCATTGGGGTTGCCGGCGTCATAGCGCGCGATCATCTCGGCATCCGCCTCGGCGCAGGCCATTTCCAGCGCGGCCTTGTAGGTGGCGGGCAGGGCATCGAAGGCAGCCTGGTTGGCCATGAAATGCAGCTTGGCGCCGGGCTCCCAGAAGCCGGGGAAGTAGTAGAAGGGCGCCACGCGGTTGAGGCCGAGCTTCTCGTCGTCATAGGGGCCGACGAATTCCACGGCGTCGATCGAGCCACGCTCCAGCGCCGGGTAGATGTCGGAGGCTGGCACCTGGGTCGGCACCGCGCCCATCTTGGCGAAAACCTCGCCCGCGAGGCCCGCGATGCGGAACTTCAGGCCCTGGATATCGGCCAGGGTCTTGATTTCCTTGCGGAACCAGCCGCCCATCTGGGCGCCCGTGTCGCCGGCCGGGAAGTTGACGATGTTGTAGCCCTTGAACAGTTCCGCGGCCAGTTCCCGCCCGCCGCCATGGCGGTACCAGGCATTGGACATGCGCGTGTTCAGGCCGAAGGGCACCGCCGTGTAGAAGGCGAAGGTGAAATCCTTGCCCGTGAAGTAGTAAGGCGCGGTGTGGCAGCACTCGACCGTGCCGTTCTGCACCGCGTCCAGCGCCTGGGCGGCGCCGACGATCTCGCCCGCCGGGAAGACGCGGATCTGGAACTTGTTGTCCGTCAGCTGCGCCACGCGGCGCGCGATGGTCTCCGGCGCGCCGATCAGGATGTCCAGGTTGCGCGGAAAGGAGCTGGTCAGGCGCCAGCGCACATCGGGGGCCGATTGCGCCAGGGCCGGCGTGGCAAGGGTCAGGGCGGCGGCCGGCGCGGCAGTGGCGGCGGCGCCGAGCAGGGCACGGCGGTTCATGGGCATTCTCTCCCCCAGGAGGCTGTCGCGCAGGTGTTTAGGGCATCCGGTGCGGGCGCGGAAGGGTTTTGGGCAATGATCCTGACCCTGAAGCCCGGCATGGCGTGCGGATCGTGCGCGAAGCCTCGGCGCAGGGCAAGAATATGAGCTAGTGCAGGCCCAGGGCGCGGAAGAGATGCGCCGCCGGCGGCCAGGCCGCCATCACCGCCTCGCGCTGCAGCACCAAGATGGCCAGGACCAGGGCCAGCAGGGCCAGGGAGCCCGCCCAGGCCAGCAGGGGGGGCGCGAGGCCGCCTTCCTGCCGCACGGTGCGGAGCGGCGCCGGGCCGGGCTGCAACTGCACCGGCGCGGCATGGCGGGCGGGCAGCACCGGATGCG
>NZ_JACTUZ010000197.1 GCF_014490445.1 Pseudoroseomonas ludipueritiae | reverse complement strand
CGGCGCGGCGGTTGCAGCGCGGCCTCGGCATGGGCCACCTGCGCCGCGGGCTGCAGCGCGGCGCGCTGGTCGCGGCCTGCATCGGGCTGGGCTGGCTGGTGCATTGGCAGGTGGATTCCGTGGGCGTCTCCCCCACCGAGGCCGCCGCCCTGCCGCCGCGCTTCACGGCCGAGGCGATGCAGGCGCACCGCACCTCGCTGCTGCGCGCCGCCATGGCCTCGCAGCTGGAAGCACCGCAATTCGACCGGGACGAGATCCTGCGCAACACCGCCATCGCACTGCCGGACTTTCCGCCGGACTGGAGCGTGCTGGACGTGCAGGTCTATCCCTCCGCCGCCGGGCCCAGCGTCGCGGTGGTCTTCCGCATGCCCGGCTCCGGCCCGCTCTCGCTCTACCTGGCCCATGCGGGGCATGAGCGGCCGCTGCCGCTGCGCATGCTGCGCCGGGAGGACCGTTCCGTGGCCTATTGGCGGCGGAACGGGCTGGGCGCCGCGCTGATCGGCCACGGTGATGACGCCGCGCTGCAGAAGGCCGCCGCCCTGATGATGAGCAGCATCGCCCCCGAGGCGCACTGAGCCTGCCGCCCTGGGCGGCGCTGCGATCAAGAAACCGTGGGAGTGGAAGAAGCAGGGCCTTGGCGCCGTAGGCTTTGCGTCGCGTCACCACCGGCGCGGCCCTTGGAAATTCGCGGCCAGCACCTTCCGGGCGCCGGCCGCCAAGATCGATGTGGTGAATGATGCGGTTTGACCTGGATGCCCGCGGCTCCTGCGATGTGGCTGGTGAGGTCTGCATCATCGGCGCGGGTGTTGCCGGCATCACCGCAGCGCGGCGCCTGCTGGCGGCAGGGCGTAGCGTGGTGCTGCTGGAAAGCGGCGGGCTGGATTACGAGGCCGCGACGGCCGACCTGAACGCGGGCCGGAATGCCGGCGAGGATTACTACGAGCTGGACCACGCGCGGCTGCGGCTCTTTGGCGGCACCACCGCCATCTGGGGCGGCCGCTGCGCCGAGCTGGACCCGATCGACTTCGAGAAGCGGGACTGGGTGCCGCATTCCGGCTGGCCCATCACGGCCGCGGCCCTGGCGCCCTATTACCGGGAAGCGCGGGCCGCCTTCGGGCTTTCGCCCCGCGCCCCCACGGTGGCGGAACTGCGCGCCGGCGGCGTGCCCCTGCCGGATTTCGACCCCGCCCGCATCCACCTGCCGCTCTGGTGCTTCGACGGGCAATCGGACCGCTTCAGCTTCGCCCGCTGCCGCGACGTGGTGGAACACCCGCGCTGCACCGTCGTCACCCATGCCACCGCCACCGATATCCTGGCCACGCCCGATGCGCGGGCGGTGACCGGCGTGGTGGCGCGCGGCCTTTCCGGCGCCCGGCTGCGCGTGGCGGCCGAGAGCGTCATCCTGGCCGCTGGCGGCATCGAGAATCCCCGGCTGCTGCTGGCCGCCCGCTCCACCATGCCGATGGGCCTGGGCAATGCCTATGACCAGGTAGGCCGCTATTTCATGGAGCACCCGCATGCGCGCGGCGGGCGCATCCGCAGCCCCAGGGCCTGGGCGCTGCTGGCCGCCTTCGCGGGCCACCATCGCCTGGGTGGCGACACCGTCTCCCCCCTGGTGGCGCCGGGGGAGGCGCTGCAACGGCGGGAAGGGCTGCTGAACACTTCGCTCACCATCGCGCCGCGCCCGCCGGCGCATGGCACGCAGCACTGGGGCATGCGGCTCTATATGCGTGCCAAGCACGACATCGCGCCCAACCGCCACGGCCGCGCCGCCTGGAAGGGCGTGAAATCCGCCGTGCGGCATATCCAATCCGTCAGCGACCCACTGCGGCCCTGGCTGCTGCACCGCATGGGCAAGCTGGAACTGGCCCTGCTGGTGCGAGCGGAGCAGGCGCCCAACCCCGACAGCCGCGTCACCCTCTCGGCCGAGAGGGATGCCACCGGCCTGCCGCGCCCGGTGCTGGACTGGCGCATGACCGAACTGGACGTGCGGAGCGTGGAAGGGCTGGTGCGCGCCCTGGGCGCCGAGGCCCGCCGCCTGGGCCTGGGCGAGGTGGACCCTGCCCCCTGGCTGGCCGAATCCCCCCGCCAGTGGCAGACGGACCCGCTGGTCAGCACCCACCCGATCGGCGGCTACCACCACATGGGCACCACGCGCATGTCCTCCGACCCTCGCCGGGGGGTGACGGATGCCCGCGCGCGCGTGCATGGGATCTCGAATCTCTATGTGGCGGGAAGCTCGCTCTTCACGACCTCCGGCTGGGCGAACCCCACGCTGACCATCGCGGCGCTGAGCCTGCGCATCGCGGATGATATCCTGGCGAGTGCCCAGGTGCCGCTGGCGGTGGCGGCGTGACGCAAAAGCCGGGGGAATGAATTCCCCCGGCCCCCCATCTTCTTTCTTCGAGTTTCGAGTTGTACGGCCTTGCCAATGCGCGCGCTTGAACTGGAAGAAAAAAGAAGGGGTCTGGGGAATTCATTCCCCAGCCTTCCTTACACGACGATCCCACCCGCCTTCAGCACGAAATCCGCGATCTCCGCCACGCCCTGATTGGCCTTGAGATTGGTGAAGATGAAGGGGCGTTCCCCGCGCATCTTCTTCGAATCCCGGTCCATCACGGAAAGGTCGGCGCCCACCAGCGGCGCGAGGTCGGTCTTGTTGATCACCAGCAGGTCGGAGCGCGTGATGCCCGGCCCGCCCTTGCGCGGGATCTTGTCGCCGGCCGAGACGTCGATGACATAGATCGTCAGGTCCGCCAGCTCCGGGCTGAAGGTGGCGGCCAGGTTGTCGCCGCCGCTTTCGATGAACAGCACTTCCAGGCCGGGAAAGCGGCTGTTCATCTCATCCACGGCGGCGAGGTTGATGGAGGCATCCTCGCGGATGGCGGTATGCGGGCAGCCGCCGGTCTCGACGCCGATGATGCGGTTGGGCTCCAGCGCGCCGGAGCGGGTGAGGAACTCGGCATCCTCCCGCGTGTAGATGTCGTTGGTGATGACGGCGATGTTGTGCGCATCGCGCAGGTGCTTGCACAGCCGGTCGGTCAGCGCCGTCTTGCCGGAGCCGACGGGGCCGCCGATGCCGACGCGGAAGGGGCCGTTGGCCGAGGGGCCACGGGACACAGCGTTCATGAGCGGAAAAGCCTCGTGTATTGCGTCTCGTGACGCAGGGAGAAAAGGTCGAGCGCCGGGGCGGCTGTGCCGAGGCGGTCGAGATCGGCGGTGAGGCCGGCTTCGGTGGCAGCCTCGATGGCCGGCAGCAGGGCGGCGGTGGCGACCTGCCCATCTGTCTGCCCCAGCGGCACCAGCCGCACGCCGGCCGAGACGATATTGGCGGCGAAACTGGCCAGAAAGCCGAAGAGTGCGGCGCGCAGTGGCACATCCTGCCAGGCGGCGGCGGCACCCAGCGCCACCGGGTGCGCGATGCTGTTGCCGTGCCGTCGCGCGAAGGCGGAAAGCCGCGCATCCGGCCAGGCGACGGTGGTGACACGCAGGAAGGCGCTGCCCTGGGCCATGGTTTCCAGCGCCGTCTCGGCGGTGCCACGCCAGGCGGCGGCGAGGTCCGCGACCGTGTCCAGCGCGGCGTCCTCCCCGGCCGCGGCGGCACCATGGGCGGCGGCCAGCAGGGCGCCGTCGATGCGCCCGGCGCCGGCCTCCAGCACCGCCGTGACGTAATCCACCAGCGTCGCGCGGTCGCGCACCGCGCCATCCTCCACCGCGCGTTCCAGCCCGTGGCTATAGGTATAGGCGCCGACGGGATAGGCGGGCGAAAGCCAGCTCAGCAGCCGTGCCAGCGCCGCCGTGTCAGTGGGCGTGGAGATGGCCATCGCCATGGTCGTGCAACTCGCCGTGGCGGTGGCCGGTATGGCGGTTGTGTTCGCCATAGGCGCCGCCTTCGGGGTTGAAGGTCGCTTCCACCTTGGCCACGGTGGCGCCAAGGCCCTGCAACATGCGCAGGATGACATGGTCCTCGCGGATCAGGATGCGCTCGCTGCTGATCTCGGCGGGCAGGTGGCGGTTGCCGAGATGCCAGGCCAGCCGCAGCAGGTGTTCCGTGCTGCTGCCGCGCACCTCGATCAACGGTTCCGGCGCCGCGCGCACCAGCACCACGCCGCCGCCTTCCAGCAGCAGGCCGTCGCCATCCCGCAGCGCCACGGCTTCGGGAAGGTCCAGCAAGAAGCTGAGGCCTTTCTCACCGGTGTAACGCTTTCGGCGGCGGTGGCGGTCGTCGAAGCCGGCGGTGATGCTGTCCCTGGCGGTGCGCGCCTGCCACTGGCCGGCGGGCAGGACCTGGGTGGCGCGGGGAAGGGTGTTTTCGGTCATGGCAGGGCTCAGAACAGGAAATAGCGTTGCGCCATGGGCAGCACGGCGGCGGGTTCGCAGATCAGCAATTCGCCATCGGCGCGGACCTCGTAGGTCTCGGGGTCGATCTCGATGCGCGGCAGCGCGTCGTTCAGCACCATGTCGCGCTTGCCGATATCGCGGGTGTTCTTCACCGGCAGCAGGCGGCGATTCAGGCCAAGACTGCCAGCGAGGTCGCGCTCCAGCGAGGCGGCCGAGACGAAGGTGACGGAACTGGCCTGCATCGCCCGCCCGAAGCCGCCGAACATCGGGCGGTAATGCACCGGCTGCGGCGTCGGGATGGAGGCATTGGGGTCGCCCATCGGTGCCATGGCGATGGTGCCGCATTTCAGCACCATCTCCGGCTTCACGCCGAAGAAGGCGGGAGACCACATCACCAGATCCGCCAGCTTGCCGACCTCGATGCTGCCGACATGCTCGCTGATGCCCTGCGCGATGGCGGGGTTGATCGTGTATTTGCTGATGAAGCGGCGGATGCGGAGGTTGTCGTTGTTGCCCGTCTCGCCCGACAGGCGGCCGCGCTGCTGCTTCATCTTATGCGCGGTCTGCCAGGTGCGGATGATCACCTCGCCGACGCGGCCCATCGCCTGACTGTCCGAGGACATCATGGAAATGGCGCCGAGGTCGTGCAGGATATCCTCGGATGCGATGGTTTCCTTGCGGATGCGGGATTCCGCGAAGGCCACGTCTTCGGCGATGCGCGGGTCCAGGTGGTGGCAGACCATCAGCATGTCGAGATGCTCGTCCACGGTATTTACCGTGTAGGGCATGGTCGGATTGGTGGAACTCGGCAGGAAATTCGGCTCACCGATGACGCGCAGGATATCCGGCGCATGGCCGCCGCCGGCGCCTTCGGTATGAAAGGCCTGGATGGCGCGGCCGCCGATGGCTTTGATGGTATCCTCGACAAAGCCGCTCTCGTTCAGCGTGTCGGTATGGATGGCGATCTGGATATCGAATGCATCCGCCACGCGCAGGCAGGTGTCGATGGCCTTGGGCGTGGTGCCCCAGTCCTCGTGCAGCTTCAGCCCACAGGCACCGGCGCGGATCTGTTCCTCCAGCCCATCCGGCAGGGCCGCATTGCCCTTGCCGAGGAAGCCGAGGTTCATCGGAAAGCTTTCCGCCGCCTGCAGCATCCGCGCCATGTGCCAGGGGCCGGGGGTGGCGGTGGTGGCCAGCGTGCCATGCGCCGGGCCAGTGCCGCCGCCGAACATGGTGGTGACGCCGGAGGCCAGCGCTTCCTCGATCTGCTGCGGACAAATAAAGTGGATATGCGGGTCGATGCCGCCGGCGGTCAGGATGCGCCCCTCGCAGGCGATGATCTCCGTGCCCGGGCCGATGACGATATCCACGCCCGGCTGCGTATCCGGGTTGCCGGCCTTGCCGATGGCGGCGATGCGCCCGTCCTTCAGCCCCACATCGGCCTTGACGATGCCCCAGTGGTCGATGATCAGCGCATTGGTGATGACGGTATCCATCGCGCCCTGCTCGCGCGAGCGCTGGCTCTGCCCCATGCCGTCGCGGATGACCTTGCCGCCGCCGAACTTCACCTCCTCGCCATAGGTGGTGAGGTCGCGCTCCACTTCGGCGAACAACTCGGTATCCGCCAGCCGCAGCTTGTCGCCCACGGTGGGGCCATACATGCCGGCATAGGCGGTGCGGGAGATTCTCGTTGCCATGGCTCAGGCCTTCCCTTCCGTCTCGCCGCGGAAGCCGTGCACGATGCGGTCCCCACCGTATTCCACCAGACGCACCCGGCGGCTCTGCCCGGGCTCGAAGCGCATGGCGGTGCCGGCGGCGATATCCAGCCGCCGCCCGCGCGCCTGCGCGCGGTCGAAATGCAGCGCAGGGTTGGTCTCGGAGAAATGGTAGTGGCTGCCGACCTGGATCGGCCGGTCGCCGGTATTGGCCACTTCCAGTTCCACCGCCTCCCGCCCCGCGTTCAGTTCGATCTCACCAGACGCGACGATGACTTCACCAGGAATCATGCGGCGCTTCCTTCAGCGGATCGGGTTGTGGACGGTGACGAGCTTGGTGCCGTCGGGGAAGGTGGCTTCCACCTGGATCTCGTGGATCATCTCCGGGATGCCGTCCATCACCTGCTCGCGGCCCAGCACGGTGGCGCCATCGCGCATCAGTTCCGCCACGCTGCGGCCGTCGCGCGCGCCTTCCACCACGTAATCGGTAATTAAGGCGATGGCCTCGGGATGATTCAGCTTCACCCCGCGTGAGAGCCGCCTGCGCGCCACCTCCGCCGCCATGGCAATCAGCAGCTTGTCCTTTTCGCGCGGCGTCAGATGCATGGGGCTCTCCTTCGGATCAATTCTGGCGCCGGCGCGCTCAACTCGTCCACAAGCGCGGCAGGCGGGCGGGCAGGCTGAGCACGCCGGCGCGCAGCACCGGAATGGCGCCGGCAAGCGCATCCCGCACCGCGCCCGCCGGGCCCAGGAAGCGCGCCAGCAGCAGGCCGGGGCGGGCCAG
>NZ_JACTUZ010000196.1 GCF_014490445.1 Pseudoroseomonas ludipueritiae | reverse complement strand
CCATCAGGGGCTGGTTCACCTCATGCGCGATGGAGGCGGTCAGCTCCCCCAGCACCGCCATGCGCGCGGCATGCGCCAGCTCCGTCCGCGCCCGGTGCAGCGCTTCCTCCGCCTCCCGCCATCGCGTCATGTCCGAGAAGACCAGCACGGCGCCGATCACCTGGCCGTCCTCGCCCAGCACCGGCGCGCCGCTGCCATCGACCGGCACATGCCGGCCGTGGCGGGTGAGCAGCAGCGTGCCGGCCGGCAGCCCGGCCGCCTGCCCTGAGCGGAGGGCCAGCAGCACCGGGTCCTCCACTGCCTCGCCGGTGATATGGTGCGCCAGCCGGAACACCCCGGCGATGCTCCGCCCCAATGCCTCCGGCCGCGGCCAGCCCGCCAGCGCCTCGGCGGCCGGGTTCATGAAGATGATGCGGCCCTGCGCATCGGTGGAGATGATGCCGTCGCCGATGCTGGAGAGGGTGGTGGCGTAGCGCTGCTCACTGGCGCGCAGCTGCCGCTCGGCCCTGTGCTTGTGCAGCGCCAGCTCGATGACGGTGGAGAGTTGCAGCTCCTCGAAAGGCTTCAGCAGATAGCCGAAGGGTTCGGCGCGGCTGGCGCGGCTGACCGTCGCCGCATCCGCATAGGCGGTCAGGAAGATGACCGGGATCTGGCAGCGGTCATGGATCTCCTGCGCGGCGGTGATGCCATCCGTCTCGCCCTCAAGCCGGATGTCCATGAGCACCAGCTCGGCCCGCAGTTCCACCACATGGAGGACGGCCTCCTCGCCCCGCGAGATCATGCCGACGACGCTGTGGCCCATGGTGGCAAGCTGTTGGGCCAGGTCCCGCGCCACCACACGGTCGTCCTCGACGATCAGGATTCGGGCCGGTGTCATCTCCCCCGGTTCCGCAGAGAGGCCATAGGGGTGGCCCATACCAGCCCGGCCCTTGGCTTGTCCATCGAGCCCGGCCGCGCCCTGGCCGGAACAGACATGCCAGGCGAGGGAAGCCACGGTCAGGCGAAACAATCCTGTCCGGAGCGGCCATCCGCGGCCACCAGGCGGATGCGCCCTGCCCCCGCCCCGCCGCGCGGCGCCGGCTGGTGCTGGCGGCGCCAGGCCAGTGGCGTGCTGCCCACAAGCCGGCGGAAGAGGCGGGAAAGATGCGCCTGGTCCGCCAGCCCGCAGCCGATGGCGATCTCGCAGAGCGGCATGTCCGTCCGCGCCATCAATGCCTTGGCGCGCCCGACCCGCTGCTCCATGACATAGGCATGCGGCGTGCAGCCGAAGCTCCGCCTGAAGGAACGGGCGAGATGCCCGCTGCTCAGACGCACCTCCGCGGCGAGATCCTTTTGCAGGATCTGACGGTCCAGATGCGCCTCGACATAGCGCGTCAGCCGCAGGACCTGCCATGGCGCCAGCCCGCCAGGGCGGGCCGGCAGGCTGGCGGGCGCGGGCAGCAGCTGCGCGGCACGATCCAGCAGCAGCGCCGCCGCGCGCTGGTCATGGCCCAGCAGGTCGCGCGCGTGCCGCAGCAGTTCCGACAGGTCCTGCTCCAATCCTGGGGAAAGCTGCCGGTTCTGGACGCCCGGAAGCGGTTGGGTCGTTGCCATGTCTCGGTTCCATGTGGATGTCAGCCGCGCACAGACTGGGCGCGGAGCGCGGCGGCCTCCATCCCGCGATTCTCCACCCGGGGCGATCTCTTGGTCTTGTCCACCCCCAACCAAGGGATGGGCCGCCATCCGCGCCGGCGATGGCGGGATGTTCGGATCGTCCAAAATCCATGCGGCTGGGGCAAGAGAAGCCCGCCTCCGCCGCCTAGGGTCCGGCGCATCAGGGCATGGCCAGCGCCGGTAGCCCCGGAAGCATCAGGAGAGACGTCATGCAGGATGACCCACGGCCCGGCGGCACCACCCGCCGCGTGCCGATGCTGGCGGGCCGCGCGGCCGGTGCCCTGCCCGTTCCAGCCTAGCCGCAGGAGATCCGCCGCATGGCCAGCTTCACCACAAGGGACGGCACGTCCATCTACTACAAGGACTGGGGCCACGGTGCTCCGGTCGTGTTCAGCCACGGCTGGCCACTGTCCAGCGACGCCTGGGAGGTGCAGATGCTGCACCTGGCTTCCCATGGCTTCCGCTGCATCGCCCATGACCGGCGCGGCCACGGCCGCTCCTCGCAGCCCTATGCCGGCAACGACATGGATACCTATGCGGATGACCTTTACGCGCTGATGGAGCATCTCGACCTTCGCGGCACCATGATGGTCGGGCATTCCACTGGGGGCGCCGAGGTGGCGCGCGTCATCGGCCGCCACGGCACCTCACGCGTCGCCAAGGCGGTGCTGGTGGGCGCGGTGACGCCGGTCATGGCCAGGACCGCGACCAATCCGGATGGCCTGCCGATGGAGGTCTTCGACGGCATCCGGGCCGGCATGCTCAAGGACCGCTCCCAACTTTTCCACGATTTCACCGAAGCCTTCTTCGGCGCGAACCGCGAGAACCATCAGGTCAGCCAGGGCATGCGTGACAGCTTCTGGCTGCAGGGCATGATGGGTGGGCTGAAGAACCAGTACGATTGCATCAAGGCTTTCTCCGAAACCGACCTGACGGAGGACCTGCGGAAGATGACGATTCCCGTGCTCGTCATCCATGGTGACGACGACCAGATCGTGCCCGTCGCGACCACGGCGATGCGCGCGGCGAAACTGGCGCCGAACGCCAGCCTGAAGATCTATCCCGGCGGCGCGCATGGCCTGACCGACACGGCGCGGGACCAACTTAACGCCAACCTTCTGGCCTTCGCCAGGGCCTGACATCCCGGCGGGACGAGAAGGACTCGCACCGCTTCTATTGCATACACGCAATTTCAACTTTGCCATCTTCGGAATTTCATTGCGCAAGGGACCGAGCAATCATCCCTGCACACGATCCAGACCAGGAGACACCGATGACGATCACCGCCACCCCGACCCCCGGCAAGCTGCTGCTCAACGCCAATGACCACGCCCTCATCATGATCGACTTCCAGTCTCAGATGTCCTTCGCGACCAAGTCCATCGATGCCGTGACGCTGCGCAACAACGCGGCCCTGGTGTCCGAGGCCGCCGCTGGCTTCGGCGTCTCCACCATCCTCACCACAGTTGCCGAGAAATCCTTCTCCGGCCCGATGTTCGAGGAAATCACCCGCGCCTTTCCCGGCCAGGCCCTGCTTGACCGCACTTCCATGAATACCTGGGAGGATGCGGCGGTGATCGAGGAGGTCAACCGCATCGGCAAGCCGCGCATCGTGCTGGCCGGCCTCTGGACCTCGGTCTGCATTGTCGGCCCGGCGCTCTCGGCCATCGACCAGGGCTTCGAGGTCTATGTGATCGCCGATGCCTGCGGCGACGTGTCCGAGGAAGCGCATGAGCGCGCCATGGAGCGCATGATCCAGGCTGGCGCCCGGCCGATCACCTCGCTGCAATACCTGCTGGAACTGCAGCGCGACTGGGCTCGCACCGAAACCTACGAGATGACCACCGGCATCGCCAAGAAGTTCGGCGGCGCCTACGGCCTCGGCATCATCTACGCCAAGTCGATGTTCGGCGCGTCCGAAGGTCACTGAGGCGAAGCGCGATGGCTTCGGAAGAACCGGCGCCCCGGAACTGGCGGCAGCCGGCCCGGAGGCAAGCCATCGGAATGGCGGCCGCGATGCTCACCGCATCCGGCCTGCCGCAGGGCGCGAAGGCGGCCGCCACACCCATCCCGCAAGGACAGAGCACCATGGCCTATGTGACCACCCACGACGGCGTGGACATCTTCTACAAGGACTGGGGCCCCAAGGATGCCCAGCCCATCATGTTCCACCACGGCTGGCCGCTTTCCAGCGACGACTGGGACACCCAGATGCTCTTCTTCGTTCAGAAGGGTTTCCGGGTCGTCGCCCATGACCGCCGCGGCCACGGGCGCTCGGCGCAGGTCAGCGACGGCCACGACATGGACCACTACGCGGCGGATGCCTTCGCGGTGGCCGAGCATCTCGACCTCCGGAATGCCGTCCATATCGGGCATTCGACCGGCGGCGGCGAGGTCGCGCGCTATGTCGCGAAGCACGGCCAGCCGGCGGGCCGCGTCGCGAAGGCCGTGCTGGTCAGCGCCGTGCCGCCGCTGATGCTGAAGACCGAGAGCAACCCCGAGGGCCTGCCGGTCGAGGTCTTCGACGGCTTCCGCAAGGGCGTCGCCGATAACCGCGCGCAGACGTTCCTCGACGTCGCGTCGGGTCCCTTCTACGGTTTTAACCGCCCGGGGGCGCAGGTTCTTCCCGGCGTGGTCCAGAACTGGTGGCGCCAGGGCATGATGGGCAGCACCAAGGCGCATTACGACGGCATCAAGGCCTTCTCGGAAACCGACCAGACCGAGGACCTGAAGGCGATCACCGTGCCGACGCTGGTGCTGCACGGCGACGACGACCAGATCGTGCCGATCGTAGCCTCCGCCCACAAGTCCATCCACCTGCTGAAGAACGGCACGCTGAAGGTCTATCCGGGCTACCCGCACGGGATGCTCTCAACCCATGCCGGGCCGATCAACGCGGACCTGCTGGCTTTCGTGCGGGGCTGAGCCTGTTTAGTCGGAAAGGAACGCGTGGCGCTGCAACTCGACCTTGCGGAACAACTCAACCTCCGCACCGTCGAGGTGGCAGCCAGCCACATGCCGCTCCTGTCCGCCCTATAGACGGTGGCGGACGTGATCACGAAGGCCGGCCCAGGCCGGCCCGGCTGACGACCGTCACCCCATGATGCTCCTATGAGGTCCGCCGCATGAAGACCTATCTTCTCTCACTCGGCGCCGGATTGCTGGTGGGCGTCGTGTACAGCCTGCTGAACATCCGCTCGCCGGCGCCGCCGGTGGTGGCGCTGGTCGGCCTCCTCGGCATCTTGCTCGGCGAGCAACTCGTCCCCGTGGCGAAGCGCCTGCTGGAAGGCCACCCGTTCACCATCGCGGTGCTGCGGGAGGAATGCACGCAGCACCTGTTCGGCCGGCTGCCCGGCCGCAGCGGCGGGGACACCGTCTGATGACCGAGCCCACACGTCGCGCCGTTGCCGGGAGCCTTGCGGCCCTCGGCCTCGCCCTTTCAAGCCGGAGTCCCGCCATGGCCGCCGATACCGCCCCCGACATGATCCTGCATAACGGTGGGATCACCACACTGGACCGTGCCAACCCGGCGCCACAGGCGGTGGCCATCACCGCCGGCCGCTTTTCCGCCGTGGGCGATGCGGCCGCCATCCTGCCCACCGCCGGGCCGAACACGCGCGTGGTTGACCTCGCTGGCCGCCGCGTGATCCCGGGGCTGATCGACAATCACCTGCATGTCATCCGTGGCGGGCTGAACTTCAACATGGAGCTGCGCTGGGACGGCGTGCGCTCGCTCGCCGACGCGATGGCGATGCTGAAGCGCCAGGTGGCCATCACGCCGCCGCCGCAATGGGTGCGCATCGTCGGTGGCTTCACCGAGCACCAGTTCGTTGAGAAGCGCCTGCCGACGCTGGACGAGATCAACGCGGCCGCGCCGGACACGCCTGTCTTCATCCTGCACCTGTACGACCGCGCGCTGCTGAACGCCGCCGCGCTGCGCGTGGTGGGATACGACAAGAGCACGCCGAACCCGCCGGGCGGCGAGATCCAGCGCGCACCGGACGGCACGCCCACGGGCCTGTTGCTGGCCAAGCCCAATGCCACCATCCTCTACGCCACGCTGGCGAAGGGGCCGGTGCTGCCTTTCGACTACCAGCTGAACTCCACCCGCCATTTCCTGCGCGACCTGAACCGGCTGGGCGTGACAGGCGCCATCGACGCGGGTGGCGGCTACCAGAACTACCCGGACGATTACAAGGTGATCCAGAAGCTGGCCGAGGATGGCGAGCTGACAGTCCGCATCGCCTATAACCTGTTCACGCAGAAACCGAAGCAGGAGAAGGAGGATTTCCTCCGCTGGACCGGCAGCGCCAAGTACCAGCAGGGCGACGATTATTTCCGTCTGAATGGCGCGGGCGAGATGCTGGTCTTCTCCGCCGCCGATTTCGAGGACTTCCGGGTGGAGCGCCCGGAGATGCCGCCCGAGATGGAGCCGGAACTGGAAGCGGTGGTGCGCATCCTCATCCAGAACCGCTGGCCCTGGCGGCTGCACGCCACCTATGACCAGACGATCTCTCGCGCTCTCGACGTGTTCGAGAAGGTGAATCAGGAGATGCCGATCGGCGATCTGCACTGGATCTTCGACCATGCCGAGACGGTGACGGAGCGCAACCTGGAGCGCATCGCGCGGCTCGGCGGCGGCGTTGCCGTGCAGCACCGCATGGCCTACCAGGGCGAATACTTCGTGGAGCGCTACGGCGCCCGCGCCGCCGAGGCCACGCCACCGGTGGCCAAGATGCTGGAAATGGGGGTGAAGGTCTCCGCCGGCACGGATGCCACCCGTGTCGCCTCCTACAACCCCTGGGTGGCGCTGTACTGGCTCACCACCGGCAGGACGGTGGGCGGGATGCGCATCACGCTCGAGCACAATACGCTGGACCGCGAGACGGCCCTGCGCATGATGACGGAGAAGGTCACCTGGTTCTCCAACGAGGAAGGCAAGAAGGGCCAGATCGTCGAGGGCCAGCTTGCCGACTTCGCGGTGCTGGACCGTGACTACTTCACCGTGCCGGGCGACGAGGTGCAGGACATCACCTCCGTGCTCACCGTCGTGGGCGGGCGTGTGGTGCATGGCGCGGGCGACTTCTCCCGCCTCGCGCCGCCCCTGCCGCCGGCCATGCCGGATTGGTCGCCGGTGCGCAGCTTCGGCGGCTACCAGGACCGGCGCGCGGCGGCCCCGGCCAAGGGCGCCTTCGCCCGTGCCGTGGCGCGCTGCT
>NZ_JACTUZ010000195.1 GCF_014490445.1 Pseudoroseomonas ludipueritiae | reverse complement strand
GATGGGCGCTCCGCTGCTGGGCGCGCTTCTGCCGGCCGCGGCGGGTGCCCTGCTGGGCTCGGGCCTTGCCGGCAGCGGCGGGGGTGGCGGCAGCGGGCCCGTGCGCACGCGCTGAAACAGGCCATGAGCGGGCAAGGCTGCCCGCAGGGCCGATGAGCGAAAGCGGCCGGAGCCAGCCCGGACAAAGAAGGGTGGCTCCAGGCATCGGTATTCTGGCCGGGGAAGGCGGCGCCTCCCCCGGCCATGGCATCAGCCCCGCAGTGTCGCGCCCGTGGCCTTGGCCACGGCGGCGACGATCCTGGCGCCGACCGCCTCGATCTCCGCATCCGTCATGCTGGCCTCACGCGGTTGCAGCGTGACCTCCAGCGCCAGCGAGACCTTGCCTTCCGGCAGCTTCTCGCCCGCATAGCGGTCGAAGAGCGACACCTCGGTGATCAGGTTGCGCTCGGCACCCCGGGCGGCGCGCACCAGGTTCTCCGCCGGCACGGTGGCATCCACCAGGAAGGCGAAGTCGCGCCGCAGCGGCTGGAAGGCCGGCAGGTCGGGCAGGCCCTTCTTCTTGCGCTTGGGGTCCGGGATGGCGTCGAGGAAGACCTCGAAGCCCACCGCCGGGCCGGGCAGGTCCAGCTTGGCGCGCAGGCTCGGGTGAATTTCTCCGAATGTCGCCAGCACGATCTTCGGCCCCTGCCGCACCACGCCGGAGCGGCCGGGGTGGTAGAAGCCCGGCGCGTCGGCGGTGACGGTCACCGCCGCCATCGGCACGCCCAGCGCCGCCAGCACCGCCAGCGCGTCGCCCTTGGCATCCATGGCGCCCACCGCGCGGGCGGGCGCGGCCCAGTGGCGTGGCGTCTCGCCGGTGCGGATACCGGCGGCCACCGCCGCCTGCCCGGCGGAGGTGATGTCCCGGTAGGCCGCGCCGATTTCCGCCAGCGCCACATCGGGGTAGCCGCGCGCGGCATTGCGGCTGGCTGCCGTCAGCAGGCTGGCCAGCGGCGTCGGGCGCATCTGGTCCAGGTCGGCGGCGATGGGGTTCTCCAGGCGCAGCGCGGCCGGGGTGTCCCCGAAGAGCGCGGCCACCTTGCCGTCGATGAAGCCGAAGGAGACGCAGTCCAGCATGCCCCGCGCCGCCAGCACGCGGCGGGCGAGGGCGCTGCGCGTCTGGCGCGGCGTCAGGCTCGGCAGCGGCACGGGCGAGGAGACCGGCAGCGAGACCGGCGGCACCGCATCCAGCCCGCGCAGGCGCAGCACTTCTTCCAGCAGGTCGCATTCCGGTTCGATGGCCGCGCAGCCCTCGGCGGCGGCCTGGGCGCGGTCCGCCGGCAGTTCCGGGTTCTGCGCCAGCGCGCCGTCGCGGGAGGCGATGTCGTTGCGCCAGGAAGGAACGTTCACCGTCACGCCCTGCGCATCGCGGCTGGCCACCGTAAAGCCCAGCCGCTCCAGCCCTTCCACCGCCTCTTCCGGCGTGATAGGGGAGCCGCCGAGGCCGGCGATCCGCTCGAACCGCAGATGCGCCGTGCGCTGCCAGGAAGGCTCGGCGCCGGCCGAGACGATCTCGGAAGCCTCGCCGCCGCAAAGCTCGATGATCATGGCCGTCGCCGCTTCCAGCGCGGCGGGCGGCAGCGCCTGGTCCACGCCGCGCTCGAAGCGGGAGCGGGCGTCGGAGCGCAGGTCATGCCGGCGGCCGGAAAGGGCAATGCGCACGGGGTCGAAGAGCGCGGCCTCGATGAAGACCTCGGTGGTGCCTTCGTCGGAGCCGGAATACTCGCCGCCCATGATGCCGGCGAGGGATTCCACCGCTTCCGCATCGGCGATCACCAGATCCTCCGGCGTGACATGCACCTCCTTGCCGTTCAGGGCCAGGAAGCTTTCGCCCTCGCGGCCCCGGCGGATGGTGAGGGTGTTGCCCTTCACCTTCTTCGCGTCGAAGACATGCAGCGGGCGGCCGACGTCATAGGTGAACCAGTTGGTCACATCGACCAGGGCGTTGATCGGGCGCAGGCCGATGGCGGTCAGCTTGTCCTGCAGCCACTGGGGGGAGGGGCCGTTCTTCACGCCGCGCACCGCGCGGCCCAGCACCCAGGGGCAGCCCTCCAGGTCTTCCACCGCCCAGTTCAGGGGCGAGGGATAGGCAGGCACCGCCGGCACCGGCGCGAAGGGCTTCAGCGTGCCGAGGCCCGCCGCCGCCAGGTCCCGCGCCACGCCACGGATGGAAAGCGCATCGCCCCGGTTGGGGGTGACGGAGATTTCCACGATCGGGTCGTCCAGCCCGGCCCAGACGGCATAGGGCTGGCCCACCGGGGCATCCGCCGGCAGGTCGATGATGCCGTCATGATCCTCGCCGAGGCCCAGCTCGCGCGAGGAGCACATCATGCCCTCGCTCCTCACGCCACGGATTTCGCCGACCTTCAGCGTGATGCCGGTGCCGGGCACGAAGGCGCCGGGCAGGCCCAGCACCGCCTTCATGCCGGTGCGGGCATTCGGCGCGCCGCAGACGACGGAGCGGATGACGCCATCGCCCACATCCACCTTGCAGGCGCGCAGGCGGTCGGCATTGGGGTGCTGCACCGCCTCGATCACATGGGCGATGCGGAAGGGCGCCAGCGCCGCCGCGCGGTCCTCCACGCCTTCCACTTCCAGCCCGATGGTGTTCAGGGTGTCGGTGATCTGCTCCAGCGTCGCCTCGGTCTCGAGGTGCCGCTTCAGCCAACTGACAGAAAACTTCATGGCGTCAGACCCCTTCCGCCAGGGTGGCAGGCGACAGCGGGCTGGTGCCGTAATGCTTCAGCCAGCGCACATCGCTCTCGTAGAAAGGCCGCAGGTCGGGGATGCCGTGCTTCAGCATGGTGATCCGCTCGATGCCCATGCCGAAGGCAAAGCCCTGCCACTCGCGCGGGTCGATGCCGCAATTGGCCAGCACCTTTGGGTGGACCATGCCGCTGCCCAGGATCTCCAGCCAATCGCCGCCCTTGCCCAGCTCGCCGGTCTTCCGGTTCCAGCCGATATCCACCTCCATCGAAGGCTCGGTGAAGGGGAAGTAGGAGGAGCGGAAGCGCACCGGCAGGTCGCGGATATCGAAGAAGGCGCGCAGGAAATCGATCAGGCAGCCCTTCAGGTGGCCGAGCGTGATGCCTTTGTCGATCACTAACCCCTCGACCTGATGGAACATCGGGCTGTGGGTGGCGTCATGGTCGGCGCGATAGGTGCGGCCGGGCACGATGACGCGGATCGGCGGCGCCTGCGTGATCATGGTGCGGATCTGCACCGGGGAGGTATGGGTGCGCAGCACCGGGCGGCGGCCATCCGGGCCAGCGGGGACATAGAAGGTGTCGTGGTCCTGCCGCGCCGGGTGATGGTCGGGGATGTTCAGCGCGCCGAAATTGTACCAGTCGGCCTCGATATCCGGCCCTTCCGCCACCGCGAAGCCCATGGCGCCGAAGATGGCGGTCAGTTCCTCGATGGTGCGGGCGATGGGGTGGATGGCGCCGGCTTCCGGCCCGGCGGGCGGGAAGGGGCGGGCGGGCAGCGTCACGTCCATCCGCTCGGCCAGGAGGCGCGCTTCCAGGGCGGCGGCGTCCAGTTCGATGCGCCGGGCCTCGATGGCCGCTTCCAGCACCGCCTTCAACTGGTTCACGGCGGCGCCGCGCGCCTTGCGTTCCTCGGGCGGGAAGGTGCCGAGCGCCTTCAGCAGCGCGGTCAGCGCGCCGCTCTTGCCCAGCGTCGCCACCCGCACCGCGTCCAGCGCGCGGGGGTCGGTGGCGGCGGCCAGCGCCGCCTCGGTATCGGTCTGGAGTTTCGCGAGGTCGTCGGACATCTGCATCCCGCCTGAGCCCTGAAAACGAAAGAAGCCGCCGAACGCCCAGGGCTGACCCCAGGCGGCGGCGGCTCCGTGTCTCGACACTCCCCGGAGGGAGTGGGGGAGATTACGCCTCGGCCGAAGCCGGCAGCGCCGCCTTGGCCTTCTCGACCAAGGCCGCAAACCCGGCGGCGTCATCGAAGGCGATGGTGGCCAGGACCTTGCGGTCGATCTCGATGTTCGCCGCCTTGATGCCGGCGATGAACTTCGAATAGGTCAGGCCCTGCTCGCGGCAAGCCGCGTTGATGCGCTGGATCCACAGGCCGCGGAACTCGCGCTTCTTGTTGCGGCGGTCGCGGTAGGCGTATTGCAGCGCCTTCTCGACGCGCTCGAGCGCGGGGCGATAGGCGGTGGAGGAACGGCCAACATAGCCCTTGGCGAGCTTGAGGACCTTCTTGTGACGGGCGTGGGCGGTAACGCCGCGCTTAACACGTGCCATAGGTCAGATCCTTCCTTACCGGGCCGAACCGTACGGCATCCACTGCTTCACCGTGTCGCCATCCTGCTTGTCCAGCACGAAGGCGCCGCGGTTCTGCCGCTTCATCTTGTTGGTCTTGGCGGTCAGCATGTGGCGCTTGTTGCCGGCGCCAGCCTTCACCAGGCCAGTGGCCGTCAGCCGGAAGCGCTTCTTCACGCTCGACTTCGTCTTCATCTTGGGCATTTCGGTCTCCTGAGTTCGGAAGCATCCGCCGTGAAGCGGACGCGGAACCACGGCCGGGCATGCCCTACAGGCCCGGACGCGCGGGGAAGAGGCGGGCGTATAGCCGTAATGGCCGCGCCAGGGCAAGGGGAGACGCAGCCCCCTTCATTTGTATCGGAATGCGCCGCATATGGGCGGGCATGATCCCGTTCCGGAAGATGCACGGCCTCGGCAATGACTTCGTGGTGGTGGACGACCGCCAGAAGACGCTGGGCGTCACCCCCGCCCGCGCCGCCGCCGCGGCCGACCGCCACCGTGGCATCGGCTGCGACCAGTTCATCGTGCTGGAACAGCCGGGCGGTGAGGGCGCGGATGTCTTCATGCGCATCTACAACCCCGATGGCTCCGAGGCCGAGGCCTGCGGCAATGCCACCCGTTGCATCGCGCATCTGATGATGGAGGAGGCGGGGCGGGAGAGCGTGGTGGTCCGCACCGTGCGCGGCGACCTGCCCTGCCAACGCCTGCCGGATGGCACGGTCAGCGCCGACATGGGCCCGCCCAGCCTGGAATGGCAGGACGTGCCGCTGGCCAGCGCCATGGACACCACGCACCTGCCCATGACGGTGGGCGCGGTGGCGGACCCCGCCGCCTGCTCCATGGGCAACCCGCATGTCACCTTCTTCGTGGGCGACCTCGACCGGCTGGACTGGCAGGCCCTGGGCCCCGAGGCCGAGCACCACCCGCTGCTGCCCGCCCGCGCCAATATCGGCTTCGCCCAGGTGATCGACACCGACCATATCCGCCTGGCCATCTGGGAGCGCGGCGCGGGGCCGACGCTGGCCTGCGGCTCCGGCGCCTGCGCCACGCTGGTCAATGCCCACCGGCGCGGCCTGACCGGGCGGCGCGCGCGCATCGACCTGCCCGGCGGCACGCTGACGCTGGAATGGCGGCTGGACGGGCATGTGCTGATGGCGGGCCCGGTGGCCACCGCCTTCACCGGCGAATTCGACTGGGACGCCCTGGCCGCATGAGCGTGGAGGTCCTGAGCTTCGGCTGCCGCCTCAATACCTATGAGAGCGAGGCGATGCGTGGCCTCGCCACCCGCGCCGGCCATGCCGGCACCGTGCTGGTGAATACCTGCGCTGTCACCGCCGAGGCCGAGAAGCAGGCCGCCCAGGCCATCCGCCGCATTGCGCGGGAAAAGCCCGGCGTGCCTATCGTGGTCACGGGCTGCGCGGCGCAGATCGCACCCGCCCGCTGGGGGGCGCTGCCGGGCGTGGCGCGCGTCATCGGCAATGCCGACAAGCTGAAGCCCGAGGCCTGGGCGCCGAATGCCCCCGCCGCCCCGGTCTCCGACATCATGGCGGCGCGCGACGTGGCGGCGCATCCCGTGACGGAATTCACCGGCCGGGCGCGGGCACTCATCGAAGTGCAGCAGGGCTGCGACCATCGCTGCACCTTCTGCGTCATCCCCTTCGGGCGCGGCCCCTCCCGCTCGGCGCCCATGGGCGCGGTGGTGCAGCAGGTGCGGGCGGCGGTGGCGGCGGGCTACCAGGAAGTGGTGCTGACCGGCGTCGATATCGCCTCCTACGGCCCCGACCTGCCCGGCGCCCCAACCCTGGGGCAGATGATCCGCCGGCTGCTGGCCCTGGTGCCGGAACTGCCCCGGCTGCGGCTTTCATCCATCGACCCCGCCGCCATCGATGACGACCTCTGGCGCCTGATCGGGGAGGAGCCGCGACTGATGCCGCATCTGCACCTCTCACTGCAGCATGGCGCGGACCTGATGTTGAAGCGCATGAAGCGCCGCCACAGCCGGGCCGATGCCCTGGCCGTCGCGGCGCGTGCCCGCGCGCTGCGCCCCGGCCTCGCGCTGGGCGCCGACCTGATCGCCGGCTTCCCGACCGAGACCGAGGAACAGTTCGAAGACATGCTGGCCCTGGTGGAGGAAGCCGGGCTGCATTTCCTCCATGTCTTCCCTTATTCCGAACGGCCGGGCACGCCTGCCGCCCGCATGCCGCAACTGCCTGTCGCCCTGCGGCGGGACCGTGCCGCCCGGCTGCGCGCTGCCGGCGGCGCCGCCACCCAGAGATTCTTTGCCGCCCGGATGGGCCAGGAGGAAGCCGTGCTGCTGGAACGTCCCGATGCCGGCCATACCGAGCATTTCTGCTCGATCCGTCTTACCCATGGCAGCGGCCAGCGTGGCCGCGTGCTGCGCGCCCGCGTGACCGGCGCCGATGCGCGCGGCCTGCTGGCCGAGGCGGCCTGACGCCATGGCATTGCGTGACCTCTGGGCCAAGCTGACCGGCCGCCCGACGGAAGAAGAGCCCAAGGCTCCCCCCGCCGAATCCCACCCCGCCGCCACCGCCCCGGCGCCGGAAGACACCCGCAGCCCGTCGCCGGAGCCCGAGGCCCC
>NZ_JACTUZ010000194.1 GCF_014490445.1 Pseudoroseomonas ludipueritiae | reverse complement strand
CCGCTGCCGCCCGCCAGGATGATGCCCTTCATGGTCGTCGCTTCCGTCAAGAATGCTGTGTTTGAGGTCCAATGAGAGCATCGAGGCAATGGGACAGCGACTGGCGCCAGTCAGCGGCCTCGATGCCATGGATGCGAGCGATGTGGCCGCAATCCAGGCGGCCATCGGCCGGGCGGCGGGCGGGCGTCGGATAATCGGCGGTGGTGATGGCGGAAAGCCGCGGAACCTTGTAGCCGCGCGCCGCGGCCCCGGCGAAGATGGCTTCGGCGAAGCCGTGCCAAGTGGTCCAGGGCGTGCCGGTTAGGTGAAAGACGCCAAAGGCTGCATCGCCTGCCGGTGAAGTGGCCAGCCGGGGCAGCATGCGGGCAATGGCATCGGCCAGATCGGCCGCAAAGGTTGGCGCCCCATGCTGGTCGGCTACCACCGAGACCGCCTCGCGCTCGCGCCCCAGGCGCAGCATGGTCTTGACGAAGTTGTTGCCGTGCGGGCTGCAGACCCAGGCGGTGCGGATGATGGCGGTGCGGGGGTTGGCCGCCAGTGCTGCCCGCTCGCCGGCCAGCTTGGATTCGCCGTAGACGCCAGTAGGGCCGGTGGGCGCATCCTCGTCGTAAGGCGCGCCGCCATTGCCGGAGAACACATAATCCGTCGAGACATGCAGGAAGGGCAGATCCCGCGCCGCCGCGGCGGCGGCTAGTATGCCGGCGCCGATGGCATTCACCGCGAAGGCGAGGTCGCGCTGGCTCTCGGCCTTGTCCACAGCGGTATAGGCGGCGGCATTGACGATGACCTCCGGTGCCGCCTGCTCCACCGCGCGGCGGATCGATTCCGGGTCGGTCAGGTCCAGCTCCGGCGCCTCCAGCGCCACCACTGTGTGGCCATAGCGCGGCAGGCGCTCCAGCAGTTCAATGGCCAATTGGCCGGTACGGCCGGCAACGAGAACGCGCATCAGGCGGCGCCCGCCGCATCCGCCGCCGGGGCCGGTGCGGCATCCAACAGGCCGAGGCGCTGGCCGGAATAGACCTGCTCCCGCAGCGGGCGCCACCAGGCCTCGTTGGCGAGGTACCAGGCCAGGGTGCGCTCGATGCCTTCCTCGAAGGTCACGGAGGCGTGCCAGCCCAGCTCGCGCTCGGCCTTGGAAGGGTCGATGGCATAGCGGCGGTCATGGCCCGGGCGATCGGCCACGAAGGTGACCAGCTCCCGGCGCGGCGCGGCGGCGGGGCGCAGGCGGTCCAGCGCGTCGCAGATGGCATGCACCACCTGCAGGTTGGTGCGCTCCGCCCGGCCGCCGATGTTGTAGGTCTGGCCCGGCACGCCGCGCGTCACCGCCGCCACCAGGGCGCGCACATGGTCCTCGACGAAGAGCCAGTCGCGGATATTGCCGCCGTCGCCATAGACCGGCAGCGGCTTGCCCTCCAGCGCGTTCAGCGTGACCAGCGGGATCAGCTTCTCGGGGAAATGGAAGGGGCCGTAGTTGTTGGAGCAGTTGGTGACGATGGTGGGCAGCCCGTAGGTCTCGTGCCAGGCCCGTGCCAGGTGGTCCGACCCCGCCTTGCTGGCCGAATAGGGCGAGCGCGGATCATAGGGCGTGGCTTCCGTGAAGGCGCCCGTGGGCCCGAGCGAGCCGAAGACCTCGTCGGTCGAGACATGCAGGAAGCGGAAGCGCCCGCGCCGCGCCTCGTCATAGCCGGCCAGCAGCGCCCGGGCGGCCTCCAGCAGCGCGAAGGTACCCATCACATTGGTCTGGATGAAGGGCGCGGCGGAGGCGATGGAGCGGTCCACATGGCTCTCGGCTGCCAGGTGCATCACCGCGTCGGGGGCGAAATCCGCGAAGGCCCGGTGCATGGCATCGGCATCGCAGATATCGGCCCGCAGGAAGGCGAAGCCGGGCCGCCCCTCGCAGGCCGCCAGGGTGCGGCGGTCCCCCGCGTAGGTCAGCTTGTCGATCACCAGCACCTCGTGCCCCAGGTCGAGGACAAGGTGCCGGACAAGGGCCGAGCCGATGAAGCCGGCGCCGCCGGTGACGATGAGACGCATGCGGGGGGTTCTCAGAAGAAAGCGGGAAGGTCGCGAAGGCGCGGGTGACGGCGGTCCTTGTCGGACAGCACCGGCCCGCCGGGCAGGTCGGGCCAGGGCAGCGACAGGTCCGGATCGTCCCAGGCGAGGCCGCGGTCGCATTCGGGGACGTAATAGTCGGTCACCTTGTAGGCAACCTCGGTATCCGGCTCCAGCGTCACGAAGCCATGGGCGAAGCCGGCGGGGACATAAAGCTGCTCGGCGCCCTCGGCGGAGAGCTTGCAGGCCACATGCCGGCCGAAGCTCGGCGAGACGTGGCGCAGGTCTACGATCACGTCTAGGACGGCGCCCCGCAGCACGCGCACCAGCTTGGCCTGGGCATGCGGCGGCAGTTGGAAGTGCATGCCGCGCAGCGTGCCGGGCGTGGCCGAAAGGGAATGGTTGTCCTGCACGAAATGGTCGGTCACGCCGACCGCCTCGAAATCCCGCCGGCTGTAGGTTTCCATGAAGAAACCGCGATGGTCACCGAAGCGTCGCACCTGCAGCAAGAGCGGGCCCTCGATCTCGAAGCGTCGCGCGGAAACATTGCCACTTTGGGTTAGAGGCATCGTCATAACATGAGGCACCTTTCAGTCAGGCCAGCAACCGAAGCCAAATTCAACGACAGACACCGCAGATTTTTCCTTATTACCACATTTGCCCAACAATGAAATTATGCCTGGAATGAAAATTCCAATTCCATGTTGCCTGACCGTAGCCCCGAAGGTGGTCCACCCAAAGTGAGGGCTTCCGGGCGTCCTAAGCAGCTCTTCTGGGCTGCTTTGGCAGCGAACTCCTGAGGCGTCGGGTGCCCCAGTGCACTGTGAGGACGAGACGGTTTATAGTCCCGTCTCCAGACCTCGATCTTGCTCCTGGCGTCATCAAGCGGCAAGAACCAATGCGTGCCCAGGCATTTGTCCCGGAGCCGGCCGTTGAAGCTTTTCACGAGGCAGTTGTCGGTCGGCTTGCCGGGTCGGGAGAAGTCCAGCGCCATGCCTCGCTCGTGAGCCCAACGGTCCAGCACTTTGGACACGAACTCCGGCCCGTAACAGATCGGGAAGTCTGACTTGGCTAGGTCTAAATCAGCTCAAAGGCGGCCACGACCGGCCAGCAAGCCTCCACAGTGACGGTGTCCAGCCACACTGAGAGGAGCTGACCGGCCATGACCAAGCCTCACCTACACCCGCTGCCGCCGTTCTGGTCACCATTGATGTCGCCAAACTGAGGAACAAGGTGCTGATCGGGGTACCCGAGGCTCGGCGGCGCCGCAGGATGACGGTGACCAACACCCGCGTCGAGCACGACCGGCTGGTGGCCGAGCTGCAGGCCCTGGAACGCCTGGTGACCGTTGGCCTTGAGCCGACCGAGCACTACCACCGCCCGCTCGTCTGGCGGCTAGCGCAAGCCGGCTCCGATGTCCGGCTGATCTCCTCGGTTGGCCTGGCCTGGACCAGGAAGGCCCTGCACAACGGCTGGGACAAAACGATCCCAAGAGCGCGCAAGTCATCCTGCACATGCTGCGGATTGGGGAAGCCAAACCCTACCACGACCCGCTGGAGCACGCGATCAACGATATCCAGGCGCTGTCGTTGACCCATGAGGTGGTCTCCAAAGCCAAGACAGAGGTGCTCCACCGCATCCAGACCCACTACCTGCCGCTCTACTTTCCCGAGGTTAACCGCTTCCGGAACAGCACCCGCAGCGACTGATTCTTCGCTCTCCTTGAGCGCTTTCCCGTGCCGGCCGGCATCACCGCCCCCAGCAAAGAGGCCTTTGTCGCGGCCACCTGCGATCTCGCCGGCCGCAAGGTCGCCAAGGCCGGTCTGCTCGGCGACATCTATGAGACTGCCCAGACCTCGACCGCCCTGCGATCCCGCCCAACGCCCGGGCCATCACCATGTTCCGCCTGGTCATCACCGAGGCACGCCACCTGATCGGGCAGCGTGACACCATCGAGCGGCTCGCGGGTGAGCTACTGGGGCGCACGCCGACTCCCGACGCCTGCAGCAGGTGCCAGGTATCCGACCGATCAACGCGCTTGCCATTCTAGCCGAGGCGGGTGACCTGCGCCGGTTCGGGCACCACCGCCAGTTCCTGAAGTTCTGCGGCCTCGACCTCGTTACCCACCAGTCTGGCCAGTGCCGTGGCAAAACCAAGCTCTCCAAGCGCGGCAATGCCCGCCTGCGCCGGACGCTCTGGATGGCCGCCCAGGTCGCCATCCGTCAATGGGAAAGCAGCTTCCGCGCCAAGTTCGAGCGCTACGTTGCCAAGGACCGGGAGGATCCGGACCTCGGGCGCGGGGCGTTCACTGCCATCACCGCCAAAATGGCCCGCGTCGTGCAAGCGATCATCAAGAGCGGTGTCTGCTACCGGCCCTTTGTCGAGGGGCCGGTGCCAGGTGGAAGAACCCCTCTAGCGGAGCCGTAAGGGCGCATCCGCGACCCTGGAGATAATGTTCAGGTCTTCCACCCGGGTCTGCATCTCGTCCCGCGGACGGTGAGGGCCGCTGACGGACCCTGTGTCTCCTACGATCGAGAGCTCCCCCATCATGGTGGAGGCCGCCTAGGCGGCGTGGACAAAGCTGATCCACATGCGGATGGCGGCGAGTTGGACGAAGCCGAGGAAGCTGCTGGCGGTGTGGTCATAGCGCGTAGCCACGCGGCGGCAGTTCTTCAGGCGGTTGATGCAGCGCTCGATGCGATTGCGCAGGGCATAGAAGGGCCGCTGAACACTGTGCTGGATGCGCCTGTTGCGCTTGGTTGGGATCTCCGGCTGCCCGCCGTGGTCACGTACATCCTGCCATATGGCATCACTGTCGTAGCCGCGATCCGCGAGCAAGATGCCGGGATCACTGTCCCGCTCCTCCATTAGCTCGCCATAGGCTGTGCTGTCATGCGCCTCGCCCGGCGTCAGTGTTAGGCTGATCGGCAGGCCATGGGCATTGGTACGGAGGTGGATCTTGGTCGAGAAGCCACCGCGCGAGCGTCCAAGACCCTGGCGGTCAGTCCCCCTTTTACGCCAGCCGCGCAGTGGTGTGCCCGGACGATGGTGCTGTCGATCATCTGCAGGGCGTCGGCGTCGCCACCCCCATCCGCCAGCGCCTGCAGCAGCACATCCCAAAGGCCAGAGGTGGTCCAGCGCCGATACTGCCGGTGGACGGAGTTCCAGTTGCCCAGCTCAGGCGGCAGGTCGCGCCAGGGAATGCCCGTGCGCGCTACCCAGAAGATGGCGTCCAGCACCCGGCGGTGACTGCCGGGCGGGCGGCCGCGGAAGGGTCCGGTCTCGACCACGAAGGGCTCGAAGAACGCCCATTCCTCGTCCGTCAGCAAACCTCGCAGCACCAGCGCCTCCACCCAGGAGACAGCCTTGAATCACCTCAGGATCACGGTGTGAAGGACCTTTGTCCACGCCGCCTAGCACTACTTGGGCACTGTAAGGCCGAGGAACGGTTCTCTCCCTGCTGAACAATGCAGCGGGAGGTAAGGATGGCGACCGTTCATGGTGGTGGCGCTGACCTGGATCGCTGGCTGGCGCCGTTCCTGCAGGTGCTTGGACGCAAGACGCGGCGGATGTGGGCGCCGCTTTATCTGCGGGGCTTATTGGGGCCAGGTGAGCGCAAGAGCCTGCAGCCGATGGCAGCTCGCCTGGGCCTGGGCGGCCACGACCAGCTGCAGCACTTCATTGCCAGCCCAGCCTGGGGCGACGCGCCTCTCTGGTCTGTGCTGGCGCGCGAGGCAGACAAGCTGGTCGGCGGACCTGCGGCCTGGCTGGTGATCGATGACACGGCGCTGCCCAAGAAGGGCGCGATGTCGGTTGGTGTGGCGGCCCAGTGCTGCGGCCAACTCGGCAAGAAGGCCAACTGCCAGTGCCTGATCTCGCTCACTTTGGCCCAAGGTGAGGTGCCGGTTCCGGTGGGCTTGCGGCTGTCCCTGCCACAGGAATGGATCGGCGATCCGCAGCGCTGCGCCCGGGCAGGCGTGCCGGAGGCCGCTATAGTGCCGCGAAGCAAAGGTGAAATCGCGCTGGAGGAGATCGACCGGCTGCATGCCGCGGGCGTACGGTTCGGCACCGTGCTGGCGGATGCGGGCTATGGTGCCAGTGCAGCATTCCGCCAGGGCCTCGATGCCCGGGGGCTGCTCTGGGCAGTCGGCATTCCGCGCAACCAGAAGGTCTACAGCGCCGCCGTGCAACTGGTGCCGCCACAGGGACGTGGGCGCAAGCCCGTGCCTGACGAGGAACCACTCGAGGCGGAGAAGGTCCTGGCTAGTCTCTCCTGGCGCCGGATCACCTGGCGGCAGGGCACCAGAGGTCCACTGGCTGCCAAGTTCGCCGTGGCGCCCATCCGAGTGGGCGATGGCGCTGTGTGGGCCAACAACCGGCACCTGCCAGGTGACGAGGCCTGGCTGGTGGGCGAGTGGCGCGCAAGTGGCGAGCGGAAGTACTATCTGAGCAATCTGGCGCCCGGCACGTCACTGCGTGCCCTGGCCGCCGCCATCAAGGCGCGCTGGATATGTGAGCAGGCGCACCAGCAACTCAAGCAGGAACTCGGTCTCGGGCACTTCGAAGGACGCTCGTGGACGGGTCTGCACCGACATGCGCTGATGACCTGCATTGCCTGCGCCTACCTGCAACACCTCCGTCTCGCCGCGCACCGCCGGATGAGCCGGGGGAAAAATGCCGACCCGAATGCCGGGTCCGCCGCCCTCGCCAAGCCTGCCTACCGTTCGGCGCGCCATCCTCGACCGGCTGCTCGCCCACCTGGCGGTACCCCTCCGATGCCCGCACTGTCGACGCAGCTTCCTGCCACCACCCGCTAAACTGCCCAAGTAGTGCTAGAGGCTGTTATGGACCTGCGTCCAGTTGAGCAGCCTGCCTGAGCA
>NZ_JACTUZ010000193.1 GCF_014490445.1 Pseudoroseomonas ludipueritiae | reverse complement strand
CCACCCACCAGAGCCTTCAGACCCCCACCCGCAGGCAGTTCCCCCTGGGAAAACACCTGGCCGAAGGTAGCCACACCGCTTTCCAAAGTAGCAGCGCCGGCATTCTCAAGAGAGAGATCGATTTTCATATTTCTCACAATAACTGCGCGAGATGCAAAGGACTAAATCAACCCCAAGCAGTGCATCTCGACGTCCTCGACTCCATTCCGAAACAAAAAGTCTCAGAACGACTCGGCTAATTCCCCTCTTCCACTCCACTTCGCGGGGGTTTCGATTCCACAGATCACTTTCAATTGCAAATCCGCGCCTTGACTACATGGCATGCGACACCATTACTACCCGGGCAAAAAGCCTGGGCTTTGCTATGGGATTGCAAACACGCAACAAAATGGCGCCTGCCCTGTTTGTCCCTCGACCAGAAGGCGGAGGGGCCAGCGTGCAGCCGAAAGAAATCGTGATCGTGGGCGGCGGCGCGGGTGGCCTGCACCTCGCCACAAAGCTGGGCCGCCGGCTGCGCCGTAGCGGCCTGGCTCGCATCACCCTGATCGATCGGTCCTACAGCCATGTCTGGAAGCCGCTGCTGCACGAGGTCGCGGCCGGTACTCTCGATACCGGCGTGGAGCAGGTTGGCTTCGTGCCCCAGGCCAGCCGCAACGGCTTCCGCTACTGGCCGGGCGACATGATGGGGCTGGACCGGGCCGGCAAACGCATTCGCCTGGCACCGCTTCTGGACCGGCAGGGGCAGGAAATCCTGCCGGAACGCGAGGTGCCATATGATATTCTGGTCATGGCCGTCGGCAGCACCGCCAATGACTTCGGCATTCCGGGCGTGCTGGAACATACCCGCTTCATCGACAGCCGCGCGCAGGCCGAGGCTTTCAATGCCGCGTTGAGAGCCGAGGTGATCCGCTGCATCGCCGGGCCGGACAATGCGACGCTGGACATCGCCATCGTCGGAGCCGGCGCCACGGGGGTGGAACTCTCGGCCGAGCTGAACACGGCGCTGGACCTCGCCACCGGCTACGGCCTGCCCAATCTGCGCGACCGGCTGCGCCTCACGCTGGTGGAAACCGCGCCCCGCATCCTGGGCGCGCTGCCGGAACGCGTCTCCGCCTCCTCCAAGGCGGTGCTGGAGCGGGAGGGCGTGACAGTGCTGACCAATGCCCAGGTCTCCGCGGTGGAAGCGGATGCGCTGGTGCTGAAGGATGGCCGCCGCATCCCGGCGGTACTGAAGGTCTGGGCCGCCGGCATCAAGGCGCCCGCCTTCCTGCGGGAGCTGGATGGGCTGGAGGTCGCCCGCAACAACCAGCTCGTCGTCCGCCCCACGCTGCAAACCACGCTGGATGACTCGATCTACGCACTGGGCGACTGCGCCTCCATGACCCCGCCCGGTGCCGAGCGGCCGCTACCCGCCACCGCCCAGGTGGCGCACCAGGAAGCGCCCCACCTGGCCAAGAGCCTGGCCGGGTTGCTGGAAGGGCGCGAGCCCCTGCCCTTCACCTATCGGGACCAGGGGGCGCTGGTGGCGCTGGGCCGCTACGATGCTTTCGGCAGCCTTGGCCGGCGCGGGCTGTTGGGGAAGCCGGGCGGGCTCTTCATCGAAGGCTGGTTCGCCCATCTCAGCTACGCCTCGCTCTACCGCCGCCACCAATTGCGGCTCTTCGGCTTCTGGCGCGCGCTGCTCTACTGGATGGCGGATGCGCTGCGCCGCGCCAGCCGCCCCGGCGTGCGGTTGGAGTGACCGGCCAGCGGCTTCCACAGGGGCAACGATCCGTCCAGCGTGGCGGCGCTACCGAGAGGACCCGACCACACCGAAGATGCTGGAGCCCGGCATGCCGGTGCGGATAACGGTGGAGCTTTTCCCCACCGCCAATCTGCTCAAGGCGGTGCACCGCATCCGGCTGGACATCGCTTCCTCCGAGCTCCGCATTACGCAACCCCCAGACCGGAGAGCCCGAGGGCGCTGGCGGCGGATGCGGGTGGCGGAGAACACGGTCTTCGTGGATGCGGCGCGGCCTTTCCGGCTGGTGCTGCCACTGGTCAGGTAAGGCGGTAAGACTCCCTCCGGACCTCACAGCATCGGAACAACCCGACATGCCGGATTTTGCCTTTCAGCAGGTGGATGTCTTTTCCTCCCGCCCCCTCAAGGGCAATCCGGTCGCGGTGGTGAACGGTGCCGACGGCCTGTCGGACGCGCAGATGGCCGCCTTCGCCAATTGGACCAACCTGAGCGAAACCACCTTCCTGCTGCGGCCGGCCTCGGCCGAGGCCGATTACCGCCTGCGCATCTTCACGCCGCAAAGCGAGTTGCCCTTCGCCGGGCATCCGACCCTGGGCAGTTGCCACGCCTGGCTGGCATCCGGCGGCAGTCCGCGCGGCGAGGAGATCGTGCAGGAATGCGCCGTCGGGCTGGTGCGCCTGCGGCGGGAGGGCAGCCGCCTCGCCTTCCAGGCGCCGCCGCTGCGCCGCTCCGGCCCGGTGGAGCCGGCGCTGCTGGCGCGCATCGCCAAAGGGATCGGCGTGGCGCCGGAGCGGATCACGGCCTCCAACTGGGTGGATAACGGCCCCGGCTGGGTGGCGGTGATGCTCGGCTCCCGCGCCGAGGTGCTGGCGCTGCGGCCTGACTACCCGGCACTGTCGGGCCTCCAGCTTGGCGTGGTGGCGCCCTGGGACGCGGCGAGGGACGGCACCGAGGCGCAGTTCGAGATGCGCGCCTTCTGCTCCGACCTCGGCGTGCCGGAAGACCCTGTGACGGGCAGCCTCAATGCCGGGCTGGCGCAGTGGATGATCGGCAGCGGGCTCGCGCCCACCTCCTACGTCGCCAGCCAGGGCACCGCGCTGGGGCGTGAGGGCCGCGTCCATGTCGAGCAGCGCGGCGGGGAGATCTGGGTGGGCGGCGAGGCCGTGACCTGCATCTCCGGCCGCGTCACCCTCTGAGGTTCAGAACACCACGGTCTTGTTGCCGTTCAGGATGACACGGTCATCCAGGAACAGCCCGATGGCCCGCGCCAGCACGCGCCGCTCGATATCGCGGCCCTTGCGGATCAGGTCCTCGGGCGTGTCGGCATGGGTGATACGCTCCACGTCCTGCTCGATGATCGGGCCTTCATCCAGGTCGACGGTGACGAAATGCGCCGTGGCGCCGATCAGCTTCACGCCGCGGGCATGCGCCTGGTGATAGGGCCGCGCGCCCTTGAAGCCCGGCAGGAAGGAATGGTGGATATTGATGCAGCGGCCCGGCAGCTTGGCGGCCAGTCCGTCCGACAGCACCTGCATGTAGCGCGCCAGCACCATCAGGTCGGCGCTGCTCTGCTGGAACAGGCGCCACATCTCGGCCTCCTGCTCCATCTTGGTGGCGCGGGTCACCGGCAGGTAGTGGAAGGGGATATCGGCGAAATCGAGATGCGCGTAGGTCTCGCGCGGGTGGTTGGCGATGATGCCGGCGATCTCCATCGGCATCTCGCCGGTGCGCCAGCGGTAGAGCAGGTCCGCCAGGCAATGGTCGAACTTGGAGACCAGCAGCATGACGCGCCGCTTCACCGCCCGGTCCCGCAGAGTCCAGGCCATGCCGAAACGCTCCGCAACCGCGCCGATCGCCTCGCGCAGCGCTTCTTCCGTTGTGGCGGGCACCATGTCGAAGACCACGCGCATGAAGAAGCGGTTGGTGGTGGTGTCGTCGAACTGCTGCGCCTCGCGGATATCGCCGCCGGCCTGGAAGAGCGCACCGGCCACGGCGGCAACGATGCCGGGGCGGTTGGCGCAGTTCAGGGTCAGGACATAGGAGGCGTGCAGGGCTTCGGTCATCTCGCGTCTCGGCTCACTTGGCCGCCGGGGGTAGGCCCTGGCGGCAGCCATGCCAAGGCGCGAAATTCCGTAATCTGGTATTCCGGGGCATAAGGGCCCGGTGCAGACCGAACCTCCTTTCGTCGCCGTGCTCGGCGCCGGCCCCGCCGGGCTGATGGCGGCCGAGACCATCGCCGCCGCAGGCCATCCGGTGCGCGTCTTCGACCGCATGCCCTCCCCCGCCCGCAAGTTCCTGATGGCCGGGCGCGGCGGGCTGAACCTGACGCATTCCGAGCCGCTGGACACCTTCCTGGCGCGCTATGCCGAGGCGGCACCGCAGCTCGCCTCCACCATCCGCGCCTTCCCGCCCGAGGCGCTGGTCGCCTGGGCGGAGGGGCTGGGGCAGGAGATGTTCACCGGCTCCTCCGGCCGGGTTTTTCCGCGTGCGCTCAAGGCCTCCCCCCTGCTGCGCGCCTGGCTGGCGCGGCTGGCCGGCCAGGGCGTGGCGGTGCTGCCCCGGCATGAATGGCTGGGCTTCGCCGCTGATGGCGCGCTGCGCCTCGGCACCCCTGGCGGCGAAGTGGTGCTGCGCCCGGCGGCAACGGTGCTGGCGCTGGGCGGCGCCTCCTGGCCCAGGCTCGGCGCCGATGGAAGCTGGGCGGGGCATCTGCCGGGGGTCGCGGCGGCACCCTTCCGCCCTTCCAACATGGGCTTCCGCATCAATTGGTCGGCGGTGTTCCGGGAGAAGTTCGAGGGCACGCCGCTGAAGCGCATCGCCCTGTCCTTCGGCGGGAAAACGGTGCGGGGGGAAGCGGTGGTGACGGCACGCGGCATCGAGGGCGGCGCGGTCTATGCCCTCTCGGCCCCGTTGCGGGAGGCCATCGCGCGCGATGGCGCCGCCACCCTGCTGCTGGACCTGCGGCCGGACTTGGATGCCGCCACCCTGGCGCGAAAGCTGGATGTAGCCCGGCGAGGGCAGTCGCTTTCCACCTTTTTGCGGAAGGCTGCGGCCCTGCCGCCGGTGGCCATCGGCCTGGTGCAGGAGGCGCTGCATGCCGGCAGCACCGCCCCGCTTTCCGAACTCGTCAAAGCCCTGCCCTTGCGGCTGGAGGCACCGGAGGGGCTGGACCGCGCCATCTCCTCCGCCGGCGGCATACGGCTGGAGGAAGTGGACGCGCGGTTCATGCTGCGCGCCCACCCGGGAGTGTTCGCCGCCGGTGAGATGCTGGACTGGGAAGCCCCCACCGGCGGCTATCTGCTGCAGGCCTGCTTCGCCACCGGCCGCGCCGCCGGCCTGGGCGTCGCGGCCTGGCTGCGCGGCGCCTGATCAGGCGCCGATATCGGCCTCCATCTCCTTCACGGTATGCGGCGGCAGCACCAGGGAGGGGCGCGGCGGGGTCAGCGGGATGCCTTCCTCGTCGAAACGCTGCTTCAGCCGCAGGTTGAAGGCGCGGCCCACGCCCCACTGCTTCAGCGCCCGCGTCTTCAGCCCGCCCATGATGGTGATGCCTTCCGGTGTGAACTGGTCCACGCCCCAGATCTCCAGGCCGGTCAGCATGTCCGGACCCAGGACCGGGTCGTCCCGCAGGCTCTGGCCCACTTCCTTCATCACTTCCATCACCCGGTCCAGGTGGGCGTCGTAACCCACCACCACCTTGACCGTGTAGACGCCGAGGCCGCGCGAGCGGTTCTTCAGCGCCTTGATCTGGCTGAAGGGAATGGTGTGCAGCGCGCCCTCGCCGTCACGGATGCGGACGGTGCGGATGGTCAGGCTTTCCACCGTGCCGTTGCGGTCGCCGGTATCGATGGTGTCGCCGATGGCGATGGTATCCTCGAACAGCATGAACAGGCCGGTGATCACGTCCTGCACCAGCTGCTGGGAACCAAAGCCGAGGGCCACACCGAAGATCGACACACCACCCAGCAGCAGCGCGACATTGACGCCGAGGTTGCTGAGGATGGAGATGATCGTCAGCACCACCAGCACCACGAAGGCGAAGTTGCGCAGCAGCGGCAGCAGCGTCCGCACGCGGGTGGAATGGTCCCGTGCCCGGCTGGTGTTCTCCCGCGGCAGCAGGGCGAAATCGACCGCCGTGTCCACGGTTGCCCAGACCAGCCAGGCCACCAGCAGCACGGCGGCGATGGAGAGGATCGGCCGGACGATGGCCAGCCCGATGCCGCCGCTGACCCAGGCCACGGCATCGACGCCCCAGATCCGCAGCCCCACCACCATGATCATCAGGGAGGCCACCACGCGCACTGCCTGCCGGGCCAGCCCGAGGTAGCGCCAGACCAGCCGCCGGGGCAGGCCGCCCTTGCCGTTATGCAGCACCCCCGCCAGCCGCGCGAAGCCGCCCGAGATGGCATAGGCAATGGCCGAGATGACGACGATGGCCCCCACCGTGACCATGGCCCGGCCGATAAAGGAGCCGCCACCCACGCCGATGAGGCGCGAGATCAGGTGGCCGCCGACGATCAGCAGGCCCAGCAGGTGCCAGTTGGCGGCCAGCTGTTCCGCGATCATCTTGTGCAGCTTGGTCTTTTCTTCCGGATGCTCGGTATGCCGGCGGCTCAGCAGCCGCTGCACGCCACGCCGGCGGTGGATGATGAAGAGGACGGCGACGATGCCGAGCGTCAGGTCGACCAGGAAGGTCAGCACCGCCGCCACGTCCCAGCCCAGGGTCCAGCGCAGTTCCGGCGCCCGCAGCATGGTGCTGGTGACGGAGAGCATGGCCAGGGCACCGACCCAGGGCATGATACGCCGCTCGGCGTAGGCCACGATGCGCCAGCCGCGCAGCGGCCCCAGCAGGAACAGCAGCGGCCCGCCCAGGCGCAGCACCAGGCTGCCCACCAGGAAGGGCACCGCCACCCCGAGGAAGAGCCGCGCGCTGTCACCCGAGCGCGGCAGGATGGCAGGCCAGGCCAGCATCAGCACCGCGGCCGGCAGCCAGGGCGCGAGGCGGCGAGCGGCATCCAGCCCGGCATTGCGCCAGAGCCGCTGCCGCCGCTCCATCCGGAAGCGGGTGCCCTGCGGCAGTGGCCGCAGCCAGGGCAGCATGCGCAGGCCATAGAGCAGCACCAGCCCCAGCCCCCAGCCGGTGCAGGCCCAGAGCAGGAAGCCCAGGGCATTGCCGGAGGTGAAGGCATTGGACAGCCGCGTCTCGGCCTGACCGGCGGCGGCGCTGACCCGCGCGGGAATGGAACCATCGGTGACCTGCTCCCGCACGGTCCTGCCGACATCCGTCAGCCCCACCGCCACGGCGCCCAGCAGGCCGCCCTCGGGCGGCGCTTCCTCGGCAGGCTCGGCCGCCGCGGGGGCGCCCGGGGTGGCGGCGGGGGC
>NZ_JACTUZ010000192.1 GCF_014490445.1 Pseudoroseomonas ludipueritiae | reverse complement strand
CTGGCCGCCGGGCTCGGCGCCCTGGCCCTGGCCTGCGCCGCCTGGCCGGATCGCATGGCCCTGCTGGCGCGCCTCCTGCCGGTGGCCGGCGACCTGCTGCTGGCGGCGCATTTCGGCGCCACCCTGCGCCCGGGGCGGGAGCCCCTGATCAGCCGCTATACACGCCACGATGCCGGCTCCCGCCTTTCGGAATGCGCCGGCTATACGCGCGGGCTGACCTGGCTCTGGACCCTGGTGTTCCTGGCCGCCGCGCCGCTGCACGCCGCCGCCCTGCTGGGCCTGCCGCCCTTCCAGGCCCCGGCCTCGGCACCGCTGGTGCTGGGCATCACCGGCGCCCTGATGCTGGCCCTTTTCCTTGGTGAGCACGTGATCCGCACCCTGCGCTTTCCCCAGTTCGGCATCGCCACCCCGGCGCGCACCCTGCGCGCCGTGCTGGCCGCGACCCTGGCCCACCATGCGTGACACCGCCCCGCTGACCGACCGCGCGCGGGACGAGGTGATGTTCCGCCGTGGCGCCGAGGCCATCACCGTCGGCCGCTTCCTGGCCGATGTCGCGGCCCTGGCGGCGCGGCTGCCGGAGCGGCCCTTCGCGCTCAATCTCTGCGCCGACCGCTACCATGCCCTGCTCGGCCTGGCCGCCGCGCTGAGCCGCGGCCACGTGATGCTGCTGACCGCCGACCGGTCCGAGCGGCGGCAGCGCGAGATCCTGGCCACCTATCCCGACAGCTACGTGCTGGCCGATGCCGGGGAGGAACCGGGCTGGGCCGCGCCTCCCGGCGCCCTGCGCGTGGCCGCCGAGGGTGAGGGCGAGGATGGCCCCAACCCGGAGATCCCGCTGCAACAGGTGGCCATCATCGGCTTCACCTCCGGCAGCACGGGGGAGCCGGCGGCGCATCCCAAGCCCTGGGGCGCGCTGGTGGCCGCGACGCGCGCCGCCGCCGCGCGCTTCGGCCTGCGAGGACCGGTGGTGACGACGCTGGTGGCCACCGTGCCGCCGCAGCACATGTATGGCTTCGAGACCACCATGGCCATGCCGCTGCACGCGGCCACCGCCAGCCATGCCGGCCCGCATTTCTACCCAGTGGAAATCTCCGAGGCCCTGCACGCCGCGCCCGCGCCGCGCGTGCTGATCACCACGCCCTTGCAGATGCGCGCCCTGCTCGGCTCCGGCGAGCGGCTGCCGGAACTGGCGGCGGTCATCTCGGCCACCGCGCCCCTGGCCACTGAACTGGCCGCCGCCTGCGAAGTGGCCTGGGACACCCGCGTGCTGGAAATCTACGGCGCCACCGAGATCGGCTCCGTCGCCAGCCGCCGCACCACGGGCGGCGAGACCTGGACCCTCTACGACGGCGTGGAGCTGCGGCGGGAAGGTGAGAGCGACACCGTCTGGGTCGAGGTGCGCGGCATGCCCGCCCCGGTGCAACTGGCCGATGCTGTGGAATTCCAGCCGGACCGGCGCTTCCGCCTGCTCGGCCGCCGCGCCGACATGGTGAAGCTGGGCGGCAAGCGGGCCTCGCTGGCCAGCCTGAACCGGCTGCTGATGCAGGTGGAAGGCGTGGAGGACGGGGTCTTCGTCGCGCCCGATGACCTGGACAGCAACCCGGCCGCACGCCTGATGGTCTATGCCGTCGCCCCCGGCCGTGACCCCGCCGTGATCCTGGCGGGGCTGCGGGAGCGGATGGAAGCCGTCTTCCTGCCCCGCCGGGTGCTGCTGGTGCCCTCGCTGCCGCGCAACGCCATCGGCAAGCTGACGCGGCAGGCGCTGGAGGAATTGCGGCGGCAGCCGGCGGCGGGTGGCGGATGAGCATGGTCCGCTACAGCATGCCGGCCGCGCATCCTTGCCTGGCCGGGCACTTCCCGGGGCGTCCGCTGGTGCCGGGGGTGGTGCTGCTCGATGCCGTCTTCAGCGCCATCACGGCAGCGGGGCATGGTACGGTGGCCCGCCTGCGCCACGCCAAGTTCGTGGCCCCCGTCGGGCCGGAGCAGCCGGTGGAGATTTCCCTGACCGATCCCGGTGCCGGCCGCATCGCCTTCCGCTGCCTCTGCGCCGGCGCCCTGGCGCTTTCGGGTGAGGTGGAACTGGCCTCGCCGTGATCTGGACCCGGCAAAAGGAACGCGGCAGCGTCGCCGCCCTGCGGCTGATGGCCTGGATCGTCACCAGGCTCGGCTATGGCTTCGGTTACGCGCTGCTCTGGCCGATCGCGCTGTATTTCTTTCTCTCCTCGCCCCGGCAGCGCCAGGCGGTGCGGCAGTTCCAGCGCCGCGCCCTGGGGCGGGAGCCGGGGATCGCGGACCTTTTCCGCACCTTCTTCGTCTTTTCGGCGACGCTGCTGGACCGGCTCTTCCTGCTGGGCAACCGCTTCAAGGATTACGAGCTGCGGGTCTTTGGCCTCGACCTGCTGAACGAGCGGATCGCGCGAGGCGAGGGCTGCATCCTGCTCGGTGCCCATCTGGGCAGCTTCAATGCCATGCATGCCGTGGCCGATACCGGCTGCCCGGTGGAGGTGGTGGCGCTGATGCACACGCAGAACGCCACCAAATCGGCCAGCTTCTTCGCGGAGCTGGACCCGAGGCAGGCCGCCGCCATTATCCCGCTCGGCCAGCCCGACGCGATGCTACGGGCCAAGGAATGCCTGGAGCGCGGTGGATTGGTGGGCATCCTGGCCGACCGCACCCCGGGCACGGGCAAGGTGACACGCGTCCCCTTCCTGGGTGACCCGGCGGCCTTCCCTCTGGGGCCGCATATCCTGGCCGGCGTGCTGGGCGCGCCGGTGATGATCGCCTTCGGCGTCTGGACCGGGCGCCGCCGCTACGAGGTCCATTTCGAGCCCTTCGCCGACCGCATCACCATTGACCGGCGGGACCGGCAGGCGCAGCTGGAACAAGTCGCCGCCCGTTATGCCGCGCGGATCGAACAGATTGCGCGAAGGTTCCCGTATAACTGGTTCAATTTCTACGATTTTTGGGAGGAGATGGACGCATGATGCTCCGTCCCCTGGCATTCCTGGCCTTGTCTCTCGCCCTGGCCGCACCAGCCATGGCGCAGGCCACGCTCGATGGCACCATGAAGGACCTGGCCGGCGTGCGGCAGGGCCGTGCCGAGTTCAGCGAGCAGAAATCCATTCCTGAACTCAGCTCACCGCTGCCCAGCACCGGCACGCTGTCCTGGATCGCGCCGGACCGGCTGGAGAAGCACACCACCTGGCCCGCCGAGGAAACTCTGCGCGTCGATGGAGACAGGTTGTTGCTGGAGCGCCCCGCGCAGGGCATCCGACAGGAACTCAGCCTGGACCAGTCGCCGGACATCCGTCCCTTCGTGGAAGCGATCCGCGCCACCCTGGCCGGTGACCTCGCCACCTTGCGGCAATATTACGAGGTCTCCTTCTCACCGGAGGGCGAGGGCTGGCACATGGTGTTGACGCCGCTCTCAGCCCGCGTTCGTGTCGCGCTGCAACGAGTTGATATCTATGGCAGTGGCGGCTTTGTGCGGCAGGTCGAGACCCGGGGCAACGACGGCATCACCAGCCTGCGGATCACGCCCCGCCCGTGAGGCCCGTGCTGCTTCGCCTGGGTGGCGCGCTGCTGGTGCTGGCGTTGCTGGGGGCCGGGCTGTTCCGCGCCATTCCCATCCGCGCCGAGATGACCGACCTCTTGCCGCCCGGCCGCACCCCCGCCGCCGAATTCCTGCTGCGGGAACTGCGTTCGGGCGCCGCCACGACCCTGCTGCTGGCCGGCATGGAGGGCGCGCCGGAGCCTGAACTGGCTCGCATCAGCCGCGCGGTTGGAGAGAGCCTGCGGCAGTCCGGCCAGTTCAGCTTTGTTGGCAATGGCAGCCTCGATCTCTCTGATACTGAAAGAGAGTTGATCTTCCAGTACCGCTACCTTCTTTCGGCCTCGGACCCGGCGGGCTTCGAGGTGGAAGGGCTGAAGCGCAAGCTCTCCGGCCTGCTGGAAGGGCTGCGTTCCGCCGCCTCGCCGCTGCTGGCGCGCTTCGGCTTCGCCGATCCGACCGGTGCCTTTTTTGACCTGCTGCGCGGTTGGCTGGGGCAAAGCCGGGTGCAACTGCGCGCCGGCGCCTGGTTCGCGGAAGGCGCCAGCCCGCCCCGTGCGCTGATCGTGGCCCGCAGCCGCGCTTCCGGCCTGGATACCGAGGCGCAGGCCGCCGCCATCGCCACCTTCCAGGCCGCTTTCGCCGCCGCCAATCCTGGCCCCGCGCGCCTGCTGCTAAGCGGCCCCGGCGTCTTCGGGGCTGAGGCCGCCGCCGCCATCCGCGCCGATGTGGAGATGATCTCGCTTCTCTCCGGCCTGTTGATCCTGGGCTTCCTGTGGCTGCGCTACCGCTCGCTGCTGATGCTCTTCGCCGTCGCGGTGCCACTGGGGGCGGGTACGCTGGCCGGGGTGGCGGCGGTGGGGCTTGCCTTTGGCGCGGTGCATGGCGCCGCACTGGGCTTCGGCATGACCATGCTGGGCGTGGTGGTGGATTACCCGCTGCTGCTGATCACGCAGCGCCGGCCGGCGGAAAGCCTGCGCGACACCGCGCGTCGCATCTGGCCCACGCTGCGGCTGGCCGCCGGGGCCGCCGCGCTGGGGCTGACCGGCATGATGCTCTCGGGCTTCCCCATCCTGGCGCAGCTCGGCCTCTTCGGCGCGGCGGGGCTGCTGGTCGGGGTGGTGGTCACCGCTGGTCTGCTGCCCTGGCTGCTGCCGGGTGCCACCCTGGTTCCGCGGCCCCTGCCGGGCCTGCTGGCGAGGGGGCTCGGTGCCCTGCGGGGCTGGCGCTGGCTGGCCTTGGCGCTGCCTTTGGCGGCGCTGGCACTGCTGGCGCTCGGTGGCCCGCGCTGGGAGGATGACCTCGCCCGCCTCAGCCCCGTGCCGCCCGCGCAGCTGCGGCTGGATGAAGAGTTGCGGGGCCAGCTTGGCGCCCCCGATGTACGCGGCATCATCGCCCTGGGCGGGCCTGACGCCGAGGCTGTGCTGAGGAAGGCGGAGACGGTGGAGCAGGTGCTCCAGCCGCTCGTCGCGCGGGGCCAGTTGGCCGGCTTCGACAGTCCCGCGCGCTACCTGCCCAGCGCCGCGACGCAGCGCGCCCGCCAGGCGGCGCTGCCGGCGCCAGAGGCCATGCGTCCCCGGCTGCGGGAAGCCTCGGCGGGGCTGCCTTTCCGCCCGGAAGCCTTCAACCGCTTCCTGGACAGCCTGGCGGAAAGCCGCGCCCTGCCGGTTCTGACGGTGGAGGATCTGCCGCGCCTGCCCATCCTGGCCGCCCGGCTGGACCCCTTGCTCTCCTCACGCGGCGATGGCTGGCAGGGGCTGGTGATCCCGCAGGACCTGCGTGACATTCCGGCCCTGCGTGCCGCCCTGGACAGCTTGGGCGACCCTGGCATCCTTTGGGTTGATGTGAAGGCGGAAACCCAGGGCGTGGTGACCCTGGCGACGCGGCAGGCCCTGCTCTGGTGCGGCCTGGGCGGGCTGGCGGTGCTGCTGTTGCTGGCGGTGGGGCTGCGGCGGGGCTGGCGCGGCGTGCCGGCGGCGCTCTGGACAGCGGCGCCCATCGCGGGGGCGCTGCTGGTGACCGTGGCCGCCCTGGCGCTGCTGGGCCAACGGCTGACGCCCTTTCATCTCGCGGCGCTGTTGCTGGCGGCCGGAGTGGGGATGGATTATGCGCTTTTCTTCGGCAGCGCCGCGCGGCAAGGGGCCGAGGAAGCCGACCGTACCATGGGCGCCGTGTTCAATTGCACCATGACCACCTTGCTGACCTTCGGCCTCTTGGCCTTCTGCGCCACCCCGGTGCTGCGCGGCATCGGCCTGACGGTCGCCATCGGTGTCAGCAGCGCCTTCCTGCTGGCCCTTGCCCTTTCGCCGCCATCCGCCCTGGCGGCCCCTGAGAAGATGCCCAACTGAAACCGGACATGCCAATTCCTTTCACTCCTCTGGCGCTCTCCACCGTCACGGCTGTCAGCGCGATGGGCATCGGTGCCGCCGCCACGCGCCGGGCCCTGCATGAACGCCTGGGCGGGCTGCGCCCCGCCGGGCCGGAAGACCGTCCCGCCGCCTTCGTGGGGCGCGTGGATGGGGTGGATGCGGTGGCGCTGCCGCCGGAACTGGCGCGCTACAATTGCCGCAACAACCGGCTGGCCGAGATGGCCCTGTTGCAGGATGGCTTCCTGGCCGCCGCGGAGGCACTGCGGGACCGCCTTGGGGCCGCGCGTGTCGCGGTGGTCATGGGCACCAGCACCTCCGGCATCGCGGAAACCGAGGCCGCCTATCGCCGCCGCCCGGAAGGCAGCTTCGACCTGCCCGAGGATTTCGACTTCGCCGCCACGCATGACCTCTTCTCATTGCCGCGCTACGTGCGGGCGCGACTGGGGCTGGCGGGGCCGGCGCTGACCATTTCCACCGCCTGCACCTCCGGCGCCCGGGCCTTCCTGGAAGCCGCCACCATGATCTCGGCGGGGCTCTGCGACGCGGCGGTGGTGGGTGGAGTCGATACGCTCTGCCGCATGACGGTGGAGGGCTTCGGCTCGCTGGCCCTGCTGGCGCCGGGCCCGACCCGCCCTTGCGCCGCCGACCGCGACGGCATCACGGTGGGGGAGGCCGCGGCCTTTGTCCTGCTGACCCGCCCACGGGACGCGGCGCCCGGTGCGGTGCAACTGCTTGGCGCCGGCGCCAGCAGCGATGGCCACCACATGTCCTCGCCGCATCCGGAGGGGCTGGGCGCCGTCTCCGCCATGCGGGCGGCGCTGGAGGCGGCGCAACTGGATGCCGCGCAGATCGACTATATCAACCTGCACGGCACCGGCACCCGCGCCAATGACGCTATGGAAGACCGGGCGGTATCGCATCTCTTCGGCAATGCCGTGCCCTGTTCCTCCACCAAGGGCTGGACCGGCCATACACTCGGCGCTTCCGGCGCGCTGGAGGCGGTGGTCGCCGCGCTCTGCCTGCAGGACGGGCTGGTGCCCGGCTGCCTGGGCGTGGAGCGTGTAGACCCGGAATTCCAGGCCGACGTGGCCATCGAAAACCGCCAGGTGCCGCTGCGCCGGGTCCTGAGCAATTCCTTCGGCTTCGGCGGCAGCAATTGCAGCCTGGTCCTGGGCCGCGCGGCGTGAGCGGCCTGCGCTGCCATATCGGCGGCCCGGCGCTGCTGGGCCCCGGGCTGCCGGGCTGGGCGGAGGCCGAGCCCATCCTGGCCGGCCGCGTGCCCTGGCGGGATGCCCCC
>NZ_JACTUZ010000191.1 GCF_014490445.1 Pseudoroseomonas ludipueritiae | reverse complement strand
GGCGCCGCGCCGTGCCGCTGCGCCGCGCGGCGCCGGATGCATTGCGCCGGCGCGTGGTGGGGCCGCGCCTGGAAACCGGCCTGCGCGCCCTGGATGTTTTCACGCCCATCTGCCGCGGTCAGCGCATGGGTATCTTCGCTGCCTCCGGCGTCGGAAAATCGACGCTGATGGGCATGCTCGCGCGCTTCGTGGAAGCCGATGTTATCGTGGTCGGCTTGATCGGGGAACGTGGCCGCGAGGTGCGGGAATTTCTCGAACATACATTGGGCGAGGAAGGGCGCGCGCGCGCCGTGATGGTGGTGTCCACCAGCGACCAGCCCGCGCTGGCGCGGCGGCGGGCGGCGCAGGCGACGCTCGCTGTCGCCGAGCATTTCCGCGCCGAGGGCCGGCAGGTCTTCCTTCTGCTCGATTCCGTCACCCGCCTGGCCCATGCGCAGCGCGAGATCGGCCTGGCGGCCGGCGAGCCGGCGACCGCCCGCTCTTATACCCCTTCCGTCTTCAATGAGCTTCCGGCACTGCTGGAACGCGCCGGCCCGGGACCGGAGGGCGAGGGCGACATCACCGCCGTCTTCACCGTGCTGGTGGATGGCGACGACCATGATGAACCCATTGCCGATGCCGTGCGCGGCATCCTGGACGGGCATATCGTGCTGGACCGCCGGATCGGCGAGCGAGGCCGCTGGCCGGCCATCGATATTCTGCGCTCCGTCAGCCGCGCCCTGCCGCGCTGCCATTCGGCCGAGGAGAATGCCTTGCTTGGCGAAGCACGACGCCTGCTCGGCGCTTATGCGGATATGGCGGAGATGATCCGGCTGGGCGCCTATCGCGCCGGCAGCGACCCGCTGGTGGACCTGTCGATCCGCCAGCAGCCGGGCCTGGAAGCCTTCCTCAACCAGGCGGTCGATGAGCGGGCTGCGGCGCCCGAGGCCTTCGCCCTGCTCGCCAGCACTCTGAAAAGCTGAGCACCGGCGGCGCCCTACCTCACGCCGATGATGGAGAAAAGCGCCGCCGCGCTGCTGCCCGTAAAGCTGTCGCCGCCCCAGGCGATCGGTTGCACCAGTGTGGCGATGCCGGAGGAACTGGCCAAGGCCTGCGCCTCCGCCACGCTGGATCGCGCCACGTAGCGGTCCAGCATCTTGGTCAGCTTTGCGTTGTCCTTGAAGTCGGCGATATCCATGCGGCGTTCCAGCATGGCCTTCTGCTGGTCCACATTGATCTGCCCAAAACTCTCGGGCAGCCCCAGCACGTTCTGCACAACGGAAGCGAGATTGCGGTCGGCGATCACGCTGTACCAACTGGTGACGCTGGGCAGGCTGCGCTTGGCGTAGATGGCCTTGCGCAGCGTTTCCGATGTTTCTCCGAGCGATTCCTCGAAACGAGCCTGGGTGAAGCGGGCAACGATCTCCTCCACCGTGGCGCTTTTGCTGACGGCCGGGCCACCCTGCGCCGGAACGGCGACGCTGCCGGCGGTATTGGCAGCCAGGGCGGCTTGTGCGGTGCTGCCCTGGCTGGCCACGAGAATGAAGTTCGTGGCCCCACCGCGGCCCTTGCCGTCCGTGAAGACCAGCTTGCCACCAAGGGCGGTGACGGTGATGTGGCTGTTTCCGCCATCGGCCCTGCGGAAGGTGGCTTGCAATGTCGCGGCGAGTTCCAGGCGATTGCTGGCTTTGCTGAGGTCGAGGCCCGAGACTTTGACGCCCCCGAAGCTGCCACTGAAGCTTTCGAAGGTCTTGCCTTGCCGGATGCCTTCAACCTGTATCGTGGCACTGGAAGGCACCGCCGGAATCTCCGGAATCGCGATCCCGCCATAGTTCAAGGCGTTGGAAAGCTGCTTGTAGCGGCTGTCGACCATTCGCGCCGCGACGGAACCGGAATCGTTCGGATCACTGTCCAGCACCTTCTGCATCAGGGCATTCATGCCGATCTGCGAATCCAGCCCATAGGCGGTGAGCACCATCTCCTGTAGCCGGCGGTCGGCCAGAAGGTCCTTGGCCGTCAGCTTGGTTGGCAGCTTCTCGCGCAGATAGGAGACATCCCGCTGTAAGGAAGGATCCTTGGTGAAGGCGGTGAAATCAGCGATCTTCCTGCTCTGCAGGATCTTCCAGCCAGCCACGCCGCCTGGCACGCCGATGGTGATAGGGGTGATGCTCATGCCTCCAGCGAGGCTCCGGAGGCATTGTCCTTGTCCTCGCCCTGGTAGGCAGCGGGCAGGCGGAACAGAACACGGTCTGTCTCAGGGTCGCGTATCTCGGTGTAAAGGCGCATCGTCTCACCATCCAGGTGCACATCGAGCACCAGGCCACTGAGTGGTGCCTGCCCTCGCTGTTGAGCAGCCTTCACCTCCGGCGCGCCAGCGGCATCCTGCTGCTCGCCTGCGCGGGAGGACAGAGAGGTGGGCTCCACGGCTTGCTTCTTCACGGGCATGGGATCGATCACCGCAGCGGTTCCTGGCCTCGTTGGATGGAGATGCTAAACGTGCTTCCGCAGCTAGCGGAAAGTAGCTGGCCGCTCCGTCGCAGAGGGCGTGCCCCGCCGCGCCGGCACACCACGGGCTGCGAATGACGGCGCGGGAGGAGGGCTATCCTCCCGCGCAGCGCCCTCCCGGCGGAAGCGCTCCGGCGGTTCCAGTTGCAGCAATGCCGCCTCGTACATCACCAGCTCACGCAGTGCCGACAATGCGCGATAGATGTTACCGGCCTGCATCTGGGCTTCCGCCTCATCCAGCAGGCCAAGGTGTTCGGGCTTCAGGAAAACACCACGGAGGCGCGCGACCTGCTCGGTGAAAGCTTCACTGCTGCCCAGCACAGGCTGCGCGTTCAGCAGCACGCCCTGGGCGGCGAAGTAAGCGCGCCGCACCGGGGTCGATACATCATCGGCCACCAGAACGTCCTTCTCGCGCAGGATCTGGGCCTTGGTCTCCACCATCAGATAGGCGCGGCGTTCGCCGTTGGTGACGACAGCGCCATTGATGAAGATCCGCTCTCCCGGTGCCAGCTTCAGGATCAGGGACATCACATTGGGTCCGGCTGGGCGGCGGCATCGGGCTGCAGGCCCAGCATCACCGCGCGGTTGACGTCGATCAGCGCCTGCGGGCTCTTGCGCTCGCGCAGCACGCGGTCGCTCTCGGCGAAAACCCAGCGCGCCAGCGACAGAAGCCGCACGCGGAGCATATCCTCGCAGCTATTGCCGTCCCCGGCCAGATCAGCGGCGAAGGCGGTCCAGACCATCCGGTTCTCGTGAACGGCGGCAGGAAGGTCGGCGGGGCCGGCGCTTGGCAGGGCGGCCAGTTCCAGCATGGCAGCGGCGCGGGCGAGGACGCGGTACTCGATCGCCCGGGGATTCTCGGTCTCCCGGATCACGGCGCCATAGGCTGTCATGGCGCCGGTGGGGCGTTGCAGCGGGGCGGCAGGCAGGCCCGGAGGAACAGCGGGGGTGGCAAGGCTCAACATCGGATTCTTCCTTTGTCACGCGTGGGACCCGCAAGGGCGCCAGCGGCGTGCATGCACGGACCACGGCGCCGGCCAGCCCTGCGGCTGCCCGGCGCCAGGAACCAGACGGGACGCGGCGCGGCGCCGCGTCCCGGCCGGCTTTACTGGAAGAGACGCAGGATGCTCTGTGGCGCCTGGTTGGCGATCGAGAGCGCCTGCGTGCCGAGCTGCTCCTGCACCTGCAGGGCCTGCAGGCGAGCGGCTTCCTCGGACATATCGGCGTCCACCAGGGCGCCGAGGCCGGTGTTCAGCGTATCCACCAGCTTGTCCAGGAAGTCCTTCTGCAGATCGATCCGCGTCGCGGCGGTACCGAAGGAGGCAGCGGCATTCGCCACGTTGGCGCCAGCCTGATCGACCTTGGAGAGCAGAACGTCGTAGTCGGTCTTGGAGGAGTTGAAGCTGGTCAACGCCGTGGAGCTGCTGAAGCTGGCGATGCGCAGGGCGCCAGTCACCGAGTCGACGGACACGTGAAATCCATCGCCGGCGGCGGTCGGGGCGGTAGTCGTGAACCCGCCGCCATCGAGAGCCACCGGGGACGTGATGCTATCGATGTTCCAGCCATCCGTGCCCGTACCCTTGGTCAGGGCATCCTTGAACTTTTCAGCAATATCCTTTCCAGTGACGTTGCCGTTGGTGACGTCAGAGGCAGCGACGGCAATCACGAAGACCCGGTCGGCAGTGCTGCTGCCATCCAGGATCTTGTCACCAGTCTTGTAGTTATCGCCCACCACCTTCAGCTTATAGGTGACATCACCCTTGTCGGTGGTGTTGGTGGCGGGCGTAAGGTCGGCCTTGATCACGAACTCATCGCCGACCTGCAGTGCCTTGTCAGCGAAGTCCATCTCCAACACCGACGTGGCGCCGCTCACCACGTTCGCGCTGGCGGTCAGGGCATTGGTGGGCGCAGCGGCTGCGTCGCCCTTCTTGGCCGTCAGGACATCGGTCAGGTCAACACCGGTCGAGGTCGAGGTGGCGGTGCTGCCCAGCCGCACCGTGGAATCGCGGTTCTTGGCGCTGATCAAGAGGTCGGTGGTGGCGGTGCCGTCGACAATGTTGCGGTCGGCGGTGAACATCGCGCTGAAGCCAGCATCAGCATTCAGGGTGCTGACCAGATCCTCAACCTTGGAGATGTCCTTGGCCAGCTTGACGGTCAGGGTGCGGTCGGTGCCCGTCTCGTCGATATACTTCAGCTCCAGATGGTGGCCAGCCTTGAGGGCGAGAGCGCTGCCCGTGGCCAGCTTTACCTTCTGCACACCGTCATTCAGCTTGGCCATCGTCTGGTCGGCGCGCGACAGCACCGTCAGGTTCTTCAGGCCGGAGAGCAGCGAGCCGTCCTCGACCGAGAGGTTCTGCTTGGCGACATCGGCATAAGCGCCGGTGGAAACGCCATCGACCGTGTTCACCGAGGTCAGCACGCGCTGCGTGCCGCCGCCGTTGATCAGGTTCACGCCCTTGAAGGAAGCGGCGCTGACGATGGACTTGATGGTCTCGATATAGCCGTCGATGTCGGCCTGGACCTGCGCCTTGTCCACCGCCGGGTTCTGCGCGGAAGTGACCTTGGTGCGGATCTGCTTGACAGCGTCGGCGATCTGCTCGGCCGCCGTCTCGGCGGTGCCGATGATGGAGGAGGAGACGGAAAGGTTCTCGCTGACCTGCTTGGTATTGGCGATGTCGGAGCGCATCGCGGTGGCCACGGCCCAGGTCGCGGCATTGTCCTTGGCGGTGGAGACCTTCAGGCCGGTCGAGATCCGGTTCTGCGTGTTCAGCAGGTTCTTCTGCGTGGCCTTCAGCGACTGCAGCGCCGTCATCGCGCCGTTGTTGGTGAGGATCGAGCTGACCATGTTTGCGCCCTTCAAGGGTTCCGGTTCGGGGAGCGCCTTCTGACGCGGTCATCGCCTAGCGTGGAGGTTGAACACCTCGGCTGCGACACAACCGATCTAACAGGTCAGAATTGTTTTTCGCAAGCGCGCCGCGTGCCTCACGCTATTTTTTCGGTGACGGGCCGTCGGCGGCCCCCCCCGGGACGATCTGCCATGAGGCTCCCGACGCCCCTCAGCCCGACTGCGGAAAGCCGGAAGCGTACCCCCGTAAGGCGTAGCTTTCTGCCTCCAGCCATTCCGGGGTGAGCGGCGGCAGTGCGAGGCGCAGCAGGTCAGCATTCCCGCAGCACCGCCGCTCGGTTCACCTTTCAGGCGGTATGATCCAGGCTGGCCGCCAAAGTATGACGCAGCGGCTTGCGGCGCGGCCCCGGAAAAGCGCTGCCTTGCGGCCCATAGGTGCCTGGGTCCGCCGCCTGGGCGAGGTCGCGGCGCAGGCGGTCGCGCACCGTGCCCAGGGCATCGGCCACGGCTCCCAGCACCATGCCATTCTCCTCGGCCGCCGCCATCATGCCGCGCAATGCTGCGCGTTCCGCCGCATTCTCGGGTGGTCCCAGTCGGCTCAGTGCCAGCAGTGCTTCCCGCTTTTCTTCCATCAGGGCACCGAGGGTGGCGAGCGGCGCCGTGCCGGCGATTTCCGCCTCCCGCCACAACACCGCCTGCAGGCGGGCGGCGGCTTCGATCAGCGCGCTCATCGCGCGGCCTCCGGCCGGGCCGCACGGCCGATCACCCGCTCAATGGCCGGCGCCAGGCCAAGGCCGCCACGGGCCACCATGGCGTTCCCGAGTGCATGGTCCATGAAACTGTCGAAGGCGCCGGCGCCGGCACCGCCGTCAAACAGGCCCTGCCGCTTCTGCGGCCGTGCGGCCTGCATCATCTCGGAGGCAAAGCTAGCCTCCAGTTGCCGGGCAACACGACGCCCGGCAGGTGAGACAGAATCCATGGTGTCGAACCTTTTCCACAAGAAATGCAGGAACTCGGAACAAAGGAGCGGTGCCCTTTAACAGGATGTCAGGATTCTTCGCATAAGCCTGACGCAGAACTCGCCGCCAGAACGGTCGGCTCCCGGATCTCCAGAAGGAGCTGAACCCAGCCGCGGAAAAGCGCGGCCAAGCAGGACCGGCCAGCATGGGCGAGGCATTGGGCGAGATGTGGGACGAAGACGTCCTTGATGAAGATCTGGCGTCGGCACCGCGCCGGCGCCAACAGCAGCGCCGCCGCGCCCTGGCGCCGGAACTGCGGGGCGAGTTCGACCGGCGGCTGCTGGCGGGGGAGGATATCCATTCCCTCTCGCGCGCCTTCGATATTGAACCCTGGTACGCGCAGCGGCGCGCCAAGCGGGTCATGGGCCGCGCCAGTCGTGACCGTGAAGTTGCGCCTTTTCTCGATCCCCTGTCGGAGATGGAAGAGGACATGACGCCGCTGCAATATGCCTGCGGCCTGCTCGGCACGCGCGTGCGGCCGTTGCGCAACGGCTATTACGTGCTGGATGGCTACGAAGCCGGGCCCCGCGAGGTGACCCGCGCCGCCAACGGCCTGCTGCGGGAGCGTGGCCAGCGCGAGATCCCTTACCCGGGTCTGGTGCCGCTCTACAACTGAAGCGCCGACGGGGCGCTGGAGGGTCATCGTCCTCGCCCCGTCTCCTGTGCCTTACAGCGCCGGGCTGGCCAGCGGCAGGCGGGCGGCGGTGTCGCGCAACTCGCCTTCCAACGCCACCAGCTCGCTGACGCCGTTCTGTGCCAGCTCGGAGGAAGCGCCGGCAGCCGCCTGCGCGACCTCGGCCAGTTCCTGCAGCGCAGCCTCGGCAGCGGCGACCAGGGCACTGGTGGGGACCGCCATCTCCAGCGGCTCAACCGGTGCCGAGGCCGTGGTCATCGAAAGGGAGAGGGCATCGGCATCAGCCTTCGGTGCCGGTTCGGCGGGAAGGGCGGGCTCAGGCTCGCGGCGGCGGTGCAGGCCATGCACGCGGGCGCCACGGGCAATGCCGATCTCCTCGTAAACCAGC
>NZ_JACTUZ010000190.1 GCF_014490445.1 Pseudoroseomonas ludipueritiae | reverse complement strand
GGCGGGCTGCGCCGGCGGTGGTGCGGCAATGGCTGTCGCGGCCTCTGCCACCACGGGGGCGGCAACAGGCGCGGGGCGTGGCGCTTCGGGCTGCGCGCCCGTGGCTTCGCGGCGGATCGGGCTGGGTCGCGGCGGCAGGTTCAGGCGATGTGCCTTGCCCACCACAGCATTCTTGGAGATTCCCATGCGACGACCGATCTCGGCCGTCGAATGGCCTTCCGCCCAATAGCCCCGCAGGGCCTCGATGGCCTCCGGTGTCCAATCCATAGGCGCCGTCTCCTGCGTCCCTGCTACCATATACGGTAGTTGCGTGCTGGGGTTGCGCACAAGATGGGGTTATTCACATCACCCCCGAAATCTGTGGAAAACCCCTTGCGCGGCACCACGAAATCGGGAGGGCATCCCGATTCGCGGCATCGGGAATCAGAAGAGCAGGCCCTTGCGCAGCATGCCGTGCACGCCCTTCTCGCCATTCACCGTTTGTGTCACACGGAAATCCACAGCCAGCGAGCAGAACTGATAGGCGTCGGCCGGCGAGACATTCGCGCGTGCGACAATAAAGCCGATCATCTCGCGCAATGCCTGCTTCATCGCAAGATCAAGATCTTCGTGGATGCCCATGGAAACATAATGCGTCGGCGTCTCGGCACGCGGAAAACGCAGCAGCGGCTGGCGCGCGCCGCCGCCCTTGTGCAGCGTGAAGCGGAAATGACCCGTGAGGCACATTTCCAGCGCGGTGACGCAGACCTCGCCATCGCCCTGCACGCCATGGCCATCGCCGGCGGAGAAAAGCCCGCCCGGCGCATGCACCGGCAACCACAAGGTAGAACCCGCCACCAGCTCCTTGTTGTCCAGGTTGCCGCCATGCGCGCGCGGCTCCTTGGTGGAGATCTGGCCCCATTCCACCGGCGGCGCCACGCCCATCACGCCGAAGAAGGGCGAGAGCGGCAGGTCCAGGCCGCCATTCGGACCAAAGGGCAGGTGGCAGGTGTTCTTCTCGCGGTCCACCGGAATGTGCAGCAGGCGGCGGTAGGGGAAGTCTTCCGGCAGCGTGCCCACCAGCGGGCGGAAGTGGTTGTAGCCCCAGTCGGCGCCCAGCTCGACCTGTTCGATCTGGATCTCCAGCGCATCGCCCGGCTCGGCCCCTTCCACCGCCACGGGGCCGGTGAGGAGATGCGGGCCGAGGCGCGGCACGCCGGCGGCATGGATGGCGGCCAGGCATTCCGGCACCACCATGCCGCTGTCCGGTGGCGGCATGATCTCGGCGGGGCCGGAGACGCATTGCATCACCACCGTGTCGCCGGACTGCACCGTCATCACAGGCGCGAAGCTGGCGTCGAAGGCGCCGAAGCGCACGGTCTCCGGAGTGGCGGCGAGGTTATGGACGGTCATGCGGACAGGCTCCTGCGGTGCCGCAGGCGGGGCGGCGGCGCAGGTTCGGGCGAGCGGGGGGTGGCGGTCAAGATCAGGTGCCGATGAAGCCGCCCGATTGCCGCTGCCACAGCCGCGCATAGGGGCCGCCGCGTTCCAGAAGCTGCGCATGCGTGCCCTGTTCCACCACCCGCCCATGCTCCAGCACCACCAGCCGGTCCATGGAGGAGAGGGTGGAGAGGCGATGCGCGATGGCGATCACGGTCTTGCCCGCCATCAGCCGGTCCAGCGATTGCTGGATGGCGGCCTCCACCTCGGAGTCCAGGGCGCTGGTGGCTTCGTCCAGCACCAGGATGGGGGCGTTCTTCAGCAGCACGCGCGCGATGGCCACGCGCTGCCGCTGGCCGCCGGAAAGCTTCACGCCCCGCTCGCCCACATGCGCGTCATAGCCGGTGCGGCCGCGCCAGTCGGAAAGGTCCTGGATGAAGGCATCGGCTTCCGCGTCGCGCGCGGCGGCGGCGATGTCCTCGGCCGTCGCTTCCTGGCGGCCGTAGCGGATATTGTCGCTGATGGAGCGGTGCAGCAGCGCGGTATCCTGCGTCACCATGCCGATGGCGGCGCGCAGGCTTTCCTGCGTCACGGTGGAGATATCCTGCCCGTCGATCAGGATTCTTCCTTGCTCCGGCTCGAAAAATCGCAACAGCAGGTTGACCGCCGTGGTCTTGCCCGCGCCGGAATGGCCGACAAGACCGACACGCTCGCCCGGCGCGATGCGAAGATCGAAGCCATCCAGCACGCCGCGTTCGCGCCCATAGCCAAAGCGGATGTTTTCAAAGACAATCTCGCCGCGCGTGACCCGCAGGGGCTTGGCATCCGGCCGGTCGGGTGCGGTGGGCGGCACCGCGATGCTGCCGATGGCTTCCTGCACCACGCCGATATTCTCGAAGATCGAAGCGACATTGAAGGCCACCCAGCCGGAGATATTCGCGATCTGCCAGGCCATCGGCAATGCCGCCGCCACGGTGGCCAAAGGAATGTCGCCACGGTTCCACAGAACCAGGGACAGCGCGGCCATGCCGGTGAGCATGGTGGCATTGAGCGTGGAGAGCAGCAGGCCGTTCAGCGTGATCATGCGCATCTGCCGCTGGAAGGCATCGGTCAGGCCCAGCACGCCCTCGCGCACAAAGGCATCCTCCTGCTCCGCGCGGGCGAAGAGCTTGAGGGTGAGGATATTGGTGTAGCTGTCCACGATGCGGCCGGTGAGCAGGCTGCGTGCCTCGCTGGCCGCCTTGGCGCGGGCGCGCAGGCGCGGGACGATGAAGCGCAACAGCGTGACATAGGCCGCGAACCAGCAGAGAATCGGCGCCGCCAGCCAGGCATCGGCCGTGGCGAGATAGATCACCGCGCCGGAGCCATAGACCAGGATGTACCAGACGGCGGTGACGGATTGCACCACGCTCTCCCGCAGGGATGGCCCCGCCTGCATCACGCGGTTGGCGATGCGCCCGGCGAAATCCTCCTGAAAGAAGGCCCAGCCCTGGCGCACCACATGCCAGTGGCTCTGCCAGCGGATCATGCTGGTGACGGTGGCATTGATGGCCTGCTGGCTGACCAGGTTCTGCGACAGGATGGCCAGCGGGCGGCAGACCAGCAGCACGAAGCCCATGCCGAGCAGCGGCGCCCAGGCCTCGGTGAAGAGGCGGCCCGGCGGGTGCTCGCCCAGCAGGCCGATGACGCGGCCGATGAAGATGGGGATGGCGGCATCCAGCAGCGCCACCGAAAGGCCGGCGAGAAACAGCAGCGCGAAGAGCAGCCGCGCCTGGCGGATGAAATACCAGTAGAAGCCGGCGAGGCTGGCCGGCGGCGGCCGGTCCGGCACCGGCACGCCCAGGGCCCGGCTGGCAGCCTGGCCGGGCGGCGCCACGGGGTCGATCAGAGTCTCGAGGGGGAAGCGCGGCATGGGGCAAGGCAGGACCCGTGCCGAGCCCCTGTCAACCGGGCGGATATGACAAGTGGCGGAACCGCAGGAGCGGGCGGGGCCTTTCGCCGGCCCCGCCGCTTGGCGCTATTCCCCTGGCAGGGGCCTGGGGCCGCGATGCTCCTCGACCACCGTGGTCTCCACCAGCGCGGAGGGCTCGTAGAGAATGCGCGCCAGGGTGCCCGCCAGCATCGCGCCGGCGATGGGCGCGACCCAGAAAAGCCAGAGCTGGCCAATGTATTCCCCGCCCGCGAAGAGCGCCGGCGCCGTGCTGCGGGCCGGGTTCACCGAGGTATTGGTGACCGGGATCGAGATCAGGTGGATCAGCGTCAGGGCCAGGCCGATCGGGATGCCGGCGAAGCCCGTGGCGGCGCCCTTGGACGTGGTGCCGATGATGATGAGCAGGAAGAAGAAGGTCAGCAGCAGTTCCGCCGCGAAACTCGCACCCATGGAGTAGCGGCCAGGGCTGAGTTCCCCGTAGCCGTTGGAGGCGAAGCCCGCCGGCACCCAGTCGGCCTTGCCGGAGGCGATGAACCAGAGCGCTGCCGCGCCGCAGACGGCGCCCAGCACCTGCACCACGATGTAGGGCAGCACATGCTTGTTGGCGCATCGCCCGGCCGACCAGAGGCCAAGCGTGACGGCCGGGTTGAAATGCCCACCCGAGATATGGCCCATCGCATAGGCCATGGAGAGCACCGTCAGCCCGAAGGCGAAGGCCACGCCGACGAAGCCGATGCCGAGCTGGGGAAAGGCGGCGGCCAGGACGGCGCTGCCGCAGCCGCCGAAGACCAGCCAGAAGGTGCCAAGGAACTCCGCGATCAGCCTCCGCTGCATGTCATTGTGCATGATGGCGAATCCTTGGGGATGAGGATGCAAGGTGTCGCATGACGGGCTTCCGCAACCTGTGGTTGTGGCGACTGCCCAGCCATGGGCTGGGCGGCCGGCGCGCCGAGGCTATGCCGTATCCGAAACGAAATGCAACGCGCGGTTCCGCGAGCGGCCAGGCCGCCTCAGCCGGTCAGAGCCAGCCCTTGCGCTTGAAGTAGAGGATCGGCAGCACGGCGCTGCACACCATCACCAGCAGTGCCATCGGGTAGCCGAAGCGCCAGCCCAGCTCCGGCATATTGGCGAAGTTCATGCCGTAGATGCTGGCGACCAGGGTCGGCGGCATCAGCGCCACGCTGGCGACGGTGAAGGTCTTGATGATGCCGTTCTGGTCGATGTTGATGATGCCGAGCACGGCATCCAGCAGGAAATTCGCTTTGTTGGAGAGGAAGGAGGCGTGTTCCACCAGGGAGCGGACGTCGCGTTCCAGCACCTTGATGCTGGCCTTGTTCTCCTTGCGCACCGCCGTCGCCTTCTCGGCATTCACGAAGGTCAGGATGCGCGTCAGGCCCAGCAGCGTTTCCCGCGCGCGGGAGGTGACCTCGCCCACCTCGCCCAGCAGGATCAGCACGTCCTTCAGGTCGGCGTCGCGGGCATTGGCCTTCTTCTTGGTGGTGCCCTTGGCGGTGCGGAAGGCGGATTGGCTGGCGCGGTCCATGTCGGCGCCCAGGCGCTCCAGGATATCGGCCAGGCGGTCCACCACCTGCTCGAAGAGATTCAGCATCACCGCGTCGGAGGAGGTCAGCAGCCCCGGGTTGCGCTGCGCCCGGTTGGCGAAGGCGGTGAAGGCCTTGGGCGTGGCATGGCGCACCGTCAGCAGCGTCGGCCCCGCCAGGACGAAGGTGATGGGCGCCGAGGCGTATTCGCCCTGGTCGGCGCCATACAGGAAGGTGGCGGTGAGGAAGAGCGCCTCGCCCTCCCGGTAGAGGCGGGAGGAGCTTTCGATCTCCTGCATCTCTTCCCGCGTTGGCAGTTCCAGGGACAGCGCCTGCTCGATGGCCTGCACCTCGTCGCGCGAGGGGTTCAGCAGGTCGATCCAGACGGCGGCGCGCAGCGTGGCGGCGGGCTGGTTGCCGTCATCCAGGCTCAGTCGGCCACCGGCCACGGTATAGGTGGTCATCATGCGATGGCGGGTGCTCCCGGCGCGGGTTGCGGGCGGCGGTGTTCATACCGCCGCGCCGCAGTGGGTGTCACGCCGCGGCGGCGCGGGGCAGCGGCAGGCCGAAGAGGCCGGCCACGCCGGGGAAGTCCACCGCCTGCCGGTGGCGGTCGCAGGGCTGGGTGCCATCGGCCTCGCGCACCAGCTGGCAGGTCTGGAAGCCGGCCGTGGCGGCGGCATCCAGCTCTTCCGCCACGTCGGACAGGAAGAGGATGGATTCCGGCGGCAGGTGCAGGTTGCGGGCGATGGCGCCATAGCTGGCCGCTTCCCGCTTGCCGCCGGTGGTGGTGTCGAAGAAGCCGGTGAAGAGGCTGGCGAGGTCGCCGGCCGCCGAATGGCCGAAGATCAGCTTCTGCGCCGCCACCGAGCCCGAGGAATAGACATGCAGCCCGATGCCGGCGCGGGCCCAGGCGCGCAGGCAGGGCGCCACATCCGGCCAGAGATGCCCCTCGATGCGGCCGTCCAGATAGCCCTGGCGCCAGATCAGGCCCTGAAGGGTCTTCAGGGGCGTGACCTTGGCATCCTCCGCCATCCAGCGGCGCAGGGCCGCGGCGGCGTCCTCGCCCGGCTTCGCCAGGCGGCGGGCCTCGGTGAGGCAGGCGGCCACCTCGGGCTCCTGGCCATGGTCGGCCAGGAAGCCCTCCAGCGCCTCCCGCGCGAAGGGAAACAGCGTTTCCTTCACGAAGGCGATGCTGCTGGTGGTGCCCTCGATATCGGTCAGGACGGCGCTGACGGGCGCCATCAGCCCACCACCGCCGGGAAGCGGGTGGAGATGTCGTCGCCGGTGTAATGCGGCGTCCAGCCCGTGGTATCGGTGAAGATGCGCAGCGCCGTGACGCGCGGCTCGGTGCCGGCATCGAACCAGTGCTGGGTATTGGCCGGCACGGAGATCAGGTCGCCCTGGGTGCAATGGGCGTCATAAACCTTGCCGCCCACATGCATGATGAAATTGCCGCTGCCTTCATGGAAGAAGCGGACCTCGTCCTCCGTGTGGATATGCTCGGCCAGGAACTTCTGGCGCATGGCATCCTTCTGCGGATGGCTGGAATCGAGCTTGATCACATCCGCCGTGCCGGCGCCGGTATCGCCCATGAAAGCATCCAGCTGCGGGCGATAGGCGGCCAGCACCGTCTCGGCATCCGCGCCCTCGGGCAGCGTGGCCACCGGCCAGCGCTCGAAGCGCACATGGATGGGGGCGAGCGCGGCGGCGATCTCGGCCGCGTCGCTGCTGCGCAGCAATTCGGCGCCGGTGGCGGCGTCGCGGATGGTCAGAAGGCTCATGCCGTCCTCCTCGGGTGCGGGGGGTGTTCGTGCAGATGGCAATCGAGCATGAATTCCAGCGCCTCCGTGCGGGCCAGCGCGGTGTCCATGTCCGGACCCCATACATAGACCCCGTGGCCGCGCAGCAAATAGCCGGGCGGGATGACATCTTCATCCGCCGCCATGCGGTTCCAGCGGGCCTCCACCACGCCTTGCAGGCGGGCGATGTCCTGGTCGTTGTCGAAGACCGGCAGGGTGACGCTGGCCTCATGCGTGGGGAGGCCGGGGAAGGCCTTCAGCAGCTCATAGCCTTCCAGGGTGATGCTTTCCCCCGCGAGGCGGGAGAGCACGGTATTGGCGATGGAATGCCCGTGCAGCACCGCCCCGGCCTCGGGGAAGCGGCGATAGGCGCCGCAATGCAGCAGGGTCTCGGCGGAAGGGCGCAGGCCGGGCTGTTCCGGGCGGCCGTCCAGGTCCACCACCATCAGCGAATCCGGCGTCAGCCGCGCCTTGTGGAAGCCGGAGCGGGTGATGGCCACGCGGCCATCGGGCAGGCGGATGGAGAGATTGCCGGCGGTGGCGGGCACCCAGTTACGCCCATCCAATCGGGCGCCGGCCGCGATGATGGCCTCGGCCACCGGGGCCGGGATCGCCTCTGGGGTATTCTGCAAGGGCTCAGGCCTCCCGTTCCATGCGGCGGGGCGCGCCGCCATGCGGGCGCCTCACCGGCGGCGGCGTAGCAGCACGCCGCCCCCATGGCCAGGGGAGAGAGCCAGGCGAGGGGCCGGAGCCCCCGCGGGCGCGGGGCGGGTGC
>NZ_JACTUZ010000019.1 GCF_014490445.1 Pseudoroseomonas ludipueritiae | reverse complement strand
CAGGTCCGCGCCACGCAGGTCCGCGCCACGCAGGTCCGCGCCACGCAGGCACGCGCCACCCAGGTACGCGCCAGACTTCAGGGCCAGCAAAACCGCCGCCTTGATGCGACCAAGCATCGGAATAGAAGCGTCGATCTCAGCGCGGAACAGGACGCGCTTCGCGTCCCAGCGCGACACGATCTCGACGGGGACTGTGTCAGGGGTCGCAGGAGCGTCGTCGCGCTCAACTGCGGAAATCTCGGTGGTGGTCACTGTGGGAACCTCCTAATCGGCGGGGTGCCGACAGGAGGAACTTTACGCGGAGAGTAGAAAGGTGGGCAAGGCTTTTTGTCTACTCTCCGCAGATTTTATTTGTCTAGCTCGCCGTCCTCTTTGCCCGCCTCCTGCCGACGCCCCTCTGGATCGGGGTCGCCAGGATAGTCCGCTGATAGCTTCCCCATCACCAGCCAAGTCGTAGCAACCTTATCTGACATGTCTTGGATGATGGACGCCGCCTGCTGCATCCGGGTCACCGCGCCTGGCCCGACCTCAGGGGTCATGAGTAGGGCTGCTGGATGCACACCGTAAAACGCTGCCAAGTCTCTTAAATCGTCCAGGTCCAAGGCTCTTGTTCCGTTCTCCCAGCTACTCAACGTTGATACTGGGTTCCCGGTTTGTTCCGCTAGCGCTCTAAGCGTGTATCCCTTGAAATTTCTCCACAACTTTAAGTTGTGCTGCATCGCTTTGGCCTCCTTTGAGAGGCCTGACTTCTTTTCTGCCATAAGTAGATTTTGCTCTGCGGCCAATTTGCCCCCAAGCCGGCTCCTGTAGAAATCGTGCTTGCGTTTTTGTCTACTCTCCGCGTACAAATGCCGCATGACGCTCCTCGATTACCGCAAGGCGAACGGCCTGACCCTGGCAGCCCTGGCGAAGAAGCTGGGGAGCCCCGTGTCCACCGTTCATAGCTGGGAATGCCTGCGCCGCCGTCCGGACTGGAAGGCGGTCGCGAGAATTGAGGCAGCAACCTCGGGACAGGTGACGGCCTCCGACTTTGTGCCGCGCCATGAGGTGGCGGCGTGAAGGGCCTCTTCCTCTTCGCTGTCGGCTTGGTCGCCGCCCTCCTCATGCGTCGTCGTGACGCCGACGAGGAGAGCCACGACTGATGTGTGGCAACGATTGCTCCTCATGCCGGGCTCTTTGTGGCTCGGCGCAGAACGGAAAAGGGCCGGGGTTGCCGCCCCAGCCCGTCCAAGTCGTCAGTTCCGAAAATCCGCACGCTCTCCATGGCCCAGACCATAGCCATGGAGCTTTGCGTGATGACGCAATTGTCCTGCGCGACCGCGCAGAAGTTTTGCGAGGCTGAGATGAGCGGCACGGTGGAAGCCATGCAACGGTTGGCGCGCGAGATCGGGAGCGCCGAAGAGGCATCTACGACCCAGCGCACGATTGAGCGCGTGGCGCGTGCCATCGGCCTCTCGTACCGACGTGCTTACGGCTTCTTTTACGGCACCGCCAAATCGGTGAGCGCCGAGGAATGGATCGCTGCGCAAAACGCGCTGATGGCCTCGCGCCGAAAGCGCGCGGCTCGCCTTCGGGCAGAGCTGGCAGCCCTCGAAACCCTCACGGGAGATACGCATGCAGAAGATCTGGCGCATGTGCGCCAGCCTGCTGGGCTGGATGGGCGACCGATGCTGGGACGGGGCGGAATGGTGCAAGACCAAAGCTGAGAAACTGAGGCGGAGGGCTGGTCAATGATGATGGTCGAGACCGCCATGAGCCTCAATGCCGAGTTGGAAATGCTTGGCCCGAAGCCTGTCCCCGGCGCCACGATGGTGATCCGCGTGCCGGGTGTCATGCGTGGCAAGCAGCGGCCGCGGTTTAACCGCAGGACAGGCCACGCCCACACCCCAGATCAGACCGTCACCATGGAGGCGCATGTCCGGCATTGCGCTGATCAGGCGGTGGGCAATCCTTGCCTGCAAGGTCCGCTTGCCGTCACTATCGAGGTTGGCGTTCCCATCCCGGTTTCATGGTCGAAACGCCGTCAGACTGAGGCCGCGAGCGGCGTCGCACGCCCCATCGGTAAGCCCGATCTCGACAACATCGTCAAGCTGGTGTGCGACGCCCTGAATGGCGTGGTCTGGCGCGATGACGCCCAGATCGTCGCCCAGCTCGCCACTAAGCATTACGCGCTCGTCCCCGAGACCATCATCCGGGTGAGGGCGGCGTGAAACAGAACCACCTCCACCCAAGCGTCCGCATCCCTGCCGGCCCGCTGAAGGCTGTGGACGGGTTCGCTAAGATGATCGCCATGCGCATCCTGGAGAAGGAGGATGCGCTTCTCTCTCTGACCGAGGCAGCCGGCCGGCTCGGGTGTGAGTGCGCCCCTGACGACCTGCGCATCCACTTTGCGGGCATGTTGAACACAGCCATCCCGGTCTGGCAGATGCGCCGGGGCAAAGCGCACGCCTTCATCAAGAAGGAAGTGCGCGCCCTGGTAGGGATCAAGGCCAAGGTCTCGGACATCGAGGCCGAAGCCATGCGCATCAACGAAAGCCTTGGTGAGCCTCTGCTCTACACCGAGGTCTACCGTCTCATTGGCGCCCAGCTCGCCGAATTCATCATGTGGCATCGCCGCACTGGTCGGCGCCGTGGCTGATATTGATTTCGAGACTTTCGCCTCGCTGTATGAGGCCGTCTCCCATGGCAAGCCCCCGAAGGAGCCTGCCACCAGCTTCCCGCTCCTCTGGTTCGAGGACATCAAGCCTTGCCTCGACACCCAGGACTTCGTTCAGGGCCTCCTGATGGAGCAGTCCTCGGCCGTGGTCTTCGGTGAAAGCAACGCCGGCAAAACCTTCTGGGCGACGGATCTGGCGTTGCACGTTGCGGCCGGACAGAAGTGGAATGGGCGCCGTGTCGAAGGCGGCCCAGTCATCTACTGCGCGCTTGAAGGCGGCGTAGGCTTCCAGAACCGCGTCGCGGCCTGGCGGGAAGCGAACGGAATGGAAGACGCGAACATTCCGTTCGCCGCCATCCGCTCCAGCATGAACCTGCTGTTGCCTGACGCAGACACGCCGCGGCTGATCAAGACCCTGCAGGACGTGGCCGACGTGAAGGGGCCGCCTAAGCTGGTGGTCATCGACACCCTCGCCCGCGCCATGGCCGGCGGCAATGAGAACGCCGCCGAGGACATGGGCGCGCTGGTGAAGAACATGGACCTGATCCGGCAAGAGATCGGCTGCTGCGTCCTGTTCATCCATCACAGCGGCAAGGACAGCGCCAAGGGCGCGCGCGGGCATTCGTCCCTGCGCGGCGCCATCGACACAGAGATCGAGGTGAAGGCTGGCGAGGAGGGCGCGCCCAAGTCTGCCACGGTGGTGAAGCAGCGCGAGTTGCGGAAGGGCGATGTCTTCCACTTCGACCTGAAGACGGTCGAGATCGGCCGGAACCGCCACGACGAGCCCGTAACAACCTGCGTAGTCGAGACAGCCGAGGCCCCCGCCGAGGATGACGAGACGGAAGACCAGACGCCTTCCGCCAAGCCGCTCACCGGTGACAACCTGATGGCGCTGCAGATCCTCCAGGACCTTCTCAATGAGAAGGGGCGTGGCGGCTTCCCCGGCGTGCCCCAAGGCTGCCCCAGCGTCCCCGAGGAATGGTGGCGGGAAGCCTTCTATTCCCGTGGCAAGCCCGGCGCGCTCCAGGCCGCCAAGCAGAAGGCCTTCATGCGCGCCACCACGGCCCTGGGCCTTCGGCGTGCCGTTGCTTCGAATTCTGGGAGGGTTTGGTGCCCGTGATCTCGGTCGAGACATCGGGCCGGACCGCCCGGACAGAACCGGACATGTTTCCGGTGCGGGTTCCACCCGCATACCGGGAAATGTCCGGCCTGTCTAGTCCCGCATCCCGGACATGTCCGGGACAATGTCCGGCATGTCCGGATGGAACATCAGATCTCCGGAGTTCGTGAAGATGGCGTTTGAACAGCGCGACATGACCGGGACCCTGTTCCGGAACGAGAGCGACAACGAGAAGGCCCCCAGCCACAAGGGCAAGATCATGGTCGGCGGGGTCGAGTACCCCATCGCCGCCTGGATCAAGGAAGGGCAGAAGGGCCGCTTCTTCTCCATCAAGGTCGAGGAGCCGCGGGAGCAGCGCCAGGCATCGGGCGGCGACTACCAGCCCCGCCAGCGTACGCCGGGTGAGCATCCGATGCCCCAGCGCGGCGGCGGGCCGAAGAAGCCGATCTCGGCTGGCCTGGAGGATGACATTCCCTTTTCTGCCGAGGTGCGGTGATGCGGACCTACTGGAAAGCCTTCGCGGCTGCCTGGGGTGCTTCGGCTGGCATTGCTTCCCTGCTGCTCATGATTGCGGCGGTGAACTACGTCACGGGTGCCAACCCGCCGGACGATACGGATAGCCCAAGCGCCCGCAGTGGCCTTGCCCTCCACACGGACCACAGGACCGGCTGCCAGTATCTCTCTGCGCTGTTTGGCGGTGTCACGCCCCGCCTCGACGGCCAGGGCAAGCAGGTGGGGTGCCGCTGATGCCCCGCTCCGAAAGCTACGTGGTCGCCCGCGGCTACACCATCGACATCGAGCGCAACCGCCTCACTGGCCTGCGTGACCGCGCCAAGGCCGCGCAGAGCCGGTGCAAGCGCGATCAGGACCGCGACTGCCTCCAGGCGGAGATCGACGTGTTCTCCGGCCTCCTGGCGGCTCTGGAGCGGGCTGCCTCTGCCCCGGCTCCGGATGCGCCTGTCCTGTCGAAGAGAGCCACCGCTTGGTTGGAAGCGGCTGCGGAACGGAGGGTTTCGTGATGGAGAAGCGCAACGACGCCTGCACCTCTTTCGTGCCCGGGCGCCAGATCTGCCGAGACGGCTTCCCTGTCTCTGGGGCTTGTTCCGGAGCGCGATGCCATGGCTGCGGCCAGTGGGTGGCTGAGACAAAGCCACCGGCCTGTCTCCGTGAGGATCTTGGTCCGCACCTGTTGGATGACGCCGGGCTGCCCCGGTTGGCGGAACGGAGGGTTGGATGAGCGAGTTCCGAGTTGTGGTCGCCTATCGCTACGCCAAGCGGAACGGCGGTGTCGCGTACGGCATGACCATCAAGGCCGAGAATGAGGAAGGCGCCATCGCCGAGGGGCATCGGAAGATCCTCCAAGGCTATCGCTCCCGCCGGCACGCCTACACCACCTGCGAGAAGCTCCCCGCCCCACCCGCCGCCCCTCAGATCAGCGCCGAGCAACGGGATGAGCCCCATGGCTGAATTCGTCCAGCGATACGACGGCAAGCCATGGTCCGTCCGGTCGAGCACGATCTGGCCCATGGCGTGCTGTGACTGCGGGCTGGTGCATCGCGTCGTCCTCACTGCTCGCGGGGCGTGGATCGGTATCGCGGTGGAGCGGGATGAGGAACTGACGGCTCAGCGCCGGGCGGAAATGGCCCTTGTACAGAGCGAAGAGGAGAGGGGGTGATGGAGCAGATCAGGTTCGCGGCTCACTACCTCGCTCTCGGCATGGGCTACGGCTTCATGTGCGTTGGTGGGCTGGCCCTCTTCGCCGCCATGGCTTGGTGGTGCCTCGATCAAGTCGCCACCCGCATCGGCTGGGTGCGCCTCTTCTATCGGCACAGCAGGACCATCATGGCCGCCGAGCGTGCGCGGCAGACCCCCACCCAGAGCGGAGAGAAGGCGTGATGGCCAACGTCAACGTCCCGTATTCCTGGGTCGTCAGCGTGGTGCAACTCGGCCTGGAGCGCGAGTTCCCAGCGCTCTCCGACAGCGAAACCCTCCAGATGGCGCGGGATAAGGTGGCCCGGATGGCGGAGGTTGCGCAGCGCCCTCCTAAGCCGGACCTGCACCACTTCAAGCCGAACAGGAAGTACCCCTGGTACTGCGCTCATTGCGGCTACGCGCCGCATGAGCCCCTGAAGCACATCCAGCCCAAGGCGGAGGAAGCGTGATGCCCGACACAAAGACCGCCCCCGCCCTGGCCGATCTCAAGGCCGCGCTGCAATGGCTGCCCATCGAGACTGCGCCACGGGATGGGAACAACATCCTCGTGTGGCCGTTCACGTTCGCCAACTGGGCCGGCACTCATCACGTGGTCACCATGGCCTGGTTCGATGACAACCTGAAGGGGTGGAGCATCATCGGAACGGGCATGATCATCCACCCAACCCACTGGCGTCCCCTGCCCGAGCCACCCGCCGCCGAGCGCGCCGGCCTGCTGACCTCCAATGACGGGGATGCGACATGAGCGAGAGCCTGCTGCCCTGCGCCCACTGCGGCGGGAGGGCCGAGTTCCACCGCTGCGAGAACGAGGAAGACGCCAACTTCGGCGCCGTGTTCGTCGAGTGCAGCAACTGCCATATGAGCAGCCCGCTGATCTTCCCGCTCATGGACGATGCCGAGCCGCCCCTGGCCGAACGCTGGAACCGCCGGACCGGGACAGAATGGGCCGCACAGATCGTCCAAGAGCAGGCGGAAAGGGCGAAGGCACTCCACCAAGCCACGCCGCCCGATGTTCGCGCTGCATGGGGCTGGGACAAGAAGGCTGATGCGCTGTTCGAGGCCGCCGGGCTGATCCGAGAGCGCGCCGGCCTGCTGAGCGAGGAGGAGCCGAAGGACAGGCTCAGCACGGTGGTCGCTGACCTGATCAAGTGGGGCGAATGCGTCCTGGATTGGGCGAGGAAGGATGGCGTCTACGGCACCCGAGGGACGACCGACCTCCACTTGGCAATCCAGCGCGCCCGCCAAGCCATGAAGGAGCGGACATGATGGGGCTCCCTATCCCAGTCCAGCAGGAAGCTCAGGCCCACGGCTTCTACCCGGCGCTGATGCTGTGGACCCGCCTGATCCTCAACAAAGCCGAGCCGCATGTTGGCTCAGTGGTCGAGCGCGAATGGGCTGTGCGGGCGTGGGTCTCGGCCAACAAGGCGCGCCGCAGCAAGGCACGGAAGAGGCCGGTGCAGCTCAGCATGGACGACCGCATCCATGCCAAAGCCCGCACAGCCCTCGCCGCGATCCACGGCAGGGGGATGGTGGTGGTGCCGAGGGAGAGCGGCGGCTTCATCACGTCACAGTCTCCGATGACGTTCCATCCGATGCCTCCCGCCCCCAAGGAACCCACCGCATGAGCCAGTCCGTTGTGCAAAAGGCACTCCGCCATGGCACCCGCCGAGCAGTAGACCCGGTGACGGACTATGGCCCCACTCTCCGCCTCAACCGCGGCGACGTGGAGAAGGTCATGCGGCCCGATCCTGAGAACCCTAACCGGGAGGTGATGGGCTGCCGCAGGGTGGAAGAGTTCCGCCGCATGCACCAGGCCGGCACGATCATGCTGGAGCACTTCCTGGCCTGTGAGCGCTACATCGTCACCGCCTCGGCAGCCATGGGCGTCCATGATCAGGACCGCTGCCCTGTCGGCCGCCGCGCGCATTGGCAGCAGGGCCATCTAGCCGACCAGCAGCTGGCAGCCATGGTGTCCATGCGGAACGCCATCGCAGCCCTGGGGTGCAGTGCCCACGCCCTGGTCGAAATGCTGGTCCTGGAGAACCTGCCGCTCGCTAAGATAGCGCAGCGGCGTGGCATGAACCCGACCGAGGCGAAGGGCGCTGTGCGGGCGGCTCTGACTAGGTTGGCGGAGCACTGGGGGCTTGCCCCTGCAGGAGGCGGCAATGGCTGAGGTGATGGCGCCATACATCGACGTTGAATGCCCGGTCTGCATCAGCGACTTCGACCTTACGGGCCCCATCCTTCCCATGGATCACCGATGGACGTGCCCTAGTTGCGGCACCGAAATCCGCCTTGGCGATATCGGATGCTACAACGTGCCGTCTGAGAACCGGGAGGATTGGCTGTATTTCTACCAGTGGGATGTTCCGCCATCAGATTGTGGTTGACCGACTTTTAGAGAACTGCTAGCCAAACATTATTAGTGCGCATTGCGCCCGAAGCCCTAGGAGCCCACGCTCCCGGGGCTTTTCTGTGTCTGGAGGGTCGATGCGGAAGCAGCGCGATCCCTTCTACGTCTCCCCCGAGTGGCTGGCCCTGCGGGAACAGTGCTTCCGGCGTGATGGCCACCGCTGCGTTGTTCTCGGCTGCAGGACGCCCACGCAGGAACTGACCTGCGACCATATCCAGGCCCGGCCCCGGGGTGCGGTCGGCCTGACCCAGCTTGATGCCCTCTCCAACCTCCGCACCCTCTGCGGCCCCCATGACCGGAGCGTGAAGGAACTGGCCAGCGGCCAGCGACGCAACGGCGGCAGGCTCGCTGTGCGGGGCTGTGACGCCGCTGGACGCCCGCTCGACCCGAGCCACCCGTGGAACCGCAGGCAGCCCTCAGCGCCGCGCTGAGGCGATCCCTGGCCCATCCTGACCGGGGGGGGGCGGGTCAAATCTTTGGCCGGGCTACCCCTCTGGACCGACTGGGGCCGTCCATTTCGCAGGGAACAAAAAACGGAGGGGGGGTTTCGACCTAAGCCCCTGTAATGGAAAGCAATGGCACTCGATGTGATCGCGGGCCCCGGCATGGATGTCGAGGAGCCAGATTGGGAGCTTCTGATCGCTGAGCGGCCTGATGGGCTCCACGCGAACCTGCGGAAGATGGCCCGCCGGGAGTGGTCCCGAGTGTGCGGTGAGCTTCGCGACATGCAGACCCTGGCGGCGGTGAACCGCCACGCGGTGCAGCGCTTGGTGCTGGCCTACATCCGCTACGACCTCGCTGCGGCGAAGGTGCTGCTGGAGGGCGAGGTGGTTGGTTCGCCCAACACCGGCGTCCCTCAGCTCAGCATGTGGCAGGTCGCTATGCGGCAGGCCGACAGTGATGCCACCACGGCCGAGATGGAACTGTGCTTGAACCCGCGCCGCCGTGGCGCTGCCACCAAGGTGCAGAGGAAGACCAAGCGTGTCACGGCGGCAGACAGCTACCTCAAGCGAGCGGGCGGCTGATCCGACCACCGCTTGGGCCCAGGACGCGGTATCGGGCAAGATTATCGCCGGCGACCTGGTCCGCCACGCTGCTGAACGACACCTGCGGGATCTGAAGGATGGGCCGGCGAGGGGGCTGCATTGGAGCCCTGAGCAGGCGGCGCACGCCATCGGCTTCTTCCCCGCTGTGCTGAGCGTCACGGCGGGGGCCAAAGCGGGCCAGCCTTTTCATCTTCTGCCATGGCATCTGTTCACTGTCGGGTGCTTGTTCGGCTGGCGGCGGGCGGATGGCTCGCGTCGCTTCCGGACCGCATGGCTAGAAACTGGCAAGGGGCAAGCTAAGAGCCCTCTCATGGCTGGTGTCGGGCTCTACTTGATGGGCTTCTCGGGCATCAAGCGCGCAGAAGTGTATGCCATCGCCGGGAGTAAGGGGCAGGCAAACGTCCTCTTTCAGGATGGCGTCGCTATGTGCCGCGCCCCGATCCCAGGCGAGGAAGACGGAGATACCTTAGAAGGTCGTGGTTTGGTGCTTATTCGTGGCACCGGCAACATGGCGTGGCGCATAGAACACCCTGAGACGGGTTCGCTCTTTCAGGCATTGGCTGACGGGGACAGCGTATCAGGTCCGCGCCCTACGGCGGTTCTCGCGGATGAAATCCACGAGTTCAAATCGTCCGAAGCAATTGAATTGTGGTCTGCCGCCATCACCAAGATGCCGGGCGATCCGCTGATGATGTTGGGCACCAACACGCCGGCGGCGGATCAGATGGTGGGTACGGAGTATTCCGAGCTCTACCAGAACGTGGTGAAGGGCACCTTCAAGGACGACACGTCCTTCGTCTTCATTGCCCGTGTCGATAAGGACGACGACCCTTTCGAGGACGAGACTTGCTGGCCGAAGTCGCTGCCAGCGCTGGGGATCACGTACCCGGCCGACAACGTGCGGAACGAGGTGGCAAAAGCCCGCGGGCTGGCGTCCAAGGCGCTGTCGGTCAAGCGCCTGTTCTTCGGCATCCCGGTTGGATCGTCGGAATACTGGATTGACGAGGATCTGTGGGACAGCGCGCTGGGTGACGTGGACGATGCTGAGATGCTGGGCATGCCCTGCTGGCTTGGCCTTGATCCGTCGCAGCGAAACGATTTGACCGCGCTGGGCAAGGTCTGGCGCGGCGCCTCAGGGCATCTGTACGCACGCATCGACTACTGGAAGCCCAAGGATGGGCTGGCCGACGCGGAAGCGAAGGACAAGGCGCCGTACCCGCAATGGGTGGAGGAGAAGCTGCTGAACGCCGTCCCGGGGCGGACCATCAGCATGAGCTTCGTGGCGGCCGAGGTGGAGCGCATGACGGTGCGGCACAACGTCGAGGCCATGGCCTTCGACCTGGCGCACTTCAACGGCTTCCGGGATGCCGCGTCGGAGGCGGGGTTCGCGACCTGGGAATACCAGGGTCCAAAGGAGCCGGAGGGCTCCGGGTTGAAGATGATCCGCCACGCGCAGGGCCAGCGGGGGCTGCATTCGGAGAAGCAACTCTGGATGCCGCGTTCGGTGCAGGCGCTGGAGGATCTGATCCTCTCGGGTGGCATCACGATCCACGACAGCGCCATCACACGCTGGTGCTCGGGCAATGCCACGCTGATCAGCGACGGGCAGGGCAACCGGTTCTTCGACAAGAAGCGCTCGCGAGGGCGCATCGACGGAATGACCGCTCTGGCGATGGCGATTGGGGCGGCAACGTCCACCGCGCCGGCGCCGGCGCGCTCATTCTGGCAAGACGCATAACGGCAGGAGGCCGACAGTATGGGTTTCCTGTCACGCCTGCTGGGGCGGGAGGAGAAGTCTGCGCCGCGCTATGGCTCCATGGAGTTGTTCCGAGATCTGCTGACCTGGGGGCGCTCCTCCAAGGCCGGCGTGACGGTCAACACCAGCACTGCCATGCAGGTCACCGGGGTCCTCGCCGGCGCACGCGTGCTGGCGGAAGACGTGTCCGGTCTGCCACTGCGGATCTACGAGCGCCGGGGCTCTTCGCGCGTGGCGCTGGATGATGAGCTTCAGTCGCTCCTGGACATGCCGAACGACTGGCAGACCGGGCAGGAGCTGCGCGAGCAGCTGATGCTGCACGCCGTTCTCTGCGGCAACGGCATCGCCTGGAAGAACGTCGTACGGGGCCGGGTGGTGGAACTGCTGCCGCTGCAGCCGGGCTGGGTGACGACCGAGCAGCACAAGGACTGGGGCATTGTCCACAAGGTCCATCTGCCGGACGGAGCCACTTTCGATCTGACAGCTTCGGAGGTCGTGCACCTGCGCGGGCCGAGCTGGGCGGGTTTCACGGGCCTGGAGGTCATTCGCCTGGCGCGTGAGGCCATCGGCTTGTCCATCGCCACGGAGGCGGCACACGCTTCGTTGCACGCGAATGGCCTGCATACCACCGGCCTGTATTCGGTCGAGGGCGCCCTGCAGAAGCCGGACTATGACCTGCTGCGGGCGCACATCGAGGCCAACTTCATCGGTGACCAGAACCGCGGCAAGCCGCTGATCCTGGACCGCAACGCCAAGTTCACCCCGGTCAGCATGACGGGCGTGGACGCGCAGCATCTTGAGACGCGGCGCTACCAGATTGAGGAGATCGCGCGGGCGCTTCGGGTGTTCCCGCAGATGATCGGCCACACGGACAAGGCCAGCACCTTCGCCTCGGCCGAGGCCTTCTTCCTGGCGCACGTCAAATACAGCGTCCTGCCCTGGGTCAACCGCTGGGAAGGGGTGATCAAGCGCGACCTGATCGGCCGAGACCGCCCCGGCGTCTTCGCCAAGCACAACGTCGCGGCGCTGGAGCGGGCCGACATCAAGACCCGCTACACGGCCTATGGCCAGGGCATCAAGGATGGCTGGCTGCTGCGCAACGAGGCGCGCGGCTGGGAAGAACTGGACGAGCTCGACGGCCTCAGCGAGCCCTTGCAGCCGCTGAACATGGCCACCCCGGATCAGGCTGCGCAGGAACAGGACACGGGAGGCGAGCCGAGCAAGGGCCGCCGCCCTTTCGGCGTTGAGGGTAAGGCGCGCACCTTCCTGCGCGACGCGCTTGGCAGGTTCGCCAGCTTCGACAGCATGCTTGCCGCGGTTCTGGCGGCGGTTCACCCCTCAGGGGCCCTGGCTCGGATCGGCAAGCTGTCAAAGAAGGATCGAGCCGGGCTCAAGGCGGCGGGCATCCGGTGGTCCGGCGGCACCATCCATGCCGAGGACCGGGTGCTGAAGAAGGCAATGCGTCAGGTCGGCACTCGCAAGCCAGCGACGGCTGCGGACCTGCGAGCTATCCCCTCGGTCATGCGGCCGACTGGCGCCAAAAGCTACGTTGATCGCGCCAATGGCACGCTTGTCCGGGTGCGGACGGCGCCTGATGCAGAGGGCATGGTGGTCAAGTACGTGATCCGGCCTTCGTCTCCACAGGGCGGCAACCGCCTGGTGACAGTGCAGCGGATGCCGACGGCGGCCATCGGCAACACGACGCAGTACAAGCCTATTTGAGGGAATTCCACCGGGTGAGGGTGCGCCACATCCCCATCCGTCCAACGGCCCGAAGGCCAAGCGACGCGTCGGTATAGCGACTTTCCGGGCGTCACCCGGTGGAAACCGAATTATGGGGGGTTTGCCCCCCAATCTCAAGGAGAATGCGATGCGCTGGGGAGCTGCGAGCCGGGCGACCGGCGCTGCGCTGGAGGTTCGCGACGGCTTCGGGGGCCGCAAGACCCTGGATTTCGGGCTGGAGGTGAAGGAGGTTGCCGCGGACGGCACTTTCTCCGGGTATGGCTCCGTCTTCGGCGTCCTGGACAGCTATTCCGACCGGATCGCGCCGGGGGCCTTCAAAGCCTCGCTGGCGGAGCACCGCTCTGCCGGGACCCTGCCGGCCCTGCTCTGGCAGCACGACCAGCGCCAGCCCATCGGTGTCTACACCTCGATCCGCGAGGACGAGCGGGGCCTTTATGTCGAGGGCAAGCTGGCCCTGAAGACCCGCCAGGGCGCCGAGGCGCACGAACTGCTGCAGATGAAGGCCATCTCCGGCCTGTCCATCGGCTTTGCCACGGTGAAGTCGGAGCGGGACGAGAAGAGCGGCATCCGCACGCTGAAGCAGGTGGATCTGTGGGAAGTCTCCCTGGTCACCTTTCCGGCGAACGGCGCGGCCCGCGTCTCCAACGTCAAGGCGGCGGATCGTATCCGCCTGCCCAAGGAATTCGAGGCCTTCCTTCGTGAAGAGGGCGGGTACTCGCACAGCCAGGCGCGGGCCATCGCCAGCGTCGGCTTCAAGGCTGCCATGGATCTTCGGGACGAAGAGGCGGGCGGCGTGTCGGACCTGATGGACAGCCTGCGGGCTCTTCAGGGCTCCCTTTCCTCTACCTGAACACACGCCCCCAAGGAGGGCAGTATGAACCGACATCATCTGATGGACGGCACGGCCCTGCGTGGCCGCGCCCCTGCTCTGGAGCGCCGTGAGGCCGGGAGCGAAACGCCGCTCGTCGAAGTCAAGAAGCTCATCGAGGGCGTGAACCGCGGCTTCGAGGAGTTCAAGACCGCCAATGATCGGCGCCTGAAGGAACTGGAACAGCGGGGCGCAGCCGACCCGACCGCGACCGAGACCGTCAACAAGCTGGAAGGGCAGATCAAGAAGCTGTCCGACGAGCTGATGGATATCGGCAAGAAGGCCAACCGCATCCCTGCGGGTGGTTCCGAGCCCGGCGCCATGGATACCCCGGAGAAGCGGGAGCACCGCGCTGGCTGGGACAAGTGGGCCCGCCGTGGCGCCATCACGGACCACGAGCTGCGTGACCTGGAGCGGAAGGCCAATACCACGCTGGTGCCGGAGGACGGCGGCCTGCTGGTGCCCGAGACCGTGGACGGCCAGATCCTGAAGCTGCTGCGCGACGAGAGCGAGGTCCGCGGGCTGTTCGATGCCCAGGCCATCGGCACCACCGAGTACCGCAAGCTGGTCAGCCTGGGCGGCGCCGGCAGCGGCTGGGTCGGCGAGACGGAGGCGCGTCCGGCCACTAGCGGCCCGCAGTGGACGGAGATCGCCGGCACCTTCGGCGAGATCTACGCCAACCCGCAGGTCAGCCAGACCCTGCTGGACGACAGCCGGGTTGATCTGGAGGCCGAGCTGGCGGGCGAAATCGCCTACGAGTTCGCGCAAAAGGAGGGCCGGGCCTTCCTGTTCGGTGACGGCGTGAAGAAGCCGAAGGGCCTGTTCACCGCGCCGATGGCGGCCACCGGCGACAAGACCCGCCCGTTCGGCACCTTCCAGTTTCTCCCCACCGGTGCCGCGGCGACCCTGCCAACCACGGCGCCGGGCGACCTGCTGCTGGATGTCATCTACAGCCTGAAGAAGGGCTACCGCCGCAACGCGCGCTGGCTGATGAACGGCGTGTCGCTGGCCACCATGCGGAAGTGGAAGGACAACGACGGCAACTACCTGTGGCAGCCCTCGCTGCAGGCCGGCGAGCCCGGCTCCCTGCTGGGCTATCCGGTGACCGACCTGGAGGACATGCCGGACGTGGCGGCGAACGCCATGCCCATCGCCTTCGGTGACTTCCGCCGCGCCTACCGCATCCTGGACCGCATCGGCATCCGCACGCTGCGCGACCCGTACACCAACAAGCCCTTCGTCGGCTTCTACACGACGAAGCGTGTGGGCGGGATGATCCTGGACACCCAGGCCGTGAAGTTCGTGAAGGTGGCGGCCTGATCCGGCTGCCACACCCCTGAGCAACCCATAGGCCCCGCTCCGGCGGGGCTTTGTCTTTCAGGAGGGCCAGATGGCCGACGAGACCAATCCGAAGCCGGCGGCGAAGGCCGAAACCAAGCCGGTGGAGAAGCTGAACCAGGCCGGCACCGCGCCGGCGGCGCCAACCCAGCCTTCCGTGGCGGAAGCGCACGCCGTCTACGAGGAGCGCCTGGCGCGCGCCACGGCCGTGGAAGCGGCGAAGTGGGACAAGGTGGCCGCCGGCGCTCCGCAGCGTGAGGCCAAGGCGGAGGCCGTGGCCGAGAACAAGGCGCAGGGCGCCGCGCCCGAGAACAAGAGCGCCTGACCATGCTGTCCATCGTCACCCCCGCCACCGGCACCCGCCTGACGACCATTGCGGCCGTGCGCGCTCAGGCCGTGGTGGGGGATGACGTGGACGATATCACGGTGGGCGAGTGGATCGACCAAGCTTCGGCGTCCATCGTCAGCCATTGCCGCCGCCGGTTTGCGCGCGAGACGGTCACGCAGACCTTCCTGCGCCCCGCCAATGGCCCGCTGATCCTCGACCGCGCGCCGCTGATCGCCGCGCCGGCCGTCGTTTCGGATGGTTTGGGCCTTCTCGATGACGAGATGGAATGCGACCTCGCGGCCGGCCTGATCTACCGCCTGCACGGGGACTGCCGTGGCGGGTGGTTCAGCCGGCGGCTGACGGTCACCTACACCGCTGGCTGGTCCCTGCCTGGCTCCCCCGACCGTGACCTGCCGGCCGACATCGAGCAGGCCTGCCTGACCCTGGTAGCCGCGCGCGCCGCCGGCATGGGACGTGATCCCATGCTGCGCTCCCGCACGGTCGAAGGGGTCGGCTCCACCTCCTGGATCGCCAGCGCCGATATGGGCGCGCTGCCTCCGCAGGCGGCCAGCCTCCTGGCTCCCTATGTCCGCTACGTGATGGGCTGACCATGAGCGAACTCCTCGCCGGACGGCGCGCCGAGATCCGCAAGAACGGCCGCTCTATGGTCCTGACGCGCCAGGCGCGCGGCACCACGCCGGCGGTCTCCGTCACCCTGCTGGGCTTCCCGCGCACCTACCGCCCGCAGGAGATCCAGGGTGGCGTGCAGGTCAACGACCAGCAGGTCGAAACGCTCCATGACGAGATTGCCGCTGCTGGTTGGCCATTCCCGCCCGCGCAGCCCGACCGGCTGGTGATCGACGGTCGCACATCCACCGTGAAGGCTGCTCGGCCGATCTTTGACGGGCCACTGCTGATCGGCTGGTCGATATGGGTCTCCTGACATGAGCAGCCCTGACGTGTGGCTCGATGCCCGGGCGATCATCGCTGACGGCGCCGCGCAGGCCGGCCTAACGGTTGCGTGGCCGAATGAGCCCTTCGACCTTCCTGAGCCTCCAGCCCCCTTCCTGGCCGTCGATCTCCGCGCCGATGGCTCCGAGCCCATGGAACTGGGCCCTGGCGTCTGGCTGGAGGAGGGGATGATCGACGTGGCGGTGGTGATCCCCACCGGCTCCGGCATCACAGAAGGCGTAGCGTTGCGCAAGCAGGCAGCCGACTGGTTCCGCGGTCTGCCGCCCCGCGCGGTGCTCTATGACCGCTTCATCTTCGATGCCGGTGGGGATGACGAGGAGGGCAACTGGCATCGGTTGCCGCTGAAAATTGCCTATCGCTTCCAGTCCTTCTGAGGAGGGCCGCATGGCCGAACGTACCTTCAAGATCTTCGACGAGGCCGGCAAAGAGGTCGGCGACCAGACTGTGGACGAGCGCTTCACGCCGTTCCTGCTGCCCGGGCAGCGCGCCGAGCCGGTGCCGACCAAGGAGGAGGCCAAGGCGGCGGAGCGGGTCGAGAAGGCAGCCGCCAAGGAAGAAGCCAAGGCCGCCGAGAAGGCGGGCTGAACCCCCGGCCGCGAGGCCGCTCCCCCACGCATCACAGGCCGCCTCCGGGCGGCTTTTTTCATGGAGGGCCGCATGGCCTCGACCACCAACTACGCCGCCGGCCTGGAGAGCAACCTCGTCCAGCTGGCCTACATCCAAGAGACGGCCTGGGGCGTCATGCCCGCCAGCCCGAAGCTGAAGGCCATCCGCTTCACGGGCGAAAGCCTGCGTGGCCAGAAGACGCGCCAGCGGCCCAGCGAGATCAACCCCAGCCGCGTGGCGTCGTCGGCGGTCACGACGGACGAGACGGCAAGCGGCGGCATCGACTTCGCGCTGAGCTACGGCACCTATGATGACATCCTGGCGGGCCTGCTCGGCGGCGAATGGACCGGCGACGTTCTGACCAATGGCCTGGTGTTCAAGAGCTTCCTCTTCGAGAAGAGGTTCGCCGCGACGACCCTGCTGCAGTACGCTGGTTCCTTCATCAACAGCGGCACGCTGAACGTCGCGCGCGGCCAGTTCCTCTCCGGCTCCTTCGGCGTGCTGGCGAAGGAAGAGAAGAAGGCCGCCGTCTCGGCCTCCACCGGTGGCACCTACACGGCAGCCCCGACGGGCCGCGTCATGGACCCTGTGGGCGGTGTGCGCGATGTCATGCTGGATGGCGCGGCGGTGCCGGCCGTCTGCAACAGCATCACCCTGAACATCACCAATGATGGCGCTGCTGCTGACTTCGGCCTCGGTTCCGCCAGCGCCGCCGGCATGCGCATGGGCAACTTCATGGTGAGCGGGAGCGTGGAGTTCTACTTCCGCGACTTCACCCTCTATGACCGGTTCAAGGCCGAGACGGCTGGCCTGCTCTCCTTCCGCACGCTCGACGCGGCCGGCAATTCCTACAAGTTCGAGATGCCGGGCTCCACCATCATGAACCCCACTGTGAATGCCGGCGGCCCTGGCCAGCCGATCATGGCCAGGTTCGATCTCGAAGGCGGCGACGACGGCAATGGCGTCGCGCTCCGGATCACCCGCACCCCGGCCGCTGCCCCGTAATCGCCTGCCGGCGCCGCGGCACCGGCGAGCGTAGGGGCCGGCCGCTGCTGCGGGGCGCGGCCGGCCCCGCCTTCCTGCCCCGCAATCCCGCAAGGACCATCCCGTAATGGACCGCGTCAAAATCGAGGCCGAGGGCCCAGAGCCACACCGTGTCCGGGTCACGCGCTCTGACACGGGCGAGAACCTGGGCAAGACGCTGCTGATCCAGGGCATCAGCATCGACATGGGTGTGGGTCGCCTGACCCGCGCAACCCTGGAGATCGTCGGGCCGCATGTCCTGATTGACAGCGCGTCGGCCGACTACCGGATGCGCCACCCCGATGGTGGCATCCGCGAGGTGTCCCGGATCGAATACCGCGACGGCACCTCGATCGACTTCCCCGCACCCAACACCCTTCCCGCAGAGGATTGAACCGCAATGGCTAAGCTGTCCGCCTTCAAGACCAACTCGAAGGCCATCAACGAGGGCGACTGGATCAAGGTCGGCGACGAGTTCGACGATCTCGAGATCCACACCCGCGGCTTCACCGACGCCTATTACGACGCGCAGGCCCGCCGTCAGCGCCGCGCAGCCATTCCGCTGAACGGTGACGTATCCAAGCTGAGCAACGCCCAGCGCCGCGCCATCAACACGGAAGTGCTCATCGAGCACGTGGTCCTCGGCGTCCGGAACCTGCACCACGATGATGGCCGCGAGGTCACCTTCGCCGAGTTCCAGGACATGTTGCGCGATCCCGATTACGCAGAACTGCTGCTGGCCTGCTACCGGGCGGCCGGGCAGGTGGGGCAGCGCCGCACTGCGGACCTTGAGGAGGCGGCGGGAAACTAAGGCAGGCCCTCCGGCTGGCGCTGGAGTGGGGGCGGTATCGGGAGGTGCTGGCAGACCTTCCAGATGAAGAGAAGCCGCCTCAGCCGGATCTGGACGACTGGCTCATCTGGATCTGGCGGGCTTGGCATCGTCTCCACGATGAACGGCCTCACACCGTCGCCGGCTTTGGCGGAGGGCTCGGCGGGGTGATGATCAAGAGCGCCCCCGGGCGGATCACATGGTCATCCGTCCGCGATTGGTGCCTGCATCACCGCTACTCCACTGAAGAGATGGCCTTCCTGGAACGGTGCCTCGCCGCCATGGATGAGGAATATCTTCTCTGGTGGGGGCAGCAGCAGAAGGTGGATGGCAAATGAGCGGATCGGCCTTCTCCCGCCAGGTGAATGCCTTCGTCTCCCGCAACCTGTCGCCGGCCGAGCAGTCCAAGATCCTGGCGCGGGTCGCCCGCGAGGGTCGAGACGAGCTGATCCGGTCAGGGCGGGCGTCCCCGTCCTACCGAACCTTTGTGGATGGTCGAGAGGGGGCTGACGAGGCATCGGTCAAGCCCGATGGCGCTATTGTCTACCGCTTCTCGGTGATCGGGGAGGCAGCCGCCTTCGCCATGGCCTACCTTCGGGCCAGGTCCCCGGTGCGGGGCGGCAAGTTCCGGGACAGTTGGATCTATGCCATCGGTGCCGAGGGATACACCTCAGGGCCGGCCCGCGGCACCTACCACAACGGGGCCAAGGTGGCGGCGTCTTTCAATGCTGGCTCTGCCGCCGGAGCCAGGATCATCCGTCAGGGCAGCTTCGATCCGCAGAAGGTCGGAGCCGGTGTGGGCGAGATCCTGATCACCAATCTTCAGCCCTACGAGCGCCTTCAGGATGTTCAATTGGCTGGCAACCGGCGTCTCCGCTTCAGTGTCCCGCCTAACATGGTGGACGACGCCGCGGTGGCTGTGCGGCGCCGGTTCCCAACGCTTGATGCCAGGCGGGTCTACACCGTCCACTTCCCAGGCCAGTACATACTGAAGACCGGGCAAAAGGCCGGCAGGCCGGTGGAGAACCCGGCGCTGGTGATTAGCGTCAGATAGCTAAGACGGCGTAGGGATGTTCTTGCAGAACCGTTGCCACTGGTCTCTCGCAATCTCGGGCCGCGCGCCTGCCTCAACCGCGTTAACAATGAAGCTCCATGTGCCGTCCTGCCGAGGGAAAGCACCAGCCCAAAACCTGGATCGGATTGTACGCTTGTTGTCGCGGGTTCTGTAAGTAACAGTGCCGCACATGGCATGCCAATTCTTCTCGAAATTGACAATTTCATAACGCCCGAATTGAACACTCTCTCTTAGGCCAAGACCATCCGCAACACGATCACGTATCCAGTTCTCACCTGCAGATATAAATGCTTGATCAGGTTTAGGGCCGGAGGCGGACTGACCTAATGCGCCGATCAGTGCCAGCCCCAGTATTATAGCAACGCCAATTCCGATTACGCGCATCCTTCGCGATCTCCGAAAACTACAACGCTACGACAATCCAACCTGAAGTTGCAAATGGGAGGCCCACCGGCATGGCAACAGTCTCCCAGGTGACCGAGGCGGTCTTCCGTGCGCGCTATGAGGACCAGATGAGCGCCGGCGCTAATGCGGCTGCTCGCGCGGTCGAAAAGCTCGGCGTTACGGTCCAGGAGACGGAAGAGAAAGTCACTCGCGCGTCCCGCTCGGGCGCTACCTGGGTAAACCAGCACGATGCGGTGACGCAGGCGGCCAAGCGGGCCGAGAAAGCCGAGCGGGACCTGGGGACCGCCAGGAAGGCGCTCTCCACTGACGTGGCAGCCGGCACCGTGTCGCAGGAGCAGGCCAGCCGCGCTCTGGATGCTCTGGCCACCAAGGCGCAGGCCGCCCGGGAGAAGCTCCAAGCCCTCCAGGCTGCCGAAGCGGCCGCCGGGCAGGGTGCCGATCAAGCCTCCGCAGCAGCGCAGAGCCTCGCCGCCCGCCTCGATGCCGCCGCGCAGGCCGCTCAGCGTGCCGCGCAGGCGCAGGCCGCCTTCAACCAGTCGCAGGGCGTTCGGGCTTCGAACCAGGACGACTATGCCCGGCGCGCCGCCGACGTGGCTGCCTATGGTGCCGAACTGGATCGTTTGCGGGCGAAGTTCAACCCGCTCTATGCCGCCAGCAAGCAGTATGAGAACACCCTGGAGGAGATCGCTGAGGCCGAGCGTCTGGGGGCGATCTCTGCACGCGAGGCGCAGGCCGCTCGCGAGCGCACCACTGCCGCCTTCGCTGCATCGCACGCGCCCATTCAGGGGACGACCCAGGCGCTCGGGCAGGTCACCAATAGCCTTGGCTTGGCTCGCCACCAGATGCAGAACCTGACGGCGCAGGTCGTGGACTTCGGCGTCCAGATCAGCTCCGGCGGTGGGATCTTCCTGCCGCTGGTGCAGCAGGGGCCGCAGGCGATTGACGCCATGGGCGGGCTCTCGGGCGCCATGCGTGTCCTGACGCAGCTCGCCACTCCGCTGAATGTCGGTATCGTTGCGGCGACAGCGGCTCTGGCGACAGCGGTCCTGACGGCCGAGCGCGCCGAGCGCGCCATCAATGACTTGTCGGCGCGCCTGCGGACCACGCGCTCCGACTTCCAGGAGCTGGCGCGCGACGCCGACACCATGGCTCGCAGGCTGGCTGGCTCTACTACGCTGTCCACGGCTGATGCTCGCGCGGCGGCTGGCACCATCGCCGGGTCTCGGGACTTCTCGGGCAACCGCGCCGAATTGGAGCGGCTGACCAAGCTCAGCGCAGATGTGGCGCGGGCGTTCGGCGTCACCGTGCCGGAGGCTGCGCAGCGCCTAGCTGACGGGCTGAAGAAGCCTGGAGATGCCGCGCGCCGGATGATTGATGGCGATCTCCGTGGCATGGACGATGCCCTGCGGCGCCAGATCGAGTTGCTGGAGGCATCTGGCCAGAAGCATCAGGCTCAGACGCTCTACACTCAGGCTTACGCCCGCAGCGTAGCAGACGCCGCTGCTGCCATGACGCCCTTTGAGCGGGCAATGGATGAAGCAAGTAAGGCCGCCACCCGTCTGTGGAACGGCGCAGACGGGAAGAGCGGCCTGCGCGTGATCCTGGAGGGCATTGGCAGGCCAGTCGTGGCCACCGCCGGCGGCCTCATCAGCTTCCTCGCTTCCGTGATCGACAAGCTGGAACAGGTCCGCTCCAAGATCGAAGGCCTGGGTTGGATGGGGCGGCTGATCGCCGGCGACCCAACCGAGGCCGGCGCGCAGGCGAACGATTGGCTGCGCGGGCGCACCTCGACGCCGGCCGGATCGCCGGTCACTGGCTCCAGCGACGTTGCGGCCCGCATCCTCTATGGCGAGGCTGGTGGGCAGGGCGATCAGGGGCTGGCGGCCGCAGCAGCGGTCATCGTCAACCGCGCGCGCCTGACGGGCCAGAGCCCGGATCAGGTCGTCATGGCACCGGGGCAGTTCGAGCCCTGGGGCAACACGGCGACCCGTGACCGGCTGATGGCGATGTCGCCGGCCCAGTACGAGCAGGCTGCCCGTATCCTGGCCGGAGTGATGAGCGGGCAGGTCGCGGACCCCACGGGCGGCGCGACGCATTTCTATGCCCCAGGCTTGCAGTCGAGCCTGGGGCGCAACCGGCCCGCTTGGGCCGAGGGAGACGGCGTCCGCATCGGCGATCAGGTCTTCTACGCCCGCCCGCAGGATTTCGGGCAGGGTAGTGCTGTGCCAGGGCGTGGCGGGCGCACCTTGGCTGCGGCGGATGAAGGGCTGCAGAACTGGGATAATCAGCAGGTTCTGCGGGAGCGGAACGCTGCGCAGATCAGCCTCTACGAGGCGGCTGCCGGGACCGATGGTCTGTCGCCCGAGCGGGCTCGCGACTATGCGGACCGCCTGAAGGAGCTGCGCGCCGAGGCCGAGCGGCTGCGCGATCCAATGGACGAGCTTCGCCGCCAGGGCGACGAACAGGCGCGGGTGTTCCGTCAGGCGTCTGGCGCGGCACAGGAACTTGCAGCGGCGGAACTGCGTGGCATCCAGGCGGCCCGTGCGGCCGGCGAAGGCCCTGAAGGGCAGGCTGCTCGCGGCTTGGAGGAGCGCCGGCAGGCACAGGCTCGCATGAACAGCGAGCTTATGAAGTCGATCGAGGCGACCGAGCGCGATACAGCGAAGAAGCAAGCCCAAACCGCCGCCCTGGCCGGTGGTGTGGCGGCTATGCAGGAAGTCGAAATACAGCGCCAAGCTGAGATTGAGGCTCTCAACTTCGCCATCCCGGGCACGGCCGACTATACCCGGAACGTCAACATGCTGGTCCAGGCCAAGCGGGACCAGAAGGCTGCTGACGTAGATCTCAGCACAGGCAGTCTGATCGCGCAGCAGAGTGACCAGATCGCTCTCCTGGAACAGGAAGCGAGGTTGATCGGCCTCTCGACAGAGGCGAGGCAGGCCGAACTGGCGGTCATGAAGGAGCGTCAGCGGGTCGCGAATGCAGGGGGTGATCCTGATAGTGATGCGTCTCGCAAGGCGCAGGACAACATCAAGCGCATCGCGTCCCAACAGGCGTCGAACCAGCAACTCACCAACTCCTGGAACGAATTGGCGCGTGTTGGCGAGCAGGCGTTCGACCGCATCGGCAGCGCAATCACGGAAGCCTTCGCCAACGGCAGCCTGAAAGCCATCGACTTCAAGAACATCGCCAAGGCCGTGTTCAGTGAGGTGATCCAGGCCGGGTTGAGGCTGGCGGTGATCAACCCCGTCCTGAACGCCGTCTTCGGCGGTACGCGCGGCACGCTGGGTGGCATTGGCACGGTGATGGGTGCCGGCGGCGGATCCCTGGAGATCACAGACAGCAATGGCGGTTTGATCGGCTACGCCTCGCAGGGCGCCCAAGCCTACTCCGCCTACAGCAAGCTGAGCGGCATCAATCCGACCAGCTACATCAATGGCTCTACCCAGTTCGCAACTGGCTGGGGCGGCCTGGATGGCGTTCTCAACACGCCAATCTGGGGCGCCAGCGGCGGCATCAATGCGGGCGGCGCCGTCACGAACTCAGCCGGCTATGGCTCCATGGCGCAGTCGTCCATCGATGCTGGCGGCAGTGCCGCCGGTGGCGGTGTGGGCGGCCTGACTTATGGTGGCGCAGCAACCGGCGCCCTCGGCATCGCCGGCGGCCTCTACGGCGCCTACAGCGGCATCCAGCGGGGCGGCGTCGGCGGCTATACCCAGGCAGCCGGCGGTGCGGCCACGGCGGGGCTATCGGCTGCGGCAATGGCCAGCATGGCGGTTCCGGTTTACGGCTGGATCGCGGCGGCGGCCCTGACAGTGTTGGGCGCCCTGCTGCCCGGCCAGAAGCCGTCCGACCGCACCGGCACCGCTACTTTTCGGACCAACGAGCCGGGTGTGGTGGACATTAACGGCCTGAACGGCGACCGCTACAGCCAGGAGAACCGCGACCAGGCGCGTGCCATTGGCGCGGAGCTGATGAAGATCGCGGACCAGATCGGGGAAAAGGCCGGTCTCGGCCGCTCGGTGGAGACGGCCTACCGGGTTGAGTACGGCGCTCGCGATGGCCTGAACGTCTATCTGGGCACCGACAAGCTGCACGGCGGCACGGACGAGGAAGGCATCACCGCCGTTACGCAGGCCTTTGTCTCGCGGATGCTGCAGCAGGCGATGGCGCAGACCCCCGACGCCAACATCCGACAGATCATCGGGGCTACGGGTGTAGCTGACCCGGACAAGACCCTCGCCAACATCGACTGGTACGAGACCACCTGGAAGGCGATGCAGAAGCCCCTGGAGCAGACGCGCTCCGGGCTGGAAGCCTTCGAGGCGCAACTGGAGCAGATCAAGGCGCCGTTCCAGGAGGTGATCAACAAGTCGGCGTCCCTGGGCCTCGCCACGGACGAGTTGGTGAAGCGCCAGCAGGAAGCCGCCGACTATGCGCGCATCCAGGTTGGCGTCGGCTATGACCAGTCGATGTGGCAGGCGCAGGGGCGGGGCTACGTCCAGGCCGCGCGTGAGATCCGCTCCAACTACACCGCCAACGCAGACCTGTACCGGTCGGTCGGGCGCAATGCAGAGGACCTTTACAACGCGCAGGCGTCCCAGTTGCTCGGCGGGTTGTCGGCGGACCAGCTACGCGATGTGGTGAACGAGTTCCGCGGCCTCGATGAGGCCATGGCAAACATCGCGCAGTCGATGCTGGACTTCAAAGTGGCGACCGATGCGGCGACCGAGGCGCAGCAGCAAGCGATCCAGAACCAGCAGACGCGCTTGGGCTATTGGCAGGCATCCCGCTCGGCCGAGGGGCGCGATTACATCAACTCCGTCGAGAACGTGCGGACAAATTGGGCTGAGAACGGCGCATCCTATGCGGCGGCCGGCCTCGATCCTGACCGCCTCTACTGGCAGCAACTTCAGTCCACGCTGAACGGGCTGAACAACGAACAACTGCGGGATGTTGCGATCTCCTTCCGCGGAGTGGATGACGCGGCGGCCGATCTCGCTGAGCAGATGCTGGCCCTGGGTGGCAGCGCCGCGCAGGTCGCGGAGGATCTGGCCAAGCGCCAGCAGGCTGAGCAGACCGTGACGGGCACGCTCGGAGGCATCACTGACTTCATCCAGTCGATGCAGACGGACGACAGCTCACTGCTCTCGCCGCAGGCCAAACTGAGCCTGACGGAGCGAGACTTCAACGATGTGGCCAGCCGCGCGGCATCGGGGGACTTCGATGCGATCAGCGAGTTCACCACTGTGGCGGGGCGCTACCGGGACGCAGCACGGTCCTACTACGGGTCGAGCGCCGGCTTTGGCTTCGCGCAGGATCGCATCTCCAGTGTGGCGGAGAGCATCGGGAACATCTCGGCTGACACACTCACCAACTCCGCCATGGCGTCGATGCTGAAGACCACCTCGGACAGCATCGTGGACGCCATCAAGGATCTGAAGACGGAGAACCAGTTGTTCCGGCAGCAGCTCGCCGGCCTGCTGGCTGACCGATGACCGGCCTGCACGCGCCAGGCGCCTGGGCGCCTGGTGTCACGCCGAGCGGCCCCGATGCCTTTCCGGGGGAGTTCGTAGTTACCGACCTGCCGAACCTGCCCGACGAATGGCTGATCGAGCTGGGCGCCACGCCGGAGCCGGTGAATGTCCAGCCGCCCGCGCTGGGTATGCCCGGCGGCGTCGCGGTGGGCGCCATGCCGGACGACTTACCCGCCACGGGTGGGGCAGGCCTGGTACTACGCTTCAGCCTGCGCGGCTGGATCGGGGAGCCAAATGACGCGGCGCAGCCGAATGTCGCCTATCCGGACCGGCTGGTGGAGCCGCCGACGCTGGTCCGCAGCCTCCGTGTGCTGCCGGAGGACACGGCCAGGCTGAACTTCCAGGCTGGCGAGCTGGCCCTCGACAATGCCGACGGCGGGCTGGATTTCATCGGCGGCGATTGGGCCATGGCCGGCCGTCTCGCTGTCCTGCGCCGCGGGCCGTATCGCACGCCGATCCGGGCGATGTACAACGAGTTCGGCCGGGTGGCCGATCTGCGCATCACCAGCGCGGCGATGACCAGCGGCACGCGGCTGACGGTCGCCCTGCGGGATGCTGCCGCGGACCTCTCCGTGCCGGTCTGCGGGGTCTATGCCGGCACGGGAGGGCTGGAGGGGGACGTGGCGCTTGCCGGGCAGTCCCGCCCGCTGTTGCTGGGCTTTAAGCCCAACATCGCGCCGACGCGGCTGCTGGCCACGCTGTTGGTCTGGCAGGTCTCCTCCGTCCCGCTGCAAGCGGTCTTCGCGCTGCGGGATGGCGGGGCGCCGCTGACGCTGGTGGGCGACTATCCGACGCTGGAGGCGCTGCTGGCGGCGCCACTGCCAACCTCCTCCTACGCGACTTGTTTGACGCATGGGCTGGTGCGGACCGGCAGCCCGCCGGCGGGACAGTTGACCTGCGATGCCCGCAGCCCGGGCGATATCAGCCACGCCGGCATTGCCCTGGCGCTGCTGCAAGGACCGGGAGGGCTGAGCGGGGAGCGCATCGTCCGCAGCGGCTTCGCGCAACTGCCGCTCGGGGATGCCGGGTGGATCTGGCGGTCTGGCACGGTCACGGCCGCTCTTGATCAGGTGTTTGGCAGCTGCGCCGGGTGGTGGGGATCGGACCGGCTGGGCCGCATCGTGGCTGGCCGGCTGGCGCAGCCGGAGCTGCTCGGTCCTCGCATGATCATCGAGCGGTGGATGGTGACCGCGGACCCGAGCGAGGTGGCCGGCGTGGCGCCGCGCTGGCGCCAGCGCGTGGCCTACCATGTGCTCGATCAGGTGCAGACCGCCACGGACCTGTTCGGCATCGCTGAGGAAGATCCTGCGCTGGTGGCCGCCTACGGCACAGCTCAGCAGGTCGCAACCGCCTACGACACAAGGATCAACCAGATCTACCCGTCTGCCACTGATCCAGATGTGCTGGTCAGTGGCTTCCGGACGGCGGGGCCTGCCCAGGCGCTGGCGGATGACCTGCTGGCCCTGCACGGCACCCGGCGGCGGCGATGGCGCGTACCGGTGGGCAAGTGGGGGCACCTGATCGACCTGGGCGACGTGGTGGCGGTCGATCACCCGCGGCTGGCCGGGCGCCACTGGCAGGTAATCGCCTCGGATGAGGTGGGTGACGCGAAGACGCTGACGCTGTGGGGATAACAATGACCAACCAGGAGGGCCGCTAGATGGCCGACGCTTATCTGCTCGACCGCGTGAGGGTCGCCACCACTTCAGGCGGCACCGGCGCGCTTGTGCTGGGACTGGCGCCTGTCGGGTATTCCGATCCCTTCACCGCCGGCGCGGTGCCTGGGCGCCCCTATACCTGGGTCTGCGAGAGCGAGGACCGCGCGACCTGGGAGGAATTCGTCGGGAGCGTGACGCCAGGTAGCCCAAGCACCCTGTCTCGCAGCCGCATCATCCGTACCAGCAATGGCGGCACGTCAGCCGTTAACTGGCCGGCCGGCACCACCAAATACATCACCTGCGTGGCTGTCGCCGAGTACCTCCAGTACGGCGGCAACGAGCCAGGTTGGGAGCGGCTGAACGTCGATATCGTCACCTCGCCAGTCGCGGCGATCATCAAGTCGCTACCGCCCGAGTATCCCCGGTTTCGCCTGACTTGGCAGGACGTGACGCCAGCGCAGGCTCAGACCGACCTCTACTTCCGCCTCTACGTGGGTGGCGCGCTGTTGCAGGGCGCCGCTGATTATCCGTACCGGCACACGATCGCGTCCGAGACGGGCGTGGTGGCCGGGGGCGGAGCGCTCAACGTCGGCCGGCTGTCGCCCGGTTCGCCTGGTGCTGCTGCTGGATACCTCGAATTCAACGCGTCCGGGGCGCGGGCTTGGTGGGCGCGTGCGCATTTCCGCGACGGCAACAACGTGCATCATGGCTATGAGGCATCCGGCTGGGTGCCTGGGATCACCTCGGGGCCGGCTGAGCAGATCGTGGTCTCGTTCGTCAGCGCCAGCATTGCGGCAGGCCGCTTCACGCTGTGGGGGGCAGAATGATTTCTAGCAGCCCAGCTTTCGTTTACGTCAATGGCCAACTCGTTCCGATGGATGATGCCCTGCGTGCGGCGCTGCACGTCGAAGCGGTGCCGCCGCCGGTGCCCATGTCTCTCACCCCACTTCAAGCCCGGCGCGCCCTGCGTCAGGCTGGACTTCTGGCCCAGATTGAAACCGCTATCGCGGCCGAGGGAGAGGAAGCGCAGGAGGAATGGGATTATGCGCTGGAGATCCGGCGCGACAATTCGACGCTGCTGACCGTCGCAGCAAAGATCGGCATGAGCGACAGCGAGATCGACGCGCTGTTTCGCGCGGCTGTGCAGGTTTGACCAATGCCCTCGCTCATCTCCGCCATAAACCTTGCAGAGTTGCCCGGCGCCTCGATCGAGACCAACAGCGAGGTCGCGGGCCTTGGTGTGCGCGCGCTGCTGACAGAGCGCCTGGGCGAGGTCTGGCGCACCGGCCCCGGCACAACCCGCACGCTGTGGCTGGACTTGGGCTCTCTCCAGTGGGTGCGGACTGTTGCCCTCTTTGCCCCACGGGACGGCATGCTGCCGGAAGCAAGCGCGAAGGTGGATCTTTCGCTCTCAGCTATAGCCAAAGGCGGGGACGAGCTGGGCAAAGCCGGCGACCTGCTGGTGGTGGACGCGGCTGGCCGGATCATGACCGACATGGCGGGCGCCGATTTCGTCGTCCGTGCCGGTAAGCCGTTCTCCCTGCCGCGCGGCTTGTGGTGCTGGGTGCTGCCCGAGCCCGCCCAAGTCCGCTTTGTTCAGATCGTCATCACGAGCAGCCAGCCGTACTTGCAGTTCTCGCGCCTCTGGGTTGGGCCTGCGCTGCTGCCGCTGCGCGACCCCTCACCCAATGGCTATGCGCCGGGCGGCGTTGACGACAGAACGAGCCTGCCGCGGCGAAGCGCACGGTTCACCCTGGCCACGCTGAGTGAGAGCGAGGCGGACGTGCTGGAAACCATCGCACTGGAAGCGGGCACGCAGCGCCAAGTCTTCGTGGTCCCACGTACTGAGCGTGCTGACCGGACTGGCTTTTTCGGCAAGTTCACTTCAATCCCGGTGCCGGCACCACAGCAGGCATGGAACGAGCGCGGGCGCATCTACGCCGCTGACATCGCCGCGCAGGAGGACCGCTGATGAGCATCACGCTCCCTGTCGAGGTCGCCGCCAGCATGACGCTGGGTGGACGCAAGCCGGGGCGTCCTGTTCGGTTCTATGCCGGGACCAGCTTGCGGGCAGTCGCCACGTTCCTGGATCGCTCCACGAGCCAGCCCGTTGACGTATCGGATGTGGCCTTCATGGTCCGCGACCCTACCGGCGACGAGATCGCCGTGCCGCCAGCGGCCGTGGCAAAACTCGGCCCCGGTGTGTTTGCTATCGCTTTGGCGGTGGAGATGCCAGGCACTTGGCACGTGGTGGCGCGCTGCTCCATCCCAAGCCATACCGTTGCGGTGGCCTCCTTCGATGTCGTGGCGCTACCTGCCAGCAAGCCGCTGTCTGCCATCGAGTACCTGACTACGGCAGACGGCCGCTTCATCTACATGACCTCGGACGGCTCCCTGGTCGTCAAGCCCGCCTAACAGCCTCTCAGCCCCCCTGAGCCTACCCAACGCGCGGCAGCAATGCCGAGTGCGATCACTCACGCATGGAGCGTACCTCATGAGCGGCAGTACCCGCGTCGTCCTCAACGATCCCACATTCCGCGCAGCCATTCCTGTAACGGCGGCGCAGCTTGACGCGGTTCCAGCAGCAGTCGCGAGGGCCGAGGGTGCGGCGGGTCGCGCAGAGGCGGCGGGAACGGAGGCTGTTCAGCAGGCCCTGCAAGGAGCCACCGAGCTTGGTTCTGTAGCCCTCCTACTCGACGGCTCCAATGCCGACGCGCTCCAAGGCACGGCAATTGAAGATGTCCAGATCGAGACGGCCCCTACGCAGCCGAAGCAGATCGCGCGGGTCGCCGAGGTCAGCAACGCCACGACGCTGGCTGATGCCGACGTCAATGCGGGTGATGCGCGCCCCCTCAAGGACATCGCTGGCGACACTCTCCTCCTGCGGAACTTCTGGCGCGCGGGCGACGCGGATTGGAGCAACGCGTTCCAGCGGGCCATTGACTACGCCGCTTCGCAAGGGGGCGGCACAATCCGAGTGACCCGGCCGCGTCAGGCGGGCACGTCCTACATGACCAGCCGGACGATAATCATGCGAACCGGCGTCATCCTCGACGTTGACCAGCGCGCGACTATCCGGCTCGCCAACGGCTCCAACTGCACGATGATCGAGGGGCAGGACTTTCGGTCCCTCACCGGCACGAATAGCGGCCTGGGCATCTCGGATTGGGGCATCATTGGATACGGGACACTCGACGGCAACCGAGCCAACAACACTGGGGCACCCGCCGGTCAAGGGCATGGCGTCGCCATCTTTGGCCGAGACTTCGTGGTCGATATCCGCATCAAGAACTGCTACCGACGCGGCCTGCACCTGGAGTACGGAAACACTCAGGTTGGGGTGTCTCCGTTCAACGGCTGCATCAAGCGGGTGGTCACCGATACCACCGGCGAAGAGGGCATCTGGCTCGGTGTCTCGGACGCGCATGTGTGGAGCGCGAACGTCCGCTACCCGGCGATGAACGGGCCAAACAACACCTTCGATGGCATCTACCTGAAGTTCGGCGTCCGAGCCTCGCACATCAATGTCTGGGGCGGCAACGTCGCCATCCCGTCCTGGCCCCGCTATGCCCTGAACGTGGAAGGCGAGGGGATGACGGCCAGCAACATCCATCTGGAGAGCGGCTTCAGCGCCAACCTCCGCCTGGCTGGCGGCGGCGCGCAAATCAACAACATCCAGACCTACAACCATCGCGGCAACACGAACCTGCTGATCGAGAGTTCCGGCAATATCCTCGGGGCTCGGGCTGTTACTGGACAGTTCGGAAGCCGGGCCGCTGTGGCTCTGCGCATGGGCACGGCAACGGCTGGTGCGTATTTGAACATCGTCGACCTTTACAGCTCGAACCACGACCTCGGCGCGGTTGACCTGACATATTCCAGCGGCGGCAACGCCATCACCCTCAACGGCTTCAACGATAGCGCCTCGTCCGTGTCGGTGGTCGGCTGGACCTCATCGTCTGACACGGTTCGCGGTCGTGTCTCTGGCGGCGCCTTCGAGGTTCTGGAGGGCGGGCGCGGATCTAGATCCGTCCAGTTCGGGCACAACGCCGCAGCGTCCTCGACAAGCGGTGTGGCAGTTGGGCCTGGCGCCATCTCCAGTGGCACCGGCGGCATTGCGCTCGGCAACGGCGTGGTCGCGTCCGGTCAGAACTCTCTGGTTCTCGGCACGAACAGCACGGCCAGTGGATTTGCCTCCTCGGCTCGCGGCGTGCGGGCGGCGGCGGAGGTCAGCGGCGAACACGCGGAAGCCAGCTTCCAGCGTAAGGCGACCGGAGATTGCCAGCGAAGCCACTACTACATGGCCGCCTACACCACCAACGCCACGCCTACGCTGCTGTCTTGCTCCGGCTTCGCGTCTCTGGCCCGCCTGACCATCCCAATTGGGGGCCTGCTCGATTTCCGCATTGACCTGACGGGCATCGGCGAGACTGACACCAGCAAGTTCTTCCGCGCCACTTACAGCGGCCTGCTCCGGCGCATATCCGGCGTGGGGACAACCATGCTGGCCGGCCCGGCTCCGGTGCTCGACGCGGGCAATGCTGCGGGTTGGTCCGTGGCTGTGACGGCCGACACCACCAATGGCGCCCTGCAGGTTCAGGCCACAGGAGATGCGACCATCCCGGTTGTCTGGCTGGCTCGCGTCACGGCCACGAAAATTCTTCTGTAGCCATGAGCGCGCCCGTCTCCCTGACGAACAGCGAGATCATCTCGCTGTTCAACATCCTCGCGCGCGCCGTCCAGAGCCGCACGTTTCCCCGGACCGCAACGGAACTCAACGACATGCTGAAATTTCAGGGCAAGCTGCTGAAGGCTGGCGGCAAGCTGCTGACGGCTAGCGGCGGGATCGTGATACCGCCGGTTGATCCGCCGGTTACGTTGCCGGCGGCGGTCATCACGCCGGCGGCTGGCTCCTTCCGCACGGACCTTGCCTCGGGCACAGCGATGGCCACCGTATCAGCGGTTCCTGCCGGCGCGACCCGGACGTTGACGGTGGCCGGCGGGGTAGCGGAGTTTAATGCCGACAAGACGCAGATCCGGCGCAGCAGCACCGGCACGCTGTCCGTCGGCTCGCTCTCCGTCACCGTGACGGACACGCACCCCAACGCGACGAACAGCCCGCGTAGCGCGACAGCCAGCCTGTCCATCGTGGCGCCGCCGGTCACGTTGCCGGCGATCTCTCTCACGGCGGCCGGAGCATCCTTCCAGACCGATGTCGCGGCTGGAACCCTGCTCGCCACCGTGTCGCAGGGGGTGCCAGCAGGCGCCACCCGCGCTTTCACGGCCGGCGGCAATGTGGTGGTCTTCGCCAACAACCAGACGGAGATCCGGCGTGGCACGGCGGGCACGCTGACGGCGGGCTCTTTGTCCGTCGCCATTGCTGACACGCATCCGAACGCCACCAACTCGCCGCGCACGGCCTCGGCCACCCTGACGATCACCGCGCCGGTGGTGGTAGACCCGCCGGTTGATCCAGGCCCGACCGATCCGCCGCCGCAAGGTGAGGCCGTCAAATTAGCATCCTTTCCGATCACTGGAACAGGCGCGCCTGCTGGCACCGTCTACACATTCGGCCAGGCATTTCAGAATGGGCACATCGGCGCAGGAGATACGGTCTCCCTGCGCTTGGCGGATGGCACCCGCATGGCGACCCAGTTGGACCGCTTATCCGACCAGTACGACGGCTCGTCTCTGCTGATGGGGGGCGTGCATGTCGCACTGCCGGCTATCGGGAGTGGGTCACAGCTCCCGGTCGAGTTGTGGAAGGAGCCGGCTCCGTCGTCTCCATCAACGCCATTGAACATTGCGTCGCGTATGGCTGGGCGTACCTGCCGGGTGGAGATCAGCAACGGATCGCAAACCCACACGCTGGATTGTGTGAGCACGCCGGTTCCGGCCGACCGGTGGTTCAATGGCCCCATCTGCGCACAGACGCAGTTTGTGAGCGAAGTGCCTGCCTCGGTGATCAACTCCAAGGGGCGCCTTGAAGTGGATCTGGCCGTCTACTCAGACGGTTCGATCCAGGCCGATGTGACGCTCTGGAACTTCTACGTGTTCCAGGCGGGCGTCGGTGACGCCGCCTATACGATGAGGCTCATCGGCGATCAGAACACCACCATGTTCACGCTGACTGTGCCTCGCGCGCCGCTCTACACCGGCTGGGGTGAGCGGGCTCGCTGGAAGGCTGACGGCACGAAGGTGGCCGTTTCTCCTGCCCGCCATCGGCCGCCGACCGCCTACCTGATGCGGACAGGCTTGGTGGCGCGCTATGACACTGACCTCGATTTCTCCTCCCGCCTCTCAGAGTTCTCCACGAACCTGAACAACGCCAACTGGCTCAAGCCCTACGGCACCCGCGATATCGTCGTGGGCATGGGCGGAACGGGCGGCAACAACGTCATTGGTCACGCTACAGAGGCTCAGGCCCTTTGGCTGGCCACGGGCGACGCCAGGGTTGCCGAATACATCGAGCGCATGGCTGAAGCTGCCCGAGGCATTCCTTTCCATCACTTCCGCCAAGATGTTGGCCGCTTTGTGAACCCTGTGGATGATCCGTATGGGCGTGTGGATCAGTATACCCAGGGGAGTTTCGGCGCCCCCTATATCAACTCCTCCAAGCTCACTGCGGATGGCGAGCAGTGGGATATAGATGATGGGCACTGGGGCGAGTATTGCTCCGTTCCGTACATGATGACCGCCCGCCGAGCCTACCTCCGCACCGTCGAAGGTATGGCTGCTTTTGGCATCATGGTCCGGAACCAGGAAGCTGAGCGCGGCACTGTTTACCCCTGGGATGGCGGCCCGCTGGACAGCAACGATGAGGCTGGCCGTTCGTCTCGCCTGAATTACTACAAGACCGACCCTCGCGCTGGCGGCATCGGCTTGAAGAATGTCCAGCAGCGCGCGTATGCTTGGTGTCTTCGTCAGTTCCTCAATGCTGCCCTGCTTATCCCGAAGTCACGCCAGCCGTTCGGCGGGTTCTGGCAGACCGTTGCGGAAGCGCAGTATCGCACACTGAATGTTCTGCATGCCGAGACCCCGATGGGTGAGTTGGAAGGCACGCTTCCCAACTTCCTGCGCAATGGCGACCCCGCCGGGGGATACCCGACCAGCGAGTTCTACATGGTTGCCCCATGGCAAGTCGAGATGGGCTATGGCGAGCATCTCCGCGCTGCACGACTTGGGGTTCCCGGCGCCCATGATCGGGTGATGAAGAACACCAAGTTCATCCTCGGGCGCTTCACTCATCCGGAGAGGTTCAACCCGGCAGATGGCACCGCCGGACGCATGACCATGTATGAGGCGGATGGGGTCACGCACTTCACCACCTGGGAACAGGCCGAGCAGTACAAGAGCGGCTGGGGTGAGGATAAGCACTTCATCAACAAGGCCCTGCGCAGCTACGGCGTGAACTTCTCTAACATCGACGGTGTTGAAGACGACTATCCGATGCGCAGCTATACCACGATCCACATGACGCTACAGTATCTGCGCGACAAGGGTCTTCCAGAGGCCGAGGCGCTTACAGCCAAAGGCTTCTTCGACAGCCTGGATGCTGCGACGAAGCAGAAGATATTCCTGGCCGTTCCCAACATCATCAGCGATGCGCGGATGTCAATCCGAGTGGTCGGAGAGGCGTGGGCCTAATTCCGCGCAAATGGCAATCAGAAGGCCCGGCCACGAGCATCGTGCGCATTGGGCAGACGAGGGAGGCCTGATGCCCCTACGATCCATCCCGCCCGACCAGACCACGTTCAGCCGCGCGGAGGTCGAAACGCTGATCACGGCTGAGCGCGCGAGCCAGCAGTCGCACGATATCAAGAACCAGCAGCAGGCCCATGCAAGCAACGACTTCCTGGCTGCGAAACTCACCGCAGCTCTGGCCCCGCATCTCGCGAAGCCGGAGCCCAAAACCGACGTGCCCGTCTGGCTGAAGATCGTCGGTGCGCTGGGCGGCGCAGTGCTGACCGGCTGCGGCATCCTCGCCATCGTCTGGAACGTCGCCATCGGGCCGGTGACTGCGCGCCTTGACCTGCTGGAGAAAGCCGACGTGGCGCAGGGCACAGCCATTGCTGCCCAGGGCACGCGGCTGAACGCAGCCGAGGCGAAGGGAGCGCAACTGGAGGCCTCCATGGCTACGGCCGGCCGCATCCGCGACCAGCAGCAGCAGGGCATGCAGGATCAGATCCGCAGCCTCGCCAATGCGGACCAGGCCGGGACGGAACGCATCGGCGCTCTGGCCAACACCATCGCCGGCATCCTGCCCAGGTTGGAGGAGATCCTCCGGCGGCAGGAACGACTTGAAAACAGGTTGTCGGCGCCTGGCCCACGGCAGCAGAACGACGAGCCGTCCGTGGCCTGGGTCCCCGACCGCAACATCTGAGCCGCCGCCGGGCGGCATCCCGGCTCAAGGAACAATCCGATGCAATACGTTCTCGCTCGCCTTCGCGAGCCGGGCACGATGCGCTCGCTCGCCGTCGTGCTGTTCGCCCTGCTGGGGCTCGCACCGGACGACCCCCGCATGGAACTGGCGATCCAGATGGGCATCCTCGCCCTTGGCGCCATCTCCGCGCTCATCCCCGAGAAGTCCACGCAGGCGGCCGAGACCGTGCAGCAGGCAGCAGCCACTGCCCAGGTCGCCGCGACCACCGCAGCCAGCGCCGTGAAGCAGGTGGCCAACACCACCAGCGAAGCCGCGCAGCTCGTCAACAGCGCCCGCAGCCTCGCGGAAGCCGTGAACGTCACGCGGCTGCGCAACCCGGAGGACCGCCCGTGATCAACCTCTCCACCACCATCGACCTCCTGAAGCACATGGAGGTTCGGACCAAGGACGTGCGCACCTGGGCCGAGGAATTCGACCGCACCTGCGCGACCTACGACATCCTGGCACCGCGCCGCCGCGCGCTGTTCCTGGCCAATGGCCTGGTCGAGACCGGCTACCTCTCGGCTCTGGTCGAGAACATGAACTACAGCGCCGACCGGCTCCAGAAGGTGTTCGGCGCCCGCCGCATCAGCGCCAAGGATGCGCAGCTTTACGGGCGCACGGACGGCCAATCGGCGCGGCAGCCCGACATCGCGAACACCGTCTACGGCGGGGAGTGGGGCCTGGAGAACCTGGGCAACACGCAGCCGAATGATGGCTGGTACTTCCGGGGGAGGGGCTTCTTCCAGCTCACCGGCCGGGCCAACTACAAGGAGCACGCCAAGATGCTCGGCTTGCCGATCACGGCGCTACCCGACCGGCTGGAGACCATCGGCGGGGCACTGGACAGCGCCGGGTTCTATTGGGACCGCTGCCAGTTGAACCCGCTGGCGGATCGGGAGGAGATCGACGAGGTACGGCGCCGGATCAATGGCGGGTCACACGGGCTGGCCGAGGTGAAGGCGCTCTATAAAAAGGCGCTCGCCTTCATCAATGACACCGAAGGCGTCTCATACCGAGGCACCGCATCAGTTTGATCTCAATCGCCGCTCGGTGGGGAGACCTGCCGGGCGGTTTTGTTTGGGCGGCCGGCTTGATCGTGGCGGATATTATGTCGCCGCTGGCACGATAACGCGCAGATATCGTGCTGACCTTTCGATCTGCCGTCGGTTGCCATATCTCGTTGATATTGCCTGGGAAATCTAGCCTAATGGCATGAGTTTTGCTTGGCACCGTTCCCTAGGCTGATATTCCAGCACTTGACCTAGATGTTGATCAAGAGGGGCGAAACGAGAACTTCCCGCAAGCCTTTGACCTGTAAGCTGTTGACAACAAAGGGCCTTTTATGCAGGTGCGTTCATAACGCATAACAAGGATTATGTAATTTACCTGCTCGACATTCACGCGGGACATGCTGGCTCTGGCTATCACGGCCGCCAGCGCGCCGCGCCGCTGCCGGACGTGCCAACCATGGCCGAGCCTGGACTGGATGGTTACCTCCGCGGCCTGCCAGGCCAAAGCATCAGCTCTTGGCGCGTACCGCTCCTGCCCGTTCTAACTCCGCCACTGTGTACTGGCCTGGGAAGTGGCAGGCAGCCAGATGCTGCGGCCCCTGCTCGGTCAGGTACGGCTTCTCCTCGGCACAACGGCGCTGAGCGCGCAGGCAGCGGGTCCGGAAGCCGCAGCCGCTGGGCGGATTGGCGGGGCTGGGCACTTCCCCGCGCAACACGATCCGGCCCCGCGCCGGTGCGCCGGGGTCCACCACGGCCGATATCAGTGCCTGCGTATAGGGGTGCTGCGGATTGGAGAATATCGCCTCCCGCGGCGCTTCCTCCACCACGCGGCCCAGGTACATCACCGCGACTCTTGGGGCGAGGTGCCGCACGGCCGCCAGATTATGGCTCACAAACAACACGCCCAGCGCCAGCCGATGTTGCAGGTCGCCCAGCAAATTCAGCACCTGCGCCTGAATGGAAACATCGAGTGCGCTGGTCGGCTCGTCGCAGACCAGCAATGCGGGCCGGCTGGCCAGGGCGCGCGCGATGGCGATACGCTGCCGTTGCCCGCCACTGAATTCGTGTGGATAGCGCGCCGCATGCTCCGGCAGCAGCCCCACCAGCGTCAGCAGCTCCGACACCCGCTGCGCCCGGGCCGCGCGGTTGCCGATGCCATGCACCACGAGCGGTTCCGCCAGAAGCTGCGACACCGTCATGCGGGGATTGAGGCTGCCGAAAGGGTCCTGGAAGATGATGCCCATGTCGCGCCGCATCTGGCGCAGACGCGCTGCGCCAGCGGCGCGCAGGTCCTCTCCACGGAAGTATAGCATGCCCTCGTCCGGGTCGATCAGGCGCAGCAGCAGGCGGGCCACGGTCGATTTGCCGCAGCCGGATTCGCCTACCAGCCCCAGCGTCTCCCCGGCCCCCAGCCGGAGGTCCAGGCCATCCACGGCATGCACGCCGCCCGGAAAGGTCTTGTGGAGTCCACGCGCCTCGATCAGCGGCACATCTGTCACGGGGCGTGCTCCAGGTGCAGGATGCAGGCTGCCGCGAGGCCATCCGGCAAGGGCACCAGCGGCGGTGGTGCGAGGCTGCATTCCGGATGCGCATGTGGGCACCGCGGCGCGAAACGGCATCCGGCCGGGAAATTCATGGGGCTGGGCACCACGCCAGGGATGGAGGGCAGCCCGGCAATCGGCCCGGTGAGGCGGGGAATGGCAGCCAGCAACGCCCGGGTATAGGGATGCCGCGGATGCGCGAAGAGGGCGGCCGCCGGCCCCGTCTCGGCGACCCGCCCGGCATACATCACCAGCACCCGGTCGGCGAAGTCGGCGACGACGCCAAGGTCATGGGTGATCAGCAGCACGGCCATCCCGAATTCCCGCTGCAATCCGCGCAGCAGATCAAGGATGCCCGCCTGCACGGTGGCATCCAGCGCCGTGGTCGGCTCATCCGCGATCAGCAGCTTGGGTCGGCAGGCCAACGCAATCGCGATCATGGCGCGCTGCCGCTGGCCGCCGGAAAGCTGGTGCGGGTAGTCATCCACCCGCCGCTCGGCCGCCGGGATCTCGACCAGCCGCAGCAGTTTGATCGCCTCGGCATGGGCGGCGCGCCGGTTCATGCCGCGATGCCGGCGCAGCACCTCCGCCACCTGCTCCCCCACCGTCAGCACCGGGTTGAGGCTGGTCATGGGCTCCTGAAAGATCATCGCCATGCGGGCGCCGCGCAGGCGCTGCAGGTCGCGTTCCGGCAGGGCGGTGACCTCCTGCCCTTCCAGCACCGCGCGCCCGGCGACAACACGCCCGCCGCGCGGCAACAGGCCCATGATGGCCAGCGCCGTCATGGATTTCCCGCTGCCGCTTTCGCCGACGACGCCCAGCACCTCGCCTTCTGCCAGGTCGAAGGAAAGGCCTTCCAGCACCCGCAGCGGGCCGAAGCTGACGGAAAGGTTCCGCACCGAGAGCAGCGGCACTGTCATCGCACGGCATCCCGCAGCCGGGGGTCCAGGGCGTCGCGAAGGCCATCGCCCATCAGGTTCAACCCCAGGACCGTCAGCGCGATGCCAATGCCAGGCACGATGGAGATCCAGGGCGCTTCCTGGATATAGTCCCGCCCCTCCGAGATGATGCCTCCCAGCGTCGGCGTCGGCGGCGGCGGGCCGACGCCGAGGAAGGAGAGCACGGCCTCCGCCAGCACGGCGAGGGCGAAGACATAGGTCTGCTGCACCACCAGCGGCGCCAGCGCGTTCGGCAGCACGTGCCGCAGCAGCACGCGGGTGGAGGAAGCGCCAATGGCCTGCGCGCCTTCCACGAAGGGGAATTCCCGCACCACCATGACGCCCGCGCGCATCACGCGGGCGGTGCGCGGCACATAGGCGATGCTCAGCGCCAGGATGGCATTGATCTCGGAAGGGCCCAGCGCCGCCGCCAGGGCAATGGCCAGCAGCACCGCCGGAAAGGCCATCAGCGCATCCATGAGGCGCATCAGCGGCCCATCCAGCCGCCGCGCGAAGCCCGCCAGCGCGCCCACCGCGCCGCCCACCAGGGCCGTGACGCCGGCCACCGCCAGCCCGATGCGCAGCGAGACCTGTGCCCCGTGGAGCGTGCGGCTGAGGATGTCGCGTCCGAAGCGGTCGGTGCCCAGCCAATGGGCCTCCCCCGGAGCCATCAGCCGCGCGCGGAAATTGTTCCGCAGCGGGTCATGGGGCGCCACCCAGGCCGCCAGCAGTCCGCAGAGCGCGACCAGCGCGAAGAGCAGCAGCCCCCAGCGGAAGGAAGGATGCGCCAGCAGCCGGGACCATGTGCCCGGCACCCGCCTAGCCACGGCCATGGCGAATCCTTGGGTCGAGCCAGGCGTAGAGCAGGTCCACGGCGAGATTGACGAGGACGAAGATGGTGGCGGTCAGCAGCAGCCCGCCCTGGATCACCGGATAGTCCCGCCGCTGGATGGCGCCGATGATCAGGCGCCCCACCCCTGGCAGGCTGAAGACCTGCTCGATCACCACCGCGCCGCCCAGCAGCACGCCGGAGGCGATGCCGGCCACCGTCACCACCGGGATCAGCGCGTTGCGGAAGGCATGCTTGCCGATGACCACCCAGCCCGGCATGCCCTTGGCCCGCGCCGTCCGCACATAATCCTGGCGCAGCACTTCCAGCATCGCCGCGCGGGTCATGCGGGCGAAGAGGCCCATCTGGGACAGGGCCAGGGTGCCCGCCGGCAGCACCATGAAGCGCAGCCAACCCAGCGGGTCCTGGCTGAAGGGCACGAAGCCGCCGGTGGGCAGCCAGGCCAGTTGCACCGCCAGCACGTACATCAGCACCAGCCCCAGCCAGAAGTCCGGCAGGGAAAAGCCGATCAGCGCCGTGCCCATGGCCAGGCGGTCCGCCCCCTGCCCCGCCCGCACCGCGGCCAGCACCCCCAGCGCCGTGCCGAGGACCAGGGCAATGGCCAGCGCCAGGAAGGTCAGGGACAGCGTCACCGGCAGCCGCTCCAGGATGGCGGCCCCGACGCCCTGGCGCAGCAGGATGCTCTGGCCGAGGTCCCCCACCGCCAGCGCGCCGTACCAGCCCAGGAGCTGCTCGGGCCATGGCTTGTTCAGCCCCAGCCGGTCCCGCAGCTGCGCCAGCTCCTCGGCCGTCGCGGTGGGCCCGGCCATTTCGGAGGCCACGTCGCCGGGCACGATCCAGACGATGGCGAAGGACATCAGCGAGACGATCAGCAGCACCGGCAGCGCCGCCAGCAACCGCCCCGCCGCGTATTTCAGCATGGCGCCCTAGCCCAGCGACACGCCCCACATGCGCGGAATGCGATAGGGCTTGTAGTCGCGTACCTGCGCCCGCGTGGCCTGCACGATGCCGACATCGCCGCATTTGATGGCGATGGCCTCGTCATACATGCGCTTCTGGAAATCGGCCACGGCCTGCTTGCGCTCCTCCTCCTTCAGCCCTGTCGTCAGGCGGCGCTGGCAATCCTCGATCACCTCGTCCCGCACATGCTGCACCGGCGCATGGCCGGAGAAGAAGCCGACAACACCGTAAGGCCCTTCATAGGGCTCGATGCCCAGCATCAGCGCCCAGACATGCCAGCCGCTGCGCTGCGTGCGCTGGCTGAAGGCGGTGGGCCAGTCCGTGATGTTCACGCGCACATTGATGCCAATGCCCCGCAGTTGCTCGGCAGCGGTGACGATGGTGTCGTTGTGGTTCTTGAAGCTGCTGTCGCCCAGGAGGATGATCTCCTCCCCCTTGTAGTTCGCTTCCTTCAGCAGGGCCTTGGCACGGTCCTTGTTGTTGATGTTGTACAGTTCCTTGCCGGCATCGCCGGCGAAATAGGTGGTGCCGGGGTGCTGCCAGCCATGCGTCATGCGGTAGAGGCCGTCGGTGGAGATGGCCATGATCTCCTCCAGGTCCAGCGCCGCCTGCAGCGCACGGCGAAAGGCCGGATTGTCCATCGGCGGCTGCGCCAGGTTGAGCATGAGGGTCTGGAAGGACCATGGCATCATCTCATGCATCTTCAGTGAGGCATCGGAGCGCAGCCGCTGCGCCGCCGGCACGGCGATGGCCTCGAGGATATGCATCTCCCCCGCCTGGAGCCCGGCCGTGCGCGCGCCGCCTTCCGCGACGAAGCGGATGGTGATGTTCTCGACATTCGGCACCTTGCGGCCCGCGAAGCCGTCCATGCCCTGGTAGGCGCGGTTCTGCACATAGTCGGCAAAGCGTGCCAGCTGCACATGGCTGTCGGGCCGGTATTCCACGAAGCGGTATGGACCGGTGCCGATCGCCTCGTTCTTGCTGGCTTCCTTGCCCGCTTCCTCCTCCGGCATGATGGCGCAGGGCGCGCGGGGGGAGGAAATGCCGGCGATGAAGCCGGGCGAAGGCGCCTTCATGCGCACCACCACGGTGCGGGCGTCCGGTGCCTCGATGGCATCGACCGGCTGCATGATGAAAGCCGAGCCGCCGACCCGCCCATAGCGCAGCAGGCTGGCCTTCACATCGGCCGAGGTCATCGGCTTGCCATTGTGGAAGCGCGCGTCCCGCAGGGCGAAGCGATAGGTCAGCCCGTCCGGCGAGATGTCCACGCCCTCGGCCAGGTCCGGCACCGGGTTGCCCGCTTCGTCGCGCGCATAGAGCGTCTCGTAGAGATGCAGCGAGATGTTGCGCGCGGCCTGGGCGGTGGTCACCTGCGCATCCAGGGTCGGCGGCTGGGCCTGCTGGGCCATCACGAGGTTGCCGCCGGCGCGCTGCGCCAGCGCGGGCCGCGCCAGACCCGGAAGAACCGCCAGTCCACCCGCAGCGAGGCCGAAATCCCGTCGCGTCAGCATGGTCGAGCCCTCTGCCATCTTCCGCGCAGGATGCTAGCCTTCGTTTGTCGTTCGCATCAATCAATCGTTTTGGGAAAAGGTCCGATGACGGCAAGCCCGGTTGTGGCGGAGTTGGATCTCGACAGGAAGGGAAAGCAGATCGGGCAGCTCCGGGTGCCGCGCTCCCGCGACGACAGCGGCTGGGGGACGGAGCTTGTGCCGATCGTGTCCATCGCCAATGGCCAGGGCCCGACCGTGCTGCTGACCGCCGGCAACCACGGCGACGAATACGAAGGCCAGGTCGCGCTGCTCGACCTCGCCCGCGATCTTCGGGCGGAGGAGGTACAGGGCCGCGTGATCCTGCTGCCCGCGATGCATTACCCCGCCTGCGCCGCCGGCAAGCGCCTCTCGCCCATCGACGGCCGGGACTTCAACCGCTGCTTCCCTGGCGACCCCTTCGGCACCTTCGCTCAGGTACTGGCGCATTTCGTGGACAGCGTGCTGCTGCCGCTCTGCGACTTCCAGATGGACCTGCATTCCGGCGGCACAGGCATGGATATCCTGCCTTGCGCTGTCGGCCACGCGCTGGATGACCCGGAGATGATGCGCCGCACACTGGACATGGCCGATGCCTTCGGCGCCCCCATCACCATGGTGCTGCGGGAGGTGAATGCCGGCCCGACCCTGCTGGCCTCCGCCGAGCGGCGGGGCATCGTGGCGCTGTCCTCCGAGCTGGGTGGCGGCGGCCGGCTGCACGCGGGCAACCTTGCCATCACGCGGCGCGGTGTCACCAATGTGCTGCGCCATGCCGGCGTGCTGCCGGGGCAGCCCGCGACGGGACCTCATGGCCCTTCCCGGCGCATGACGGTGCCGGACTTCTCCGACTATGTCTTCGCGCCACGGGACGGTATCTGGGAGGCCGCCGACCCGCTAGGGACCACCGTGGCGGCCGGCGACCCGGCCGGTCGGCTGCACCTGACCGAGGCCCCGGGGCGTGACGCCATCCCCCTCGCCTATGGCAGTTCCGGCCTGCTCTGGTGCGTGCGCTTCGCCGGCCGTGTGCGGGCCGGCGACCCGGTCGCCATCGTTGCGCATGATTTATGAATTGTGGAACCGCGCATCCCCACCATAGCATGCTGCCCTTCCGTAACCCTGGGAGGCACCGATGGCGGCTGTGATCGAAGCGCTGAGCGGAAGCGAGGCCGAGGAACAGGAATGGGAACTGCGCCGCGACATGGCGGCAGTCTTCCGCATCGCGGCAAGGGAAGGCTGGAACGAGCAGATCGGCAATCACAATTCCTTGATGCTCCCCGGCGATGGCCCGCCCCGCTTCCTGATCAACCCGCGCGGCTACCTGTTCCAGGAGCTGAAGGCCAGCGACCTGATTGTCTGCGACCTGGATGGCAAGGTGCTGCAAGGCAGCGGCGAGTTGCGCAAGGTGGCCTTCCATATCCACGCGCGTATCCACCTGCAGAAGCCCGAGGCGAAATGCGTGGTGCATGTCCACCCGCGCTGGCTGACCGCGCTTTCGCTGCTGCGGGACGCGGAGCTTCGCCTTTCTCACCATAACAACCTGCTGCTGAACGACCGTGTGGTCTATGACCATGAGGGTGACGAGCCGGTGCACCAGAGCGAGGAAGGCGACCGCATCGCCCGGTTGATGGGCGACAGATCCGTCATGGTGATGCGTGGGCACGGCGTGACGGTGGTGGGGCCAACCGTGCATGACGCCTTCGACGAGTGCTTCATCGCCGAACGCACAGCGATGTACCAGATGACCGCCATGTCAACCGGGCAGCCGATGCATACCCTGCCGGATCGCCTGCGCCGCAAGTGGCATGGCGCCTGGGGGGATAAGATCGATGCCCGCCTGCACCTGAATGCCTGGCGCCGGGTGCTGGACCGCGAGGAACCTGATTACGCGTCCTGACGGCTCACCAGGTCCCGCGCCGGCGCTGCTGGATCAGCAGGCTCAGGGTGTCGCCCATCCTGGATGCCAAAGCCTGGCTTAGGAGGCCAGCGGCAATGGCTGGTGAGGTGGCCGGTGGAAGAGCATCAGCATGGGTGGAGCGTAGCCCTCGGCAGGGCAGCTACCGACGACGGGCGTGCCGTCAAACCTCGGGTGGAAAAGCGGTGCCGCCTCAACCGGTGACAGGCCTCCATCAACCCGACAGGCCCTCCCCTGCGGGTCGTTTCTCCTGCCAAGCGGGCTGCGCGCGGGCAGCCGAATGAACGGCAAGGCCCCATGGTTATCGGTCAGCTCACCCGCTGATAAAGCTTACAAATCCCGACTGGCCGATGCGGCTGGGCCTGGCGTTTCCTCTACACAATGGAAACGGGTGTGCAAGGGAATCTCTGATGACGCAGCCTTACCTGCAAAGCATCACCATGGAACTGGACGCGTATTTGCAGATCATTGGCAATGTCATCACGGACGGCAAACGGAACAGTGCAATCGGCGCCTTGAGCATGATGGCGCTCGTCGTCAGGAGGTTTCCGCCCGGGGACATGCGCGACGCCGCGGAGGATATTCTCTGCTCCTATATCGCTGAGGTGAAACCCAACCCTGGCGAACTGGAGCAGATCCGACGGATCCGGATGGGAAACTGACATCTAAGGCCCGTCAGGTCTTATTCTATTCAAGACGTATAACTATATTGAAGTGGACAATACGCCACCAAAAATATTTGTCTAATAATGACCGTCAAACTTCGCGCCGAAGCGGTGTTTGCATAGGTCTGTCAGGGAAGCTGGAGGGTAGGCTTGCAGTAACATCGCCTTACGAGGTGCTAGCAATCCCATCGTCTTAGCTCCGCCACGCCTCAGCCCGAAAAACCACCAGCTCAACAAGGTCAACACCAACGGGAGCGTGGCTGGGTCGTGCCACAAGAACCGGCGCCCTGCTTCGAGGTACGGCCAACCTTATCCTGCCCAGGAAAATTCGCGGTTGGAGATCAGGGACCGGCCTTCAGATACCGCACAGCGGCAGGCAGGCGCCCTGGCGCGCCGCCTAAGGCCTGTTAGATCTTGATCCAAACGGCGGCGGCTGCGAGGCAGAG
>NZ_JACTUZ010000189.1 GCF_014490445.1 Pseudoroseomonas ludipueritiae | reverse complement strand
CAGGCGGGCGATTGGCCAGGGCTGGTCCAGCGCCGCCCGCACCCGGTCCAGCAGCGGCGCGATGCGCGCATCGGCGGTGATGGCCCCCGGCACCGGGCGTTCCACATATTGCGCCTGCCCGCCCTGCCGGTGCGCCGGCAGCACCAGCCGCCGCGCCACGCGGTTGGCGGCGGCAGGGCCGAAATCCCGCCGCACCAAGTGCAGGCAAAGGTCCAGCCCGGCGGCGCTGCCGGCGGCGGTCAGCACGCTGCCCTCATCGACATAGAGCACATCCGGCACGAAGCGCAGGCCGGGGAAGCGTGCCACCAGCCGGTCGGCATAGCGCCAGTGGGTGGTGGCGCGGCGGCCTTTCAGCAGCCCCGCCGCCGCCAGCACGAAGGCGCCGGAACAAAGCGAGAGGATGCGCGCCCCCGCCGCATGCGCCGCCCGCAACGCGGCGCAGAGCGGCTCCGGCACCGGCGCCTCCACCCCGCGCCAGCCGGGCACGACAATGGTGCCGGCCTGGGCCAGCAGGTCCATGCCGCCATCGGCCTCCACCCGCAGCCCGCCGGTGGCGCGCAGCGGCCCGGGCTCGATGGCGGCGACGGCGAAGCGGTACCAGCCTTCCCCCATCTCCGGCCGGGGCAGGCCGAAGACCTCGGCGGCGCAGCCGAATTCGAAGGTGCAGAGCCCATCATAGGCCAGCACCACCACCAGCGGAGTGGCGGGCGCGGGGTTTGGCATGATCTTGACGCTAATGGGCATTCCTGCCGCTGCCCAGCCCCGCCGCATGTGGCGCAGGATGCGCGTCCCAGGAGGAACCGCCATGCCGCCCAGCCCCGTCACCGACACCCCGCCCGCCACGCCGGAACAGGCCTTGGCGCATTTCGCCCGGCGCCTGTCGCTGGAAACCGATTGCGCCGATGTGCAGGCTGCCATGAAGGGTGGCGCCGCCGATTTCGTGCTGCTGGATGTGCGCGGCCCCACCGCCTTCGCCCGCGCCCATGTGCCCGGCGCGCTGAACCTGCCGCACCGGCAGATCGATGCCGCGCGCATGGCGGCATGGCCGCCGGGCACGCTCTTCGTGGTCTATTGCGCCGGGCCGCATTGCAATGGCGCCGACCGCGCCGCGCTGCGGCTGGCCGGGCTGGGCCTGCCGGTGAAGCTGATGCTGGGTGGCATGACCGGCTGGGCCGACGAGGGCTTTCCCTTCGCCGGCACGGCACGGGATAAGGCGGCGAGCTGCGCCTGCTGAAGCAGGCCGCCCGCCCGCGTCACGCCGCCGGGATAGCCAGGCGCGTCAGCCGGGAAGAGACGGGGGTCAGAAGCCGCTGTCGGGCATGCCGCGCACAAAGGCGCGCCAGTCGTGCTTGCGGGCCGCCGCGCGTTCCGTGCCGTCCGGCAGCTTGGCATAAAGGGTCAGCGCATCCTTGGCCCAGAGCGCGTCGAAATTGGCCTCGTTCTCCAGCGCCAGGGCGGCGCTGCGCTCGAAGACACCCTGCTTGACGCGCGGCTGGATCTTCATGACCCAATAGATGGTGCCCGCCGCCAGGATCAGCGCGCCAACATAGAAATGCACCAGCCAGATACCCAGCAGGCTGGCCACCAGCAGCAGCGACAGCGGCCAGACATTCTCGCCCTGGCGATAGACCGGGGAGCCAGGGGTGTTCATCTTGCGGATATGCACGCCGAGCTGCACCTCGCCGCGGTCGATCATGCCGCGGAGGGCTTCCAATTCCGTCATAGGCTCCTGGCTCACACTTCGAAGGCTGCGCGCATCAGGGCCTGGGTATAGGCCTCTCGCGGGGCACGCAACACCGCATCGGCATCGCCGCTTTCCACCACCTTGCCCCCCTTCAGCACCATGATCCGGTGCGCCATGGCCCGCACCACCCGCAGGTCGTGGCTGATGAAGAGATAAGCGAGCCTGTGCCGCGCCTGCAGCCCGCGCAGCAATTCGACCACCTGCGCCTGCACCGAGACATCCAGCGCGCTGGTCGGCTCGTCCAGCACCAGCAGGCGCGGGTTCAGCACCAGGGCGCGGGCGATGGCGATGCGCTGCCGCTGGCCGCCGCTGAATTCATGCGGGTAGCGCGTGGCCGTGGCGGGGTCGAGCCCCACCTCCTCCAGCGCCCCCCGCACCCGGGCTTCCCGCTCCACCCGGCTGAGTTCCGGGGCATGCACCGCCAGCCCCTCCCCCACGATCTCCGCCACGCTCATGCGCGGGGAGAGCGAGCCATAGGGGTCCTGGAACACCACCTGCATCCGCGCCCGCAAGGGCCGCAACTGCGCGCGGGACAGGCCCTGGATCGGCTTGCCCTCGAAGCGCACCAAGCCCTCGCCGCGCTCCAACTGCAACAGGCTCAGCCCCAGCGTGGTCTTGCCGGAACCGCTTTCCCCCACCAGGCCCAGCGTCTCGCCCTCACGCAGGTCGAAGGAGACGCCATCCACCGCGCGCACCTCGCCGACCTTCCGCCGCAGCAGCCCGCGCCGGATCGGGAAATGCACCTTTATCTGCTCAGCCTCCAAGACGATGGGGGCCAATGCGGGAACGGGTTCCGGCTTCCCGCGCGGCTCCGTCGCCAGCAGCATTTTTGTATAGTCGTGCTGCGGATCGTTCAGCACCTGGGCCGCCGGCCCCTGCTCCACCACCCGGCCATGGCGCATCACCACCACATGGTCCGCATGCCGCCGCACGATCGAGAGGTCATGCGTGATCAGCAGCATCGCCATGTTCAGGCGCCGCTTCAACTGGTCCAGCAGTTCCAGGATCTGCGCCTGGATGGTGACATCCAGCGCCGTGGTCGGCTCATCCGCGATCAGCAGCTTCGGGTCATTCGCCAAGGCCGCCGCGATCATCACGCGCTGCCGCTGCCCGCCCGAGAGCTGGTGCGGAAAGGCATCCAGCCGCTGCGCCGCATTGGGCAGCCCCGCGCGCTCCAGCAACGCGATCACCCGCGCCCGCAGCGCGGCGCCGCGCAGGGGCTGGTGCAGCGTCACCGCCTCCCCCACCTGGCGGCCGATGCTGTGCAGTGGGTTCAGCGAGGTCATCGGCTCCTGGAACACCATGCCGGCCACGCCACCGCGCAGCCGCTGCAACTCGGCCGGGCTCGCCTTCAGCACATCGGTGCCGTCCAGCAGGATGCGCCCCGCCGGATTGGCGCCGCCCGGCCCCAGCAATTGCAGGCAGGACAGCGCCGTGACGCTCTTGCCGGAACCGGATTCGCCGACCAGCGCCACCGTCTGGCCGGGAGAGACGCTGAAACCGACCTCGCGCACCACCTCCTGGCCACGGAAGGCGACGGAGAGGTCCTGGACTTCGAGGATGGCGCTCATGCTGCTGAAGCCGGCAGGAAAGAGAAGGCTGGGGTGGAAAGTCCACCCCAGACCCCGCTTCGAATTGGCGCTTTGGCGGAGGCGGCAGCGTGGGCGGGCCGCGAAAAGTTTTCGAAAACCATTCCCACCGGACCACGCGTGCTGCGGCGAGTCACGGCAGCACGAAGGATGCAGCCCGCTCCAACTCGAAGCGGGGTCTGGGGTGGACTTTCCACCCCAGCCTTTCCCTTCAACACCATCATCGCCCGCCTCCCGGCAGCTTGCGCGGATCGAAGGCGTCGCGCACCGCCTCGCCGATGAAGATCAGCAGGGTCAGCACCCCGCCCAGCACGAAGAAGGCAGTGATGCCCAGCCAGGGCGCCTGCAGGTTGTTCTTGCCCTGGTTCACCAGCTCGCCCAGCGAGGGTGATCCTGGCGGCAGGCCGAAGCCGAGGAAGTCGAGCGAGGCCAGGATGGTGACGGAACCCGAGAGAAGGAAGGGCAGGAAGGTCAGCGTCGCCACCATGGCATTGGGCAGGATGTGGCGCAGCATCACGCGGCTGTCGGAGACGCCCAGCGCCTTGGCGGCGCGCACGTAATCCAGGTTGCGGCCGCGCAGGAATTCGGCGCGCACCACGCCGGTCAGCGCCATCCAGGAGAACAGCAGCAGGAAGACCAGCAAGGTCCAGAAGCCGGGCTCGATGATGGAGGAAAGGATGATCAGCAGGAAAAGCTGCGGCATCCCGGACCAGATCTCGATGAAGCGCTGGAAGCCGAGATCGACCCAGCCGCCGTAATAGCCCTGCACCGCGCCAGCCAGGATGCCGATGAGGGAACTGGCCAGCGTCAACGCGAAGCCGAAGAGGACGGAAATGCGGAAGCCCCAGATGATGCGGGCAAGAACGTCGCGCGACTGGTCGTCGGTGCCCAATGGGTTGCGCCAGGAGGGGGGCGAGGGCGCGGGCTGGCCAAGGTCGCGGATGATGGTGTCGTAGCGATAAGGCACGGCGGGCCAGATGGCCCAGCCGCGCTTCTCGATTTCCTCGCGCAGGATGGGGTCGCGCCAGACGGCCTCGGTGGGGAAACCGTCGGAGAGGATGTCGCTTTCCGCGTAGCTGCGCAGCACGGGGAAGAACCACTTGCCTTCCACGCGGGCCACGATGGGGCGGTCGTTGGCGACGAACTCGGCGCCGAGCGTGAGGACGAAGAGCACGGCGAAGACCCAGAGCGAGATCCAGCCGCGCCGGTTGGCACGGAAATTCTGCAGGCGCCGCCGCGTGATGGGTGACATCAGCGGCGGGCCTCGAAGTCGATGCGCGGGTCCACCAGGGTATAGGTGATATCGCCGATGATCTGCATCACCAGCCCCAGCAGGGTGAAGATGTAGAGGGTGCCGAACATCACCGGGTAGTCGCGGCGGATGGCGCTCTCGAAGCCCAGCAGGCCCAGGCCATCGAGCGAGAAGACGATCTCCACCAGCAGCGCGCCGGTGAAGAGGATGCCGATAAAGGCGGCGGGAAAGCCGGCGATGATCAGCAGCATGGCATTGCGGAAGACATGGCCATAGAGCACGCGCTTTTCCCCCGCCCCCTTGGCGCGGGCGGAGAGGACGTATTGCTTGCCGATCTCGTCCATGAAGCTGTTCTTGGTCAGCATGGTCAGGCTGGCGAAGCCGCCGATGACGAGGGAGATCGTGGGCAGCACCATGTGCCAGCCATAGTCCAGCGCGCGCTGCCAGAAGGGCCAGTCGGCCGAGCCCGATGTTGTCAGGCCGCGCAAGGGGAAGATCTGCAGGAAGGAGCCACCGGCGAAGAGCACGACGAGGAGAATGGCGAAGAGGAAGCCGGGCACGGCATAGCCCACCAGCACGGCGGCCGAGGTCCAGAAATCGAAGCGCGAGCCATCCCGCACCGCCTTGGCGATGCCCAATGGGATGGAGATGAAATAGATCAGCAGCGTGGACCAGAGGCCGAGGGAGACCGAGACCGGCAGCTTCTCCAGCAGCAGGTCCAGCACCGGGCGGCCCTGGAAGAGGCTCTGGCCGAAGTCAAAGCGCAGATAGCCCTTCAGCATGGTCCAGAAGCGTTCATGCGCCGGCTTGTCGAAGCCGAAGGCTTTTTCGATCTCGGCCACCACCGCGGGGTCCAGCCCGCGCGCGCCGCGATAGGTGCCGACCGGGCCGCCTCCACCTCCGCCGCCACCGCCGCCCGGGGCGCGGACCTCGCCGCCGCCTTCGCCGGAAAGGCGGCCGACGGCGCTGCCGCCCTGGCCGCGCAGTTCCGCCAGCATCTGTTCCACCGGCCCGCCGGGGGCGAATTGCACGATGGCGAAATTGATCAGGATGATGCCGAACAGCGTCGGCACCAGCAGCGCCAGCCGGCGGAGGAGATAGGCGCCCACGCGGTGGCTACTGCGCCATGGTCTTGCGGTCGGCCGGCAAGGCGCGGTCGCGCGCCGGCTCCACCCACCAGCTCATCAGGTCCAGCCCATAGCGCGGGTTGCGCTCCGGGCGCCCGAACTTGTCCCACCAGGCGATGCGGAAGGCCCGGCTGTGCCAATGCGGCACGACGTAATAGCTCCAGAGCAGCACGCGATCGAGCGCACGGCAGCGGTCGATCAGCGCCTGCCGGTCCGGGGCATTGACCACCAGCTCCACCAGCGCATCCACCACGGGGTCGGAGACGCCGATCAGGTTGCGGCTGCCGGGCTCCTTGGCCTTCTCGCTGCTCCAGAAATCCCGCTGCTCATTGCCGGGAGAGAGCGATTGCGGAATCAGGTCCACCGTCATGTCGAAATCGAATTCGTCGGTGCGCTTCTGGTATTGCGCGGCATCCACCGTGCGCACGCGGGCGTCGATGCCCAGGCGCTGTAGGGACTGCACGTAAGGCAGCGCCACGCGTTCGAAGGTCGGGCTGTCCAGCAGGATCTCGAAGGCGAAGGGCTGGTTCTGCTCATTGACCAGCTTGCGGTCCTTCACGGTCCAGCCGGCATCCTTCAGCAGCGCCAGGGCCTTGCGGGCGGCCTCGCGGTTGCTGTTCTGGCCGTCCGAGACCGGGACGCGGAATTCGCTGGTGAACAGCTCCTCCGGCACGCGGCCGCGGAAGGCGGAGAGGATCAGCAGCTCGCCCTCGGAGGGCAGGCCGGTGGCGGCGAGCTCGGAATTGGAGAAATAGGAACTCGTGCGCGTGTAGCTGCCATAGAAGAGGTTGGCGTTCATCCATTCGAAGTCGAACATCAGCCCCAGCGCCTCGCGCACCCGCCGGTCCTGGAACAGCGGGCGGCGGGTGTTCATGGCGAAGCCCTGCATGCCGGTGGGCAATTCGTGGCGGATCTCGTCGCGCTTCACCTGCCCCTGGCGCACGGCGGGGAAGTCATAGGCGGTGGCCCAGTCCTTGGCGATATTCTCCTGCCGGAACTCCACCTGCCCGGCCTTGAAGGCCTGGAAGGCCACGGTGGCGTCGCGAAAATACTCGTAGCGCAGGGTGTCGAGGTTGTTGGTGCCCTTCATGGTGGGCAGGTCGCGGCCCCAGTAGTCGGGCACGCGCTTCAGCACGATGGAGCGCCCGGCCTCGAAGCGTTCCACCTTGTAGGGGCCGGAGCCCAGCGGCACCTCCAGCCCGGGCTGGGCGAAATCCTTGCCTTCCCAGAAATGCTTCGGCAGCACCGGCATCTGGCCCAGGATCAGCCCCAGCTCGCGGTTCTGGTCGGTGGAGAAGCGGAAGACGGCGCGCTTCGGGCCATCCGCCACCACCTCGGCCACATCGCCCCAATAGGCGCGGTAGAAGGGGCGGCCCTTTTCGCGGAGCGCATTGAAGGTCCAGACCACGTCCTCCGCCGTGACAGGCCTGCCATCGTGCCAGCGCGCCTTGTCATGCAGCACGAAGGTGATGCCGCGCCGGTCCGCCGGCACCTCGATGGAGGCGGCGAGATGGGCGTATTCGGTGCTGGCCTCGTCCATGCTGGGGGCCAGCAGGGTGTCGTAGATCCGCACCACCGCCCCCGCCGCCGTGCCGCGAAGAATAAAGGGGTTCAGGCTGTCGAAGGAGCCGATGGCGGCCAGCACCATCTCGCCGCCCTTGGGGGCATTGGGGTTTACCCAGGGCCAGTGCGGGAAATCGGCCGGCAGGCCGGGCTCGCCCAGCAGGGAAAGCGCATGGGTGCGGCGCATCTCGCCCGCTGGCGGCGCGGCGGGCGCGGCCGGGGTGGCGGGGCCGGGGGCG
>NZ_JACTUZ010000188.1 GCF_014490445.1 Pseudoroseomonas ludipueritiae | reverse complement strand
GGTCCCGCAGCCAGGTGAAGCCATGCACGGCGGCGCGCCAGGCCGGCGGCCCGCCGGCCGGAGACCAGCCCTGGCCGCCTTCCTGGATCAGCATCAGGGGGCGGGTGCTGCCCTGCACCTCGCATTCGCCGCGCAGCAGGCGCTGGCCCCGCGCGGCATCGCCGGGCCAGAGGTCCCGGAAGGCGCGCGCCGGCGCCTCCGGCACCTTGACCGGCTTGAGCCCCGCGACAACCTTGCGCGCACCGCGCAGCCAATCCGACATCAGGCAACCATTCCGCTGGGTTGGCGCAGCGCCGCGATGGCGGCGGCGTAATCCGGCTTGCCGAAGACCGCCGTACCGGCCACCAGCGTATCCGCCCCGGCCTCGACGCAGAGCGGCGCCGTCGCGGCGGTCACCCCGCCGTCGATCTGCAGGTGGATGTCGCGGCCGCTGGCATCGATCATGCGGCGGATCTCGGCGATCTTGGGCAACTGGGAATGCAGGAAGGACTGGCCGCCGAAGCCGGGGTTCACCGTCATCACCAGCACCAGGTCCAGCAGGTCCATCACCGGGGCGAGGACGCTGGCCGGCGTGCCCGGGTTCAGCACCACGCCCGCCTTCTTGCCCAGCGCCCGGATGGTCTGGAGCGAGCGGTGCAGATGCGGCCCGGCCTCGGGGTGCAGGGAGATCAGGTCCGCGCCCGCTTCCGCGAAGGCCGCGAGATAGGGGTCGGCCGGCGCGATCATCAGGTGCACGTCGAAGGGAAGGCCGCAATGCTTGCGCAGCGCCTTCACCACGGCGGGGCCGAAGGAGATATTGGGCACGAAATGCCCGTCCATGATGTCGAGGTGCAGCCAGTCCGCGCCGGCGGCCTCGATGGCCGCGACTTCCTCGCCCAGGCGGGCGAAATCGGCGGCGAGCAGGGATGGGGCAATGATCAGGGGGCGTGTCACGCCAGTGTTTATGCCTCCCACAACAGAGCCGAACAAGCAGGCCACCCCGGCTTTCCGCCACCGCATGACGATGGCTTGACCAGCAGGCCCGCCGACACGACTTTCTACGCAACTCAAAGCGGGGGGCGGCGCCCCGCCGCCCGCCCGCAAAAGGACGAAAACACATGAGCGAACTGACCAAGCCCGTCAGCGACGACAGCTTCAAGACCGACGTGCTGCAGGCCTCCGGCCCGGTGCTGGTGGATTTCTGGGCCGAATGGTGCGGCCCCTGCCGCATGGTGGCGCCGATCCTGGACGAGATCGCCAAGGACTATGAGGGCCAGCTGACGGTGGCCAAGGTGAATATCGACGAGAACCCCGTGACGCCGAACGACTACGCGGTGCGCGGCATTCCCACCATGATCCTGTTCAAGGATGGCAAGCCGGTGGAAACCAAGGTCGGCGCCCTGCCGAAGAGCCAGTTGAAGGACTGGATCGCCGGCGCGCTGGCGAAGTAACCCGGCCCATGCGCCCCGCCGGTCTCCGCGCCTGGTCCCTGGCCGCGCTGGCCGGCATGGGGCTGGCCACCCTCGCCCTGCTTGGCCCGCCGGCCCAGGCCCAGCGCGTGACCGGCACGGGGGAGGTGGTGCGCAATGCCAGCCTGCCCTTCCGCGTCACCACCTTCGCGGGCGGGCTGGAGCGCCCCTGGGGCGCCGCCTTCCTGCCCGACGGCCGCCTGCTGGTGACCGAGCGTCCCGGCCGCCTGCGGCTGGTGGGCACCGATGGCGCCGTCTCGCCGCCCCTGGGCGGCCTGCCGGAGGTGGTCGCCGCCGGCCAGGGCGGGCTGCTGGACGTGCAGATCGCCCCCGATTTCGCCACCACGCGGGAAATTTACTTCTGCCAGGCCGCCATGCTGCCGGCCGAGGGCGGCCAGGGTGCCGCCACCCGCCTGGTGCGCGCCCGCCTTTCCCCCGATGCCACCAGCCTGGATGCCGCCCAGCCTATCCTGGACGCCACACCGGCCCAGGCCACCGGCCGCAACCACTACGGCTGCCGCATCGCCTTCGATGCAGAGGGCAGGCTCTACCTCTCCACCGGCGACCGCTTCGTGGACAAAATGCGCGCGCAGCGGCTGGACGACCTCGCCGGCAAGGTGCTGCGGCTGGAGCGCGATGGCCGGCCCGCCGCCGGCAATCCCTTCATTGGCCAGGCTGGCGCGCGGCCGGAAATCTTCACCTATGGCCACCGCAACCCGCAGGGGCTGGCCCGCAACCCCCGGACCGGCAGCCTCTGGGAAGCCGAATTCGGCGCGCGCGGCGGCGATGAGGTGAACCTGCTGAAGCCCGGCCGCAACTACGGCTGGCCCGTGGTGACGCATGGCACCGACTACGACGGCAGCAAGATCGGCGAAGGCGCTTCCCGCCCCGATATGGAGGAGCCGCTGCGCTACTGGGTGCCCTCGGTCAGCCCCTCCGGCATCGGCTTCTACGACGGCGCGGCCTTTCCCAACTGGCGCGGCAGCCTCTTCATGGCCAGCCTGAGCACCCCCGGCCTGCTGCGCCTTTCCACGGATGGCGACCGCGTCACCGCCGAGGAAAGGCTGCTCTGGGGCGAGCTGCGCTTCCGCCACGTGCTGCAAGGGCCGGACGGGCTGCTCTATATCCTGACGGACGAGACGCGCGGGCGCATCCTGCGGCTGGAGCCGGCGGCGGCACGCTGAAGGGAAAAGGCCAAAGGGGCTCCGCCCCTCTGGACACCCCGCTGGGGTGACAGTGTCACCCCAGACCCCGCCATCTGTTTTTGACTCGTGGCACGGTGGTTCCGCCGGAGGCCCGTGGCCTCCGGCGATCGCGGCCTCGGCCCACGTGGCTTTTTTCAGCTTTCAATGCTGGCGCAGCGCCGCGCCCTTCAGCCCCATCTGAAAACTGCCAGTGGGGTCCGGCGGGAGTGTCCAGAGAGGGCGGAGCCCTCTTTGGCCCCGGCTACCCTCTTCCTCAGGCCGGCTCCGCCGGATGCGAGACCAGCGCCGCCAACAGCGCGATGCGCAGCGAGGCCAGCTTGCGCTCGTTCTCGATCTTCAGCCCGAAGACATCCTTCACGTAGAAGACATCCACGGCCCGCACGCCATAGGTGGTGATATGGGCCGAGGCGATCTGCAGCCCCTGCTCGCTGATCGCCGCCGTCATGTCATGCAGCAGGCCGGGCCGGTCGCGCCCGTTCAGCTCGATGACGGTGTGGGTATTGCTGGCGTGGTTGTCGATCACCACGCGCCCCGGCACCTGCACCGCGCGCAGCCGCGCCGGTTCCCGCCGCACCTTCAGGATCTCCTGCTCCAGGTCGATGGCGCCGGAGAGGGCCTGCTCGATCAGCACGGAAAGCCGGGCCAGCTTGTGCGGGGCATCGAAGGCGCCGCCCTGGGCATCCTGCACCCAGAAGGTATCCAGCGCCCTTCCGTTGGTCATGGTGTGGATGCGCGCATCCACGATGGAGGCGCCAGCCACCGCCAGCGCGCCGGCGATGCGGGAAAACAGGCCCGGGTGGTCGGTGCAATAGACCGTCACCTCCGTCACCGCCCGGCTTTCCAGCACGCGGGTGGAGACGGTGAGCGGCGCGCCGCGTGCCTCGGCATCCCGGATCAGCGCGGCATGGCGGGCATGGGTCTCGGGGTCGAAGGAGAGCCAGTAGCCGGGGTAGCCGAGGTTGAGGAACTGCTCCACCGCTTCCGGCGGCTGGTCCGCCATCATGGCGGCGGCCGCCTGGCGGGCGCGGGAGACGCGCACGTCCCGCTCCGGCACCGAGAGGCCGCCAGCCAGCACTTCCGCCACGCGCCAGTACAGCTCGCGCAGCAGGGTGGCCTTCCAGCCGTTCCAGACCTTGGGGCCGACCGCGCGCATATCGGCGACCGTCAGCACCAGCAGCAGGCGCAGCCGCTCCGGCGACTGCACCACCTCGGCGATGTCGAGGATGGTCTTGGGGTCGTCGATGTCGCGCTTGAAGGCGGTCTGGCTGACCAGCAGGTGGTTCAGCACCAGCCAGGAGACGGTTTCCGTCTCCTCCTGCGTCAGGCCGAGGCGCGGGCAGATTTCCAGCGCCAGGCCCGCGCCGAGTTCGGAATGGTCGCCGCCCCGGCCCTTGGCGATGTCGTGCAGCAGCGTCGCGACATAGAGCGCGCGGTGGGACTGGAGCTGCCCGATCAGCTCGGAGGCGACCGGCACGGCCTCCTCCAGCTCCTGCCGCTCCAGCTGGTTGAGCACGCCGATCGCCTCGATCGTGTGCTCCTCCACCGTGAAGACATGGTAGGTGTCGAACTGCATCAGGCCGACGATGCGGGCCCAGTCCGGGATGTAGCGGGAGAGGAAGCCGACCTCGTTCAGCACCCGCATCCAGCGGTGGCTGTCCTTGCCCTGCAGCAGGTCCAGGAAGATGGCGGCGGCATCGGGGTCGTCCCGCAGCGCCTGGGCGCGGGAGGCGTTGCGGATCAGCGCGCGCTGGGCCAGCGGATGCAGCTCCAGCCCCCGGTTCCGCGCCGCGCGCACCAGGCGCAGCATCACGGCCGGGTCGGCCGCCACGTCCTTGTCGGGCGCGAAGAGCAGCTTGCCATCCGCCATGGCGATGCCGGCGGCGGTCAGCACCGGCTCCTCCGCCTTCTGCACGGCGGGGGCGCCGAGCGCGGCGCGCTCGATCGCAGGCTCCAGCAGGTGGGAAAGGCGCACCACGTCGCGGGCAGTGAGGAAGAGGTGCTTCATGAAGCGCTCCACCCCATCCTGCTTGCCATGGCGGGTATAGCCCATGCGGGCGCCCACCACGGGCTGCAGGTCGAAGGTCAGGCGCTCCTCGGCACGGCCGGTCACGTAATGCAGGTGGAAGCGGACGGTCCAGAGGAAGTCCCAGGCGCGCTTGAAGGCGCGGGCCTCGCGCTCCGTCAGCAAGCCGCCGCCGGGGCTCTCGGGGCCCACCAGCTCGGGCATGCGCTGCACGCCGAAAGCGTAGCGCGCCAGCCAATACATGGTCTGGATATCGCGCAGCCCGCCCCGGCCTTCCTTGATATGGGGCTCCACCAGATAGGGGCTGTCGCCATAGCGCTTGTGGCGGTTGGTGCGCTCGGCGCGCTTGGACTGCAGGAACTGCCCCAGCCCCCAGTCCTGCCGCGCCTGGCGATAGGCGATATCGAAACGTTCGAAGACCTCGCGCTCCCCGGCCAGGAAGCGGCTGTCCAGCAGCGCGGTCTGGATGGTGGCGTCGGCGCGCGCATCCTCCAGGCATTCGCGGATGGAGCGGGTGGCATGCCCCACCTTCAGCCCGAGGTCCCAGAGCAGGTAGAGCATGAACTCCACCGCCCGCCGCCCGCGCGGCCCCAGCGGGCTGTCGGAAAGGAAGAGCAGGTCGATATCGGAAAACGGCCCCAGCACGCCGCGGCCGTAGCCGCCGGTGGCGGCCAGGGCGAAAGGCGGCTCGGAACTCGCGGCAAAGGAACGGGCGGGCTCCGCCTGCCCGGCCATCGCATGCTCCGGCGCCACCTGGGCCAGGGTATAGGCATGGATGGCGGAGATCAGCCCATCCGTCAGCTCCGCCAGCGCCCGCGCGGCGGCGAGGCCGGAGAGCGCATGGGCCTCGAAAGCTTCCTGCACCCGGGACTGGATGCGGCCAAGCTGCCGCCTGAGCAGCGTGAGCGCCACATCCCGTGGCACAGGCGCGCCGGGCCGTGGCACCAGGTCGAGCACGAGGTCCGGCAGGGGCCGCGCGTTGCCGAGGGCCGGTGGAGAAGACGGAGCGATGGCGTCAGGCATGTCGCCGCTGCTGATCATCCTGGGATGATATCCCGTGCTGCGCCGCGGCAACAGCGCTCATGATGCGAATAGGTGTCATGTTCTGCATCAAACGAAAAGCAGCCGCGCGGCGACAATCAACCACGGCATGGGGTGGGGCGCCAGCATTGTATCAAGACGCGGAGGCTGGGGCTGGAGGGGCGCCGCCCCTCCAGGCCTCCCCGCCGGGGTGGAAAGTCCACCCCAGACCCCGCTGCGGGTTTTGGAACCGGGCTGAAGGACGCGGCGCGGCGCCAAGCCCCTGGCCATGGACAATCAAAGGCCACGCGGGCTGAACCCGCAGTCGCCGGAGGTCATGGACCTCCGGCGCGACCACCGCGCCAGAAGCACAGGAATGGCGGGGCCTGGGGTGACACTGTCACCCCAGCGGGGGTCCAGGGGGCGGCGCCCCCTGGCCGCGCCCTCAGCGCAGCAGCGACTTCAGCCGGTAGACCGCTTCCAGCGCCGCGCGGGGTGTCAGCGTATCGGGGTCGATCTCCTCCAGCGCCGCCCGCAGCGGATCCGGCCCTTCCGGCTCCGGGGCCGGCGGGGGCGCGGCGCGGGCGAAGAGGGGCATTTCCCCGGCCAGGGGGTCCAGGCCCCTCGCCCGTTCCTCCAGCGCCGCCAGCACGGCGGTGGCGCGCGTCACCACCTCGCGCGGCACGCCGGCCAGCTTGGCGACATGCAGGCCCCAGGAGCGTTCGGAGGCACCGGGGGCGACAAGGTGCAGGAAGACCACCTCGCCGCGGTGTTCCCGCACCTTCATGGTGGCCGGCGCCAGTTCCGGCAGCTTGCCTGTCAGCGCCGTCAGTTCATGGAAGTGGGTGGCGAAGATGGCGCGGCAGCGGATGCGGTCGTGCAGCGCCTCCAGCACCGCCCAGCCGATGGCGAGGCCATCCCAGGTGGCGGTGCCGCGCCCGACCTCGTCCAGCACCACCAAGCTGCGGGCGGTGGCCTGGTTCAGGATGGCGGCGGTCTCGGTCATCTCCACCATGAAGGTGGAACGGCCGCCGGCGATGTCGTCGGCCGCGCCAACGCGGGAGAAGAGCCGGTCCACCAGCCCGATGCGGGCGCTCTCCGCCGGCACAAACATTCCGGCCTGGGCCAGCACGGCCATGATGGCGTTCTGCCGCAGGAAGGTGGACTTGCCGGCCATGTTGGGCCCGGTCAGCAGACAAAGCCGGCGGCCGGGGGAGAGGTCGGCGTCGTTGGGCACGAAGGCGGCGCCCTTCAGCGGGTCCCGGGCCAGCGCGGCCTCCACCACCGGGTGGCGGCCCTGGGTGATGCAGAAGTCGGGGCGGTCCACCAGCTCGGGGCGGCACCAGCGCTGGCCAGCGGCGAGTTCGGCGGCGGCGGCGTGGATGTCGAATTCCGCCATGGCCTGGGCGCTGGCATCGATGCCGAAGGCGGCGCGCAAACACAGGTCGCGCAGGTGGCGCACCACCAGGGCCTCGCGCTTCGCGGCCTGCTGCCCGGCCTCGGCCAGCTTGCGGTCCAGTTCCGCCAGCGCCGCGCAGGTGAAGCGGATGGCGTTCGCCATGGTCTGGCGGTGCACGGGCGCCATGGGGCCGGGCGCGGGCGGGGCGCGCAGCAGCTTCTCGCCGGCGGCGGCGGGCATCTCCGCCAGATAGCCGAATTGCTGGTGGTGGCGGATCTTCAGGCTGGCCACGCCCCAGGCCTGGGCCAGGTCCATCTGCATGGCGGCGATGGCGGCGCGGCCGTCGTCGCGCAGCCGGCGCAGGGCATCCAGCTCCCCGTCATAGCCGGGGGCGACCACGCCGCCGTCCTCGATGCGGGCGGGCAGGTTTTCCGCCAGCGCCCGGTCCAGCTCGGCGCGGGGGGAGGCCTCGGGCACCAGGGCGGCGGCGGCATCCTCCAGCAGCGGCGGCAGCGGGCGGCCGTGCAGGAAATTGGCCATGGCCTCGGCCCGCGCCAGCCCGTCCCGCAGGGCGGCGAGG
>NZ_JACTUZ010000187.1 GCF_014490445.1 Pseudoroseomonas ludipueritiae | reverse complement strand
CGCCGGCCCGGCCAGCCGTGCCCCCGCCCCGGCGAAGCCACAGGCGGGCAGGGAGCCGCCGGCCCCGCCCCAGGCCCCCATGCCCGCCCCGGAAGGCGGGCCTTTCGGCGCGGTCTATCTGGCGCCCGCGCCTTCCTCCGGCATCGGGCTGACGGCGAATATGCCGGACCGCAACGCGGCGCATCGCGCGGCCGAGCTGGAATGCATCGGGCGGCAGGGCAATGCCTGCCGGCTGGCGCTGGAATTCCGCGACCGCTGCGTGGCGGTGGCACAGGGGCTGGCGCCCCGGGGGCTGGTGCTGACGGAAGACCCCAGCACCTACCAGGTCAGGATCGCCATGGCCGGCGCCGGTGCCACCGCCGCATTGGCGGAGCGGGAGGCGATGGCCGCCTGCCGTCAGCGCTTCCGCGGCACCTGCCGGGTGGCGCGCAGCACCTGCGGGTGAGGCGGCCTCAGCCCCGCATGGCATCCAGCACGGCGCGGCAGAGCGGCGTGCTGCTGTCGCAGAGCTGGAAGACGATGTCGAAATGGTTGGAGGCCGGCGGCGCCGGCACCAGCGCCACCGCGCAGCCGGCCTGGCGGCAGCGTTCCGCCTGGTCCCGTGTCTGGCGCTTGAATTCGGCGGTTTCGGTCCCAGCGACGCTGAGCACCACCGGCAGGCCAGGGCGTGGCGGCGGCAGCAGGGCCGGCGAGTTGCGCGCCGCCGCCGCCGCATCCAGTGCCAGCCAGTCATTGGTGTGGCAGAGCCGCAGCGGCTCCAGCTCGAAGAGGCCGGAGAGCAGCGTGGCGCCGGCCACCGGATGCGGCGGCAGGCCGAAGCCGGCCGGCCAGTCGCCGCCCGCCGCCAGCATGGCCGCCAGATGCCCGCCGGCCGAGCTGCCGCTGACATGGATGCGCGCCGGGTCGCCGCCATGGCTGGCGATGTTCCGGTGCACCCAGGCCAGCGCGGCGCGGCATTGCCGCACGATCTTGTCCAGCGAGGCACCGGGGGCGAGGGCATAGTTCACCGCCACCACGCAGCAGCCCGCCGCCGTCAGGGCCGGCGCCATAAAGCCGGAATCGGCGGCATCCAGCAGCCGCCAGTAGCCGCCATGGATGAAGACAAAGACCGGCGCCGGGCCGCCCCTGCCGGCGGCGGGGAAGATATCCAGCCGCTCCGGCTCGCTGGGGCCATAGGGGATGTTCAGCAGGCAGGGCAGGCCGCGCCGGGCGGCCTCGGTGCGGGCGCGGTACTCGGCCAGGATGGGCGCGATATCCGGCACCGTGGCGCGGGCATTGTATTCGCGGTCCAGCGCCGCGCGGTCCATGCCGCGATAGAGCATCGGGGGCATATCTCCAGCCATGCGCCCGGATGCGGCCCCCGACTGGCACGCCAGCCGGAGGGGTGGGCAGTGGTTTCCTGGCCGGTCAGGCCATGACGGCTTCGATGTTATTCTCGACGCCGTTCTCCTGATAGAACTTCACCACCTCGTCCTGGCACTTGCGCACGGCCTTGTTGGTGGAATCCCAGTCGTGGTCCAGCATGGCCTTCACCGGGTCGATCCAGCCGGCCTCGATGGGCTGCGAGGGCAGGTCGTAAAGGTCGCAGAATTCCTCAAGGCGGGAATCATAGGTGTAGTAGAAGCAGGGAATGCCCTGGTTCAGCGCCACCATGTTGCCGTGGAAGCGGAAGCCGATGGCGGCATCCAGCTCACGCGCCTTGCCCAGCCAGTCCTCGATCGAAACGATGGAGGAGAAGGCGCAGATGATCTGCAGCGGATCATAGGCATCCTTCAGGCCGACTTCCCGCAGGAAGCCCTTCGCGGCTTCAATGCGCGTCTGGAAATCCTCGGAGCGGTCGGCGATGGCGAATTCCTTGGGAATGCCCTGCTCGAAGATCTTGGTGAGCGGCGCATTCTCCAGCGCGAAGCGGATCACGTCGCCATGCAGCGCCTTGGCCAGCTTGGGATCGCGGCAGAAGATCCGGCTGCCGAGCGCGGAGTGGATCGAGATCCCCAGGCGGCGATAGGCGGAATTCAACGTGTCCGTAACGAACACGGGATTCTGCCGGTTGAAGTAGAACATCGAGGGGCAGCCCGTGACGCGGATATTCTTGCCGCCCAGGCGCTTCACGATATCGGCCGTGAAATAGCCGCGCACCGAGATGCTCTTGGACTTCTCCGAGAGCTTCTGGACGAATTCCTTGGCCTTCTCGTTGTTGTCGAGGAAGGTGACGTCGTCGTCGGCGTTCTGCGCGCCCAGGCCGATGCAGGCGATGTTGCAGTCGATGCTGTCGACTGTCTTGATCGCATCATCGAAGTTCATTTCGTTGCTGAGATAGGTGGAGCCGCGCATCACCGCCACATCCACCGGCTGGGTCAGCTTATAGCCGAAGCCCACTCCAACCGTTTCCTTGGCCTTGATCTGCCGCAGGATGGCGGCGCAGACCAGCATGTCGCCGTAATTGGGCTTCCATGAGCTCGTCCGCATGTCTGGCCAGCCGACAACGCCGTCCCGCATGATGTGATTGAAATGAATGAGGGCCGTCTTCGACATCTTCAGACTTTCAAAAAGACTTCGTGGATCTAAAGAATTGCCTTCGCCGCTGACGCCTTCATGAAAGCGAAGGATGTGTGACAGGCATATCCCGGGCAAAATTCCAGCGACATCCATAAGCACGCAGGGGTTGTGGCAACAAGTGGCAATTTAATTGCTTTGCCGGACCGGTTGCGTTTGTCTCGCTGCTGGCCAGCGGAATTCGGATGGCAGGCGGTGGCCGGGCGCGGGGGCTAGACCCCGATCCAGCCCCGCACCCGCTCCGCGTCCCTGGCCAGGGCCAGGCTGTCGCCGGACCAGACGGTGCGGCCCTTTTCCAGCACGTAATGACGGTCCGCCAGCCGGCCCAGGGCGGTCAGGTTCTTGTCGATCACCAGGATCGCCTGGCCGCGCCGCTTCAGGCTGGCCAGCGTCGCCCAGATCTCGGCGCGGATCACCGGCGCCAGCCCCTCCGTCGCCTCGTCCAGGATCAGCAGGTGCGGGTTGGTCATCAGCGCCCGGCCGATGGCCAGCATCTGCTGCTCCCCGCCCGAGAGGGTGCGGGCGGATTGCCCAGCGCGCTCCCGCAGCCGGGGAAACAGGGTGTAGATGCGCTCCAGCGTCCAGGGCTCGGCATGGCCGGCGCGGTTGGCGGCGGTGGCCACCAGGTTCTCCCGCACGCTGAGGGTGGGGAAGACCTGCCGCCCCTCCGGCACCAGCCCGATGCCGCGCCGGGCGATGGCTTCCGGCGGCAACCCCGCCAGCGCCGTGCCGCGGAAGCCGATGGCGCCGCCGCGCGGCGGGTTCAGCCCCATGATGGCGCGCACCGTGGTGGTCTTGCCCATGCCGTTGCGGCCCAGCAGCGTCACCACCTCGCCCGCCCGCACCTCCAGCGCCACGTCGAACAGCACCTGGCTATGGCCATAGCCGGCCTGGAGGCCCTGGACCTCCAGCATCAGACGCCTTCCTCCTCGGCCAGATAGGCGGCGCGCACCTCAGCATTGGCGCGGATCTCGGCGGCGGTACCGGTGGCGATGACGCGGCCATAGACCAGCACGGAAATCCGGTCGGCGAGGGCGAAGACCGCCTCCATGTCATGCTCCACCAGCAGGATGGCGACCTGCCCCTTCAGCCCGCGCAGCGTTTCCGTCATGGCGCGGGATTCGCTGGCGCCAAGGCCGGCCATCGGCTCATCCAGCAGCAGCAGGCGGGGGGAGGCGGCGAGGGCCAGGGCCAGCTCCACCTGCTTGCGCTCCCCCGCCGCGAGATCACCCGCCGGAATGCCGTGCCGCGCATCGGGCAGCCCGGCGCGGCGCAGCAGGGCGCGGGCGGGGGCGCGCAGCCCCTCGTCCCGCGTGGCATCGCGCCAGAAGCGGAAGGAATGGCCCTGCGCCGCCTGCACCGCCAGCGCCGCATTGGCCTCGGCCGTCTCCTCGTCCAGCAGTTGCACGATCTGGAAGGAGCGGGACAGGCCGCGCCGCACCCGTCGCGCCGGGGGCAGGCGGGTGATGTCCTGGCCATCGAAGAGGATGCGCCCGGCATCGGGCGGGATCTCGCCGGTGATCTGGCCGATGGCGGTGGACTTGCCGGCGCCATTGGGGCCGATCAGCGCATGCAACTCCCCGGGCAGGACATCGAGGTCGAGGCCATCCGTCGCCCGCAGCCCGCCGAAACACTTTTCGAGACCCTCGATCCGCAGCAGCGCGCCACCGCTCATGCCGGCAGCACCCGGCGGAGCAGCGCCATCAGCCCGCCGCGCGCGAAAAGCACCACGCCGAGCAGGATGGGGCCGAGGATGAACTGCCAGTGCTCCGTCCAGGCGGACAGCCAGGTCTCCAGCCCCACCAGCGCGACCGCGCCCAGCACCGGCCCCAGCAGCGTGCCGAGGCCGCCGAGGATGACCATGATCATCAGCTCGCCCGACTTGGCCCAGTGCATCATGTCCGCGCTGACGAAGCGCAGCGCATTGGCCATCAGCCCGCCCGCCAAGGCCGTGCCCATGCCGGAGATGGTGAAGGCCACGAGCCGGTAGGGATAGACGGAGACGCCCAGGGCGGCCATGCGCCGCTCGCTCTGCCGCGCCCCCGCCAGCACGCGCCCGAAGCGGGAGCGGGTGACGCGGCGGAGCAGCAGCAGCCAGGCGGCCAGCAGGCCAAGGCAGAGCCAGTAGAGCTGGGCGGGGTCGCGCAGGTCGAGGCCGGGGAATTCGCCGCGCCGGCGGATGGAAAGCCCATCGTCGCCGCCATAGGCCTTCAGCGAGACGAACAGGAAGAACAGCATCTGCGCGAAGGCGAGGGTGATCATGATGAACTGCACCCCCCGCGTGCGCAGGGACAGCGCGCCCAGGATGGCGGCCGAGGCGCCGCCCACCAGCATCGCCGCGCCCAGCGTCGGCAGCAGGCCGATGCTGCCGGGGATCAGGCCCAGGAACAGCTCCTCGGACCGCCAATGCGCGTAGAGGATGCCGACCGCATAGGCGCCCAGGCCGAAATAGGCGGCATGGCCGAAGGAAATGAGGCCGCCATAGCCCAGCACCAGGTTGAGCGAGGCGGCGGCGATGCCATAGATCGCCATGCGGGTGGCGAGGCTGATTGTGGCGGGGCTGCCGGCGGCCTCGGCCAGCCAGGGCAGGGCGATGGCCAGCAGCAACGCCAGGCCCAGCAGCAGGCGGTCACGCATGGGCGGGGAAGAGCCCACGCGGCCGCACCAGCAGCACCAGCGCCATCAGCACATAGACGCCCATGGAGGCGAGCCCGGCAGCCAGGGCATCGGCATCCGCGCCCTGCATGGTGCTGCGGAGTGCCGCGGGCAGGTAGGCGCGCAGCAGCGTATCCACCAGCCCGACCACCAGCGCCCCCGCCACCGCGCCGCGCACCGAGCCGAGCCCGCCGATGACGATGACCACGAAGGTCTGGATCAGGATCTGCTCGCCCATGCCGACCTGCACGGAGAAGATCGGCCCCGCCATCAGCCCGGCGAGCCCTGCCAGCAGCGCGCCCAGGCCGAAGACCAGGGTATAGAGCAGCCGCACATCCACCCCCAGCGCCCGCACCATCTCCCGGTGCGTGGCCCCGGCGCGGACCAGCATGCCCACGCGCGTGCGCTGGAGCAGGAACCAGAGGCCGAGGCCCACCAGCAGCCCGACGCCGATGATGGCGATGCGATAGGCGGGGTAGGGCACGCCAGGGATGATCTCCACCGCGCCCTGCAGCAGCGGCGGGATATCGACGAACAAGGGCTGCCGCCCGAAGAGCAGCACCATGCCCTGGTTGAAGAAGAGGATCAGCCCGAAGGTGGCCAGCACCTGGTCCAGGTGGTCCCGCGCATAGAGCCGCCGCAGCACCACGAATTCCACCGCCATGCCGCAGAGCGCCGCCGCCGCCAGCCCGGCCAGCAGCGCCAGCAGGAAGGAGCCCGTCTGCGCCGCCACGAAGGCCGAGGCGAAGGCGCCCACCATATAGAGCGAGCCATGGGCGAGGTTGAGCACGCCCATGATGCCGAAGACCAAAGTCAGCCCCGCCGCCAGCAGGAACAGCATGACCCCGAGCTGCACGCCATTGAGCAGCTGTTCCAGCAGCAAGGCCATCAGGGTCTCAGAACTTGCACTGCGCCGAATGGGCGTCGCCGTAATTCTCCAGCACCTTGCCGGGCTGCGTCACCAGGGCGAGCTTGCCGTCCGAGCCCTTCTGCACCTTCAGCATGAACCAGTCGCAGACCGGGTGCTGGTTGGGGCCGAAGGCGAACTTCCCGCGCGGGGACTCGAACTTCGCCGGCATCATGGCCTTTCGGAAGGCTTCGGTGTCCTCCACCTGGCCCTTGGTGCCACGCAGCGCCGCGCCGATGGCCAGCGCGGTGTCGTAGCCCTGCTCGGCGTAATAGGTCGGCATGCGGTTGTACTTGGCCTGGAATGCGGCCAGGAAGCCGCGATTGGCCGCATTGTCGAAATCCGAATTCCAATGCGCTGTCACGGTGATGCCCAGCGCCGCCTCGCCCACCGCCGTCATGGTGTTGTAGTCCATGGACGGCGAGGACAGCACCATCGGGATGCTCTGCGACAGCCCAGCCTGCACGTATTGCTTCAGGAAGGCGATGCCGAGCCCGCCGGGGTGGAACTGGTAGATCGCGTCCGGCTGCGCCGCGCGGATCTGCGCCATCTCGGCCGCGTAGTCGGTCTGGTCCAGGCGGGTATAGATCTCGCCCGCCACCGGCAGGGCGTATTTGCGCTTGAAGCCGGTGATGGCGTCCTTGCCCGCCTGGTAGTTGGGGGCGAGAACGAAGACCTTCTTGTAGCCGAGGTTGCGCGCGGCCTGGCCGGCGGCCTCGTGCAGGCTGTCATTCTGCCAGGCGACGGACCAGAAATTCGGGTGGCATTCCTTGCCCGCCATGTTGGAGGGCGAGGCATTGGGGCTGACATAGATGCCGCCCGCGTCCAGCACATCCGGCACCGTGGCGCCCAGCACGTTGGAGAAGACGATGCCGGTCAGCAGCCGGATCTTCTCGTTCTGCATGAAGCGCTCGGCGATCTGCTTGCCCTGGCCGGGCTTCAGCGCGTCGTCCTCCACCAGCAACTGGACCGGCACGCCGCCGAGCTTGCCGCTGTCGACCTCCATCGCCAGGGCGAAGCCGTCGCGGATGTCCTGGCCCAGATAGGCGCCGGGGCCCGAGAGGCTGGTGATCATGCCGATCTTCAGCGCCGCGCCCTGGGCCAGCGCCGGACGTGCCAGCAGGGGCGCCGCCGCCAGCGCGGCGGCGGAGCCCAGCAATCTGCGCCTTTCGATCATGTTCCCGACTTCCCTTCATTCCGGACGGTCCTGCGGGCGGAGCCTGCCGCGCCAACCCCGCCGCGGCAATGGGTGTTGCGGCGGCCGGGCGGCCTCCAGGGTATGATCCGGGCAATTTTTCCCTCTGCCGCCGGTCCAGCCCCACGAAGGAGGCATCCCGCCCGGCCGGCACGCCTGTGCCGGGCCCGTCCCCAGGGGGCATGAGACCAAACGAAACGGTGCTTCGCTCCCGGTGGCCGCAGGGTGTAAGGGGGACGCGCCATGGCATCCAATGAACTCCGCGCCGACCGCCCCCTGGTTGGGGACCGTGCCCGCCCCGCCCCCCCTGTCGTGCAGCGCCCCGCCCCTGGCGGCCCGCCGCCAGGCGGCAAGCCGCCGCGCCCG
>NZ_JACTUZ010000186.1 GCF_014490445.1 Pseudoroseomonas ludipueritiae | reverse complement strand
GCCCATGGCGCCACGCATCTGCTGGCCGCGCCCGGCGAGTTGGCGGCGCTCTCCACCCAGGCGGCGCGGCGGCCCTATGCCGCGCTGCGCTTCGCTGGCAGCCCCGGTGCCGCCGAGGCACCCGGCCTGCCGCTGCGCGAAACCTGGGGCAATGCCGAGACCCAGGGCCTCTTCGCCCTGCGGGACGAAAGCGGCTTCCGCCCCGTCCACCCCGCCGCCCTGCGGCTGGAAGGCGAGGCGCTGGAGATCCAGGCCCCGAGCCTGCTGTCCGGCTATTGCGGCGAGGCCGAGGCGCTGACCCCCGATGGCTTCCTGCGCACCGGCCAGCCCGCCGCGCTGGCGGGCGAGGCCTTCATCCCCAGCGGCCCCCGCCCGGATGGCTGCTTCCACCGTGACGGCATGCTGGTGACGCCGGCGGCGCTGGCGCGCTTCCTGGCCCGCCAGCCCGGCGTGGAGGAAGCGGTGGTGGGCGCCGGGCCGGATGGCGCCCTGGTGGGCTTCATCCGCGCCCTGCCCGATGCCACGCCGGATGTGGCGGCGCTGCTGGAAGCCTGCCGCGAGGCCCTGGCGGTGCCCGGCCAGCCCGCCCGCATCGACTTGGTGCGGGAACTGCCCGCCGACCCGGCCGCCGCCGCCAGCCAGCCCGGCGCATGAGGAAGCCGCCCCCGCCACCCATGGCCAGCCGCCGGGCTGGGGCGTAACCTTCCGGCCGTGTCGCAGGAAACCCCGCCTCCCGAATCCGCCGAGCCTCCGGGCCGGAACCCCGACCCCCGCGTGGTCGCGGCCATCGTGGCCAGCGCGCTCTTCATGCAGAACCTGGACAGCACGGTGGTGGCCACCGCCTTGCCCTCCATGGCGCGTGACCTGGGCGAGGACCCGTTGGTGATGGGTGTCGCCATCACCTCCTACCTGGTGGCGCTGACGGTCTTCATCCCGCTCTCGGGCTGGATGGCGGATCGCTTCGGGGCCAAGCAGGTCTTCATGGCGGCCATCGCCACCTTCACCACCGCCTCGGTCTTCTGCGGCCTCTCCCAGGGGCTGGCGGAGATGGTGGCGGCGCGAGTGCTGCAAGGCCTGGGCGGCGCCATGATGGTGCCGGTGGGGCGGCTGCTGCTGCTGCGCCGGGTCAAGAAAAGCGAATTGCTGACCGCCACCACCTGGCTCTCCATGCCCGCCCTGCTGGGGCCGGTGATGGGCCCGCCGGTGGGCGGCTTCCTGACCGACTTCGTTTCCTGGCGCGCCGTCTTCTGGATCAATGTGCCGGTGGGCATCCTGGGGCTGCTGCTGGTCTGGCGCATCATCCCGCCGCTGCCGCGCATTGTCCCGCCGCCGCCGGATGTGCCGGGGCTGGCGCTGGTGGGCGGCGCCCTGGCCGCCCTGATGTTCGCCTTCGAGACCCTGGGCCGCGGGCTGGTGCCCAATGGGGTGGCGCTGGGCATGCTGGCGCTGGGCGCGGCCCTGGCGGTGCTGGCGGTGCGGCATTGCCTGCGGGCGCGCAATCCGGCGATCGATTTCTCGTTGCTTGCCATCCCGGCCTTCAATGTCACGGTGGTGGCGGGCACGGTCTTCCGCGTCGGCGCCAGCATGGTGCCCTTCCTGGTGCCGATGTCGCTGCAGCTTGGCTTCGGCGCCAGCGCGGCGCAGAGCGGCATGATCAGCTTCGCCACCGCGCTGGGCGCCTTCGCCATGAAGCCCATGGCGCAGACGGCGCTGCGCTGGGTCGGCTTCCGCAACGTGATGGTCTGGAACGCGGTGATCGCCGGCCTGCTGGTGATGGCCTGCGCCGCCTTCCGCCCCGGCTGGCCGATCCCGGTGATCTTCGCGGTGCTGCTGGTGGGCGGGCTGTTCCGCTCCCTGCATTTCACCACCACCAATACCCTGGCCTATGCCGATGTGCCGCAGCCCAAGCTTTCGGCGGCCACCAGCTTCTATGGCACGGCGCAGCAGCTGCCCGGCGCGGTGGGCGTGGCGCTGGCGGCGGCGGCCCTGCAAGCCAGCGTGGCCCTGGCCGAGCGCCCGGCCGCGACCATGGCGGATTTCTCCGTGGGCTTCCTGCTGGGCGGGCTGCTGATGCTGATCTCCGGCCCCATGTCCATGCGCCTGCCGCCGGATGCCGGCGAGGGCGTGGTGGCCGGCCGCCGGCGCGGCTGAGGCCGCTCCTTCCACAGGGGCATGCCTGCGCTGCCGCCGGGGAGCCGGGGGCCAAGGGAACCGAGCCGGACCATCTCCCCTGACGCATGCGGGGCTGCCTGCTCCGGCAGGCAGCCCCGCATGTCGCATGGCCGGAAGGCGGAGGCCGAGCCCGCCTGGCCGAAGGGATTACTCGGCCGGTGCCATCGCCTCTTCCGCCGGGGTGCGGCGGGTGAAGCGGCGGGACAGGCCCTCGAAGAACAGGAAGAGCACGGGCGTGACGAAGAGCGTCAGCGCCTGGGACACCGCCAGCCCGCCCAGCACGGCCAGGCCCAGCGGCTGGCGCAGCTCGGCCGCCGTGCCCCAGCCGGCCGCGATGGGCACGATGCCGGCGGCGGCCGCCAGCGTCGTCATCATGATGGGGCGGAAGCGGACGATGGAGGCGTGATGGACGGCGGTGCGCGGGTCGTCGCCCGCCTTCATCCGCTCGATCGCCACGTCCACCACCATGATGGCGTTCTTCTTCACCAGCCCGATCAGCAGCAGCACGCCGATCACGGCGATCACCGAAAGGTCGAGGTCGAAGAGCCAAAGCGTGGCCAGCGCACCCACCGCCGCCGCCGGCAGGCCGGAGAGGATGGTGAGCGGGTGCACCAGGGATTCATAGAGCACGCCCAGCACCACATACATGATCAGGATAGCCGCGATCAGCAGCGCCCCCTGGCCGGCCAGGGCCTGCTGGAAGATCTGCGCCGTGCCGGCATAGCCGGAGACCACGGTGGGCGGCAGGCCCATCTCCTTCTCCGCCTGCGCGATGGCATTGGTGGCATCGCCCAGCGCCACGCCGGGGCTGGTGTTGAAGCCGATGGTCACCGCCGGAAGCTGGCCCTGATGCGCCACCGTCAGCGGACCGACGGTGCGGCTGAGCGTGGCGATGCCCGCCAGCGGCACCAGCCTGCCGGTGCTGGAGCGGAGATAGATCTTGGATAGCCCGCTCTCATCCTGCTGGTCGCGCGGCAGGGCTTCCAGGATCACCGAATAGCTGTCCGAGGCGCCGAAGATGGTGGAGATCTGCCGCGCGCCGAAGGCCGAGTAGAGCGCCTGCCGCACCTGGTCCACCGAGACGCCCAGCGAGGCCGCGCGGTCCCGGTCCACGTTCACGGACATGATGGGGGCGTGGAGCTGCAGGTCGGTGTTCACGTCCTGCAGCTGCGGCAGCTTGCGCAGCGCATCCTCCATGCGCTGGGCCCAGGAATACAGCTCGTCCTGCCGCAGGCCCTGCAGCGTGTACTGGTAGAGGGTGCGGGACTGGCGGGCGCCGAAGTTCAGGTTCTGGATGGGGTTGAGGAAGACGCGCATGCCGGGCTGCCCGGCGGTCTGGCGGCGCAGTTGCTGCAGCACCTCGGTCACCGGCCCGCGTTCGGCGCGCGGCTTGAGCTGCACGAACATGCGGCCCTGGTTGATGGCCTGCGTGCCGCCGCCGACGCCGAGCGAGGAATTCACCGTCTCCACCGCCGGGTGGCGGCTGATGACCTCGGCGATGCGGGCCTGCCGGACGCTCATATCCTCGAAGGAGGTGTCCTGCGGCCCCTCGGTAGAGACGCTGACGAGGCCGGTATCCTCGATCGGGAAGAAGCCCTTGGGGATGATCATGGCCAGCCAGACCGAGAGCCCGACCGAGGCGAAGAAGGCCAGCCAGACCACCGGGCGGAAACGGAGCGACAGGTCCAGCAGCCAGCCATAGCCGCCCTCGACGGCGCGGAAGCCGCGCTCCAGGAAGGCATCGAAGCGGCTGGGCTTGCTGTGGGCGGGCAGGCGGCTGGCCATCAGCGGCGTCAGCGTCAGGGACACCACGCAGGAGCAGATGACGGCCAGCGAGACGGTGGCCGCGAAGGCATTGAAGACGCGCCCCACCACACCGCCCATCAGCAGGATCGGCAGGAAGACCGCGATCAGCGAGAGGGTGATGGAGATGATGGTGAAGCCCACTTCCTTGGCGCCGCGGATGGCGGCGGCGAAGGGCTTCATGCCTTCCTCCATGTGCCGGACGATGGCTTCCAGCATCACGATGGCATCGTCCACCACCAGGCCCACGGCCAGCGTCAGGCCCAGCATGGTGATGTTGTCGATGCCGTAGCCCATGGCGTACATGGCGCCGAAGGTGCCAGCCAACGAGATGGGCACGGCGACGCCGGGGATGATGGTGGCCGTCAGCTTCCGCAGGAACAGGAAGATCACCAGCACCACCAGCCCGATGGCGATCATCAGGTGGTGCTGCACATCATGCACCGCGTCGCGGATGGAGACGGAGCGGTCCAGCATCACCGTCAGCTCGGCGCCCGGCGGCAGGGCGGCGGCGAGGCCGGGCAGGGCGGCCTTCACACCGTCCACCACCTCCACCGTATTGGCATCCGGCTGGCGCTGCACGGCGAGCGTCAGGCCGCGCTGGCCGTTCATCCAGGCGGCGCGGCGGTTGTCCTCCACCCCGTCCTGCACCCGGGCCACGTCCTGCACCCGGATGGGCGCGTTGGGCCGGCCGCCGATCACCAGCTTGCCGAATTCGGTGGCGTCCTGGAGCTGGTCATTGGCGCGCAGCGTCAATTGCTGGCGCGGGCCATCCAGCGTGCCCACCGGCGTATTGCCATTGGCGGCGGCGATGGCGCGCTGCGCCTCGTCGAAGCCGAAGCCCATGGCGGCGACGCGGTCGGGGTCGAGCTGCACGCGCACGGCGTATTTCTGCTCGCCATAGGTCATGACCTGCGCCACGCCCGGGATGCGGGACAGGGCAGGGGAGATGATGACCGAGGCGATCTCGTTCAGCCGGTAGAGCGGCACGTCGCCGCCGCGCAGGTTCAGCAGCACCACCGGCGCATCGGCCGGGTTGGACTTGCGGAAGGAGGGCGGGTTGGTCATCTCCGCCGGCAGCCGCCGCTGGGCGCGGGAAAGGGCGGATTGCACGTCCAGCGCCGCCGCGTCGATGTTGCGGCCCAGCACGAATTGCAGGGTGAGCTGCAAGGTGCCCTGGCCGCTGATCGAGCTCATCTGGTCGATGCCGGCGATGGTGGAGAATTCACGTTCCAGCGGCAGGGCCACGGAATTGGCCATGGTCTCCGGGCTGGCGCCGGGAAAGGTGGCGGAGACGGAGATGACCGGGAAATCCACCCGCGGGATGGCGGCCACCGGCATCTGGAAATAGGCCACGATGCCACCGAGGATGGTGGCCATGGCCAGAAGCCCTGTCATCACCGGGCGGCGGATGCAGAGTTCGGAAAGATGCATGGGGCGGGGGCCTCAGCTCTGCGGGCGGTTGCCGGCGGAACGGCCGCCGCCGGGAGCATTGTTGGGCCCGCGCTCCACCACCCGGGCACCGTCCGAGAGGATCTGCGCCCCCTCGATCACCACCTTGTCGCCGGCCTGGATCTCGGCGGCCAGCACCGCGCGGCCATTCACCACGCGCTTCAACTCAACCGCCTTGCGGCGGGCATGGTTCTCGGCATCCACAACATAAACGAAACGGCCATCGGCGCCGGTCTGCACCGCCTGCACCGGCACGCTCAGCGCATCGGGCTCCACGCGGGGCACCAGCACCACGTTCACGTATTGCCCTGGCCAGAGCTGGTTCTCCGGATTGGGGAAGCGCGCCTTGAGGGAAATGGTGCCGGAGGTGGTGTCCACCTGGCTGTCCACGAAGACCAGCTTGCCCTCGGCCGGCTTGTGGCGGTCGCCGGGCGCGCGGGCGGTGACATTGGGCTGGCCCTTGGCCATGGCTTCCGTGATCTCCGGCAGCCAGCGCTCCGGCACCGCGAACTGCACCTGGATCGGGTCGGTCTGGGTGATGGTGGCCAGCACCGTGCCTTCGCTGCCGCGCACCAGGTTGCCGGCATCGACGGGGAGCGCGCCCAGGCGGCCATCGGCCTCGGCGCGGATCGTGGCATAGTCGATGGTCAGGCGCGTCTGGGCCATCAGGGCCTCGGTCGCCTTCAGATTGGCATCCGCAGCGGCGGCATCGGCCTGGGCCTGCTCAAAGCGCTGGGCTGCGGCGAAGCCTTCCCCGCGCAGGGAGGCGTAGCGGGTGGCATCGGCGCGGGCACGGGTGGCCAGGGCACGGTCCCGCGCCATCTGGGCTTCCTGCTGCGCAAGCTGGGCTTCGGCCATGCGCGAATCGAGCGTGAAGAGCACCTGGCCGCGCGTGACCTGCTGGCCTTCCTGCACATGCACCTCGCGGATCTGGCCATCGACGCGGCTGCGCACCGCCACGGTGGCCTCGGCCACCACGGTGCCATTGGCGGTGATTTCCAGTGGAACCGGGCCACGCGACGCGGGGCTGGTGACCACCGGAAGCCCCTGCGGTGCCCCTTGCTGGGCCAGCGAGGGAAGCGGATGCAGGAAAAGGCCGGTGACAGCGAGGCCAGCCAGCATGGGAAACAGCGCGCGCGATGCCTTCATGCACTAGCGCATTAAGGCTCGTCCGCGCCGCAGCATAGCAGTCGTTACATTGCGTTACAATTTTGGGGCGGCACGCAATGAAACCCACTGAACCTGAAGCTTCAGCAGGGCGGGGCAAACTCAAGATATCGTGGGTGCGACGAAACCGCGGACGGCGGGCCATAGGCCCGCCCCGCGGTCATCGGCAGTCAGGTTCCGCCGGACAAGCCGGCGGCGGGACTTAGAAGCCCTCGCGCTCCAGGCGCTTGCGCTCCACCTTGCGGGCGCGGCGAACGGCCTCGGCGGCCTCGCGGGCGCGGCGCTCGGACGGCTTCTCATAGTGCCGGCGCAGCTTCATCTCACGGAAGACGCCTTCACGCTGCAGCTTCTTCTTGAGGGCCTTCAGGGCCTGATCGATATTGTTATCCCGAACGACGACCTGCACGCTGTGCGGTATCCTCTTTGCCTGAGTCCGGCAGCCGATGAATGCCGGAATGAATAAGAATGCACGTAGCACGGGGCGACCGGGCAAGCCGGGTCCGTGCGAGCGCGCCGTGTTAGCACGGGCCGTGGCCGAAGGAAAAGCCCTTCCCCGCATTGCGGGTACAACCAATTCTAGGAACGCCCATTCTCTGGGTGCAGAAGCCTTCAAACCTTATGGTGCCCCATGGCCATCCTGAAAATCGCCCGCATGGGCCACCCCGTCCTGCTCCGCCGTGCCGAGGAGGTGAAGGACCCGCATGACCCCGAGATCCGCCGCCTGCTCCGCGACATGGCCGAGACCATGCTGGATGCCGGCGGCCTCGGCCTGGCGGCGCCGCAGGTCTATGTGCCGCTGCGCATCTTTGTCTGGCGCGATGGCGGTGACGTGGCCGCGCTGATCAACCCGGAGATCGAGCTGCTGGGCGAGGCCGATTCGCTGGGCTGGGAGGGCTGCCTCTCCATCCCCGGCCTGCGCGGCGGCGTGCCGCGCGCCAGCCGCGTGGCCTTCCGTGGCCTGGATGTCGATGGCGACACGGTGGAAGGCGAGGCCGAGGGCATGCTGGCGCGCGTGATGCAGCATGAGTTCGACCATCTGAACGGCGTGCTCTATCCCATGCGCATGAGCGACTTCAGCCTCTTCGGCTTCAACGAGGAACTGGCCCGCGCCGCCGGGAGCGATGCCGCCGTCCGCACCGGCCGCCCGGCCGAGCCGCGCGAGGACGCCCGCACGTGACGGCGGC
>NZ_JACTUZ010000185.1 GCF_014490445.1 Pseudoroseomonas ludipueritiae | reverse complement strand
CCGGCGCCCGGGCTGCGCGCGCGGGCTTGGCGGCGGCGGGGGTGGTGCTGCGGGGCGCGGCGGCCAGGGCTCAGGCCTCCCGGCCCAGCATCACCATCAGCTCGCGCCATTCGCGCTTGGAAAGGCCGCTGCCGGCCTGGTCCACCGCCTCGCCCGCCAGCATGCGGCGGGTGATGTCCAGCATCTGGGCCGAAAGCGTCACGGCGCCCAGGCGGTAGTCGCGGAAGGCTTCCGCCACCGCCGGCACCCAGGCTTCCAGCACCTGCAGCATCGCCTCGGCATAGACGCGGATCTCGTACTGGGCATGCGCGTCGGCGCGCAGGCGCAGGAAGTTCATCAGGTTGTGGAGGTCGGTCTTCCAGTACCACTGAGTATAGGTATTCAGCGTCAGGTTCATCCGCGCCAGCTCACGGGCCAGCCCCTGGCGGGACGGGTCGAGGGCAGCGCCGGATTCATCCTCGTTCAGCATCTCGATGTAATGGTCGTAGGCGGTGGTGGCGTCCTGGCGCAGCAGGTCCATGACCCGCGCGGCATCCTCCCCGCCCAGCACCTCGCCCCGCCCCTGGCGGTTGGAGGAAGACTGCGCCGCGAGCTGGTCCGGTGCCGGGATGTAGAATTCCCGGTCCATCACCGAATAACGGGCCGAATACTCGTTCACATTGGCCATGCGGTGGCGAATCCACTGCCGCGCCACGAAGATGGGCAGCTTCACGTGGAACTTGATCTCGCACATCTCGAAGGGCGTGGAGTGCCAGTGCCGCATCAGGTAGCGGATCAGGCCACGATCCTCGCTCACCGCCTTGGTGCCGCGGCCATAGGAGACGCGCGCCGCCTGCACCACGGCCGAGTCGTCGCCCATGTAGTCGATGACACGAATGAAACCGTGGTCCAGCAGCGGGATCGGCTCGAAGAGCATGGCTTCGAGGGCGGGCACGGTGGGGCGGCGGGTTTCCGCGCGGGCGGCTTTCGCCTCCGCCAGTTCCTGCTGCTGTGCGTCCGTCAGTGCCATGCTCGCCCCCGCTCTAATCGGCGGTGGGATTACCCTTTGGGGCGCATCGGCACTAGCGCAAAAGCCGCAGATCCGGACTGAGCCGGGGCCATTTGACCAGCCCCGGCTTGTCCTGGCTATGGAATGAGCCGGTCGGCACGAAGCTGGCTGAACAGCTCGAAAAAGGCATCATCCGTCGGCTGGTAGGCGGTGAAGCCGAGGCGGCGGCTCTTGCTCATGTCGGTCACCACCTCGATCGGGCGGCCAAGATCCGCGTCAGTGTGCCAGGGCGAGGCCAGGCGCCCGAGATCGGGTTCCGCCAGTCCTTCCCGCTCGGCGATGCCGCGCCACAGCGGGGCATCGCCGGCCATCTGCTCTTCCAGGGGCCGCAGCGTGCCGTCGAAGGGCGCGGGCTCGATGCCGAACCAGTTGGCGATCCGGCCCCACATCCAGCTCCAGCGGAACACATCGCCATTGACGATGTTGAAGGCCTCGTTGCGCGCCGCCTCCGTTGTGGCGGCCCAGAGCAGGTGTTGCGCCAGGATTCGCGCGTCCGTCATGTCCGTCAGCCCGTTCCATTGCGCGGCCGACCCGGGGAAGCGGAAGGGCCGGCCGGTTTCCCGGCACAGGGTGGCATAGACAGCCAAGGTGGTGCCCATGTTCATGGCATTGCCCACGGCCTTGCCGATCACGGTATGCGGGCGGTGGACGCTCCAGGAGAAGCCGTCGCGTGCCGCGGCGGCGAAGACCTCGTCCTCCTGCGCATAATAGAAATTCTCCACATCCAGCCGCCCCTGTTCCTCGCGGAAGGGCGTCTGGGGCAGCGTGCCCTTGCCGTAGGCCTCGAAGGGGCCGAGGTAGTGCTTGAGGCCCGTCACCAGGGCTACATGCCGGGTGCTGCCGCCCGGGCGCAGCGCGTCCAGCAGGTTGCGCACCATGGCGGCATTGACGCGGATATTCTCCGCCTCGGTCTTCTGCCGCAGCCAGGTGGTGATGAACACGGCCTCCGGCCGCAGATCGGCCAGCGCCGCCGCCGTGGCCGCCGCGTTCTGCAGGTCAGCGGCCACGGGGCGCACTCCGGCTTGTTCAACAGGACGGCGGGCAAGGCCATGTACCGTCCACCCCTGCGCCTTGAGCAGTGACGCCGTCGCGCTGCCAACAATCCCGCTCGCGCCCACCACCAATGCTGTTCCGGCCATAGGATGCTCCATCGCTTTCAAGGCGCCTGAGCTAGTCAGCGCCGCATCCCGGTTCTAGACGGCACCAATCGGGGACATAGGCACCAGGAGGTAACCACCATGCGGCCAGGCAGCGACGAGGAAGAAGGGCGGGAAGACTGCGCGCCGCGCCGCGTGCTGGAGCTCTTCTCAACAAAATGGACCAGCATGATCCTGCATACCCTGCACGCCCGCCATGGCGGCATGGCGCGGACAGGCGTGTTGCAGCGCAGCCTGCCCGGCATTTCCAAGAAGATGCTGACCCAGACGCTGCGCGAGATGGAGGGCAGCGGGCTGGTCACGCGCCATGTGCAGGGCACCATTCCCCCCGCCGTGGAATACCGGCTGACGCCGCTGGGCGCCCGCTTCATTGAGCCGGTGGAGCTGCTCTATGCCTGGGGGCGTGACAATGCGGATGCATTGGACCAGCTCGGCAGCCGGCCGACCTCGCGGCGCTGAGGCCGTCTTGCCCCTGTGCCGGGCTGGTGTTTGCATGGCTGCCGCCACCGACGCAGGAATCCAGCAGACATGTCCGGCTCCCCCGTTTCCGCCATCGACCAGATCCGCCGCTACCAGGATGAGCTGACCGCCATTCGCCACGACTTCCACATCCACCCCGAGCTGGGGATGGAGGAGCACCGCACCGCCGGCATCGTGGCCGAGAAGCTGGAATCCTGGGGCATCGAGGTGCATCGCGGCATCGGCAAGACGGGCGTGGTGGGCGTGCTGCGCGCCGGCAAGGGCAACCGCGCCGTGGGGCTGCGGGCGGACATGGATGCCCTGCCGATGACAGAAAAGACCGGCCTGCCCTATGCCAGCCAGACCCCAGGCAAGATGCATGCCTGCGGCCATGACGGCCACACCACCATGCTGCTCGGCGCCGCCAAGTACCTGGCGGAGACGAAGAATTTCGACGGCACCGTGCATTTCATCTTCCAGCCCGGCGAGGAAGGCTGCGGCGGGGCGCTCGCCATGCTGGAGGACGGGCTCTTCGAGCGCTTTCCCTGTGACGCCATCTTCGGCATGCACAACCGCCCCAATATGCCGGTGGGCGAATACGGCATCCGCCCCGGCGCCACCGCCGCGGGCGGCGCCTTCTTCGACATCACCATCCAGGGCAAGGGCGCCCATGGCGCGCGGCCGGAAGTCAGCGTGGACCCGGTGATCGCCGCCTGCCAGATCGCCACCGCCATCCAGACGGTCGTGGCCCGCAATGTCTCGCCCTTCGAGCCGGCGGTGATCTCCATCACCAAGATCCAGGGCGGCGATGCCTATAACGTCATCCCCGATACCGCCACGCTCTCCGGCACCGCCCGCTTCTTCTCGCGCGAGGTGGCGCAGCAGATCGAGGACGGCATGCGGCGCGTGGCCGAGGGCGTGGCGGCGGGCCTCGGCGCCAGCGCCGAGCTGGATTTCCGCCTGATCTTCGCCCCCACCATCAACGACCCGGAGCTGACCACCGCCTTCGCCGATGCCGCCGCCGGGCTGGTGGGCGAGGAGAAGGTGGCCCGCAACAAGGAGCCTGGCATGGGCTCCGAGGACTTCTCCTTCATGATGGAGAAGGTGCCGGGCGCCTATATCCATGTCGGCAACGGCCCGGGCGCCACGCCGCATAACCCCGCCTATAACTTCAACGACGAGACGACGCCCTATGGCGCCGCGCTCTATGCCCGCATCGTGGAGACGCAGCTGCCCAAGGGCTGATGCGGCCCGGGCGGCAGGCCAGAGCATAACCAAGGGAATTTGAGCGCCGGCCCCTCGATTTCGGGCCGGCGCTGCCCTATATTGGCTTTGCTCACCTTCGGGTGGCTATGGCGATAAACGGTATTTGGAATAAGCATTGCGGACCCGGGGGCAGTGCCCGGCGTCTCCACCAATTCAACCGCCAGGGATCGTATGGCGGCGGCATGGGGACGAAACAGCTTCGACGCGTGCGGTAAAGACTTACCTTTTGCCCGGCATTGTACCGCCGTTATCGGGCTAAATCACAAGTGCCAACGATAACAGCCGCGAGGCTGTGGCGCTCGCTGCCTAACAATAGGTAAGCGCGGTCCGGGGGGAACCGGGCAACAGAATCCCCCCACTTCGCTTTCAATACCGGTTTCGTACCGCCCCCTCTTTTCGCGGTGCCACGCGGTCACTACTCTGGCCATGCTCCGGGGTTTTACATGATGACTGATGATACGAAGCCGGTTGAAAGCCTTCTGCCTTACGACCGCTGGACTGAGGATGCGATGCGCGAGGTCGCGCTGCGCGCGCTGGACCATGTCGGCACGCATGGCCTGCCCGGCGACCACCATTTCTACCTGACCTTCCGCACCGACCACCCGGGCGTCCAGATCCCCGGGCACCTGAAGGCGCGTTATCCGGAAGAGATGACCATCGTCATCCAGCACCAGTTCTGGGACCTGAAGGTCGACCGGGCGGCGCAGACCGTCTCCATCGGCCTGTCCTTTGGCGGTGTGCCGGCCAAGCTGATTATTCCCATCAGCAGCATGACGGCCTTCTGGGACCCGCATGTGCGCGTCGGCCTGCGCTTCGGCCCGCCGGAGATGGCCGAGGATGTTCTGGATGTGCCTGACGCCATCCCCCTCTCCCCGGCCCAGGCCGAGGAAGGCGTGAAGGAAGCCGAGGCCGAGGCACCGGCCCAGGTCGTCAGCCTCGACGCTTTCCGCCGCCGCCCCGCGCGGGACTGACAGGAACAGGCGGGGCGGAGAGATCCTGCCCCCACCGCCCCGGCGGCCTGCCCGCGCGGCGAGAGGAACAGCACGCGCGCCCTTTCCCCGTTGGCTTGGGCCTGCCCCTGCGCTACCAGCACCCGCAAGCGACGCCGCACCCTGCCTTGACCACGCGGCGCCGGGACCCCTGCCGGAGTGCGCCCGATGACCCCTGCCGACAACTTCCCCGCTCCCGCGGAGGCGGCCGCGCCGCTGTCCGACACGCCGATCCAGGACACGGATGCCGGCACCCCGGTGTCCCAGCGCAGCAAGGGCTTCGCCTATTCCCCCATGCTGCCGCTGGGTGAGGACAAGACCGTCTGGCGCAAGCTGGAGATCGAGGGCGTGCGCACGGTCCAGGTCGAGGGCAAGACCGTCCTGAAGGTCTCCCCCAAGGCGCTGGAGGAACTGGCCTTCACCGCCTGCCGCGAGGTCTCCCACTACCTGCGCCCCGGCCACCTGCAGCAGCTCTCCAACATCCTGAAGGACCCGGAGGCGAGCGCCAACGACCGCTTCGTCGCGCTGGACCTGCTGAAGAACGCCTCCATCGCCGCCGGCGGCGTGCTGCCCATGTGCCAGGACACCGGCACCGCCATCGTCTTCGGCAAGAAGGGCCAGCGCGTCTGGGTCGAGGGCGACGAGGAGGAGGCGCTGAGCTACGGCGTCCACCGCACCTATACCGAGACCAACCTGCGCTATTCGCAGATGGCGCCGCTGACCACCTTCGACGAGGTGAACACCGGCAACAACCTGCCGGTGCAGTTCGACATCTATGCCTCCCCTGGCGACTATCATGCGGACGAGTTCCACATGATGTTCGTCCTCAAGGGCGGCGGCTCGGCCAACAAGACCTTCCTGTTCCAGCAGACCCGCGCGGTGCTGAACAAGCCGAAGCTGCTGGCTTTCCTGGAAGACAAGATCAAGTCGCTGGGCACCAGCGCCTGCCCGCCCTACCACCTCGCCATCGTCATCGGCGGCACCTCGGCCGAGACGACGCTGAAGACGGTGAAGCTGGCCTCCACCCGCTATCTGGACGAGCTGCCGACCCAGGGCAGCAAGGCCGGCCACGGCATCCGCGACCCGGAGCTGGAAGCCGAGATCCACAAGCTGACGCAGAACATCGGCATCGGCGCCCAGTTCGGCGGCAAGTATTTCTGCCACGACGTGCGCGTCATCCGCCTGCCGCGCCATGGCGCCTCCCTGCCCATCGGCATCGGCGTCTCCTGCTCGGCCGACCGGCAGGTGAAGGCCAAGATCACGCCCGAAGGCGTGTTCATCGAGGCGCTGGAGCACGACCCGGCCCGCTTCCTGCCCGAGACCACGGATGAGATCCTGGGCGGCGAGGTGGTCAAGATCGACCTGAACCAGCCGATGGATGCCATCCGCGCCACGCTGAGCCAGCACCCGGTCAAGACCCGCGTCTCCCTGACCGGCACCATCGTGGTGGCGCGCGACATCGCCCATGCCAAGCTGCAGGAGCGGCTGGACCGTGGCGAGGGCCTGCCGCAATACATCAAGGACCATCCGGTCTATTACGCGGGCCCAGCCAAGACGCCGGAAGGCATGCCCACCGGCTCCTTCGGCCCCACCACGGCCGGGCGCATGGACAGCTATGTGGAAGCCTTCCAGGCCGCCGGCGGCAGCCTCGTGATGCTGGCCAAGGGCAACCGCTCCAAGGCCGTGCGGAATGCCTGCAAGACCCATGGCGGCTTCTATCTCGGCTCCGTCGGCGGCCCCGCCGCCCGGCTGGCGCAGGACTGCATCAAGAAGGTCGAGGTGCTGGAATATCCGGAACTCGGCATGGAAGCCGTCTGGCGTATCGAGGTGGAGGACTTCCCCGCCTTCATCGTCGTGGACGACAAGGGCAACGACTTCTACGACGGGCTGGAATAAGGCCGCCATGGAACGCCGCCGCATCAGCTCGGGCAGCCGGTTCGAGGAAGAGATCGGCTATTCCCGGGCGGTGGTGGACGGGGATGACATCTTCGTCTCCGGCACGACCGGCTACGACTATGCCACCATGACCCTGGCCGAGGGCGTGGTGGCGCAATGCGAGCGCGTCTTCCTCAATATCGAGGCCGCGCTGCGCGAGGCTGGCGCGACGATGGATGACGTGGTGCGCGTCACCTACATCGTGCCGGACCGGGCGGAATGGCCGGCCTGCTGGCCCGTGACCCGCAAGTGGCTGGGCCGGGCCCGCCCGGCGGCCACGCTGCTGGTCGCGGGCCTGATGAACGAGGCCATGAAGATCGAGATCCAGGTCACCGCCCGGCGGCGCCGGCGGCAGGGAGATGCTGTCTGATGCGCTTTTCGGTGGACCGGCTGGACCATCTGGTCATCACTTGCCGGGACGTGGAGATCTCGGCCTCCTGGTACCAGCGGGTGCTGGGGATGGAGCGTGAGGCCTTTGGCGAGAAGCGGCGCACCGCGCTGCGCTTCGGCGGCCAGAAGATCAACCTGCGCCCCGCCACCGCCGACCAGGCGGAATGGTTCAGCAGCCACAATGCCCAGGTCGGCACCATGGACCTCTGCTTCGTGGTGGCCGTGGCGGGCGAGGATATCGCCAACCACCTGCGCGAATGCGGAGTAACCATCGAGGACGGGCCCGCCCCCAAGGTGGGCGCCCTTGGCCCCATCACCTCGGTCTATTGCCGCGACCCGGATGGTAACCTGATCGAGATCTCCACCTACAGCCGTTAGTTCTGGCGGCGCCTTGGCCACCGTCTTACCCTTCGCTTGCCATAATCCGGCACGAATCCCATCTATACTGGCGTTCGTAGAGCCCAGGAGGGTGACATGAAGTTCTTCAACGGCCTGCGTATCGCGGCCCTGGCCGGCCTGGCCGGCGCGGCGCTGCTGGCAGCCTCTCCCGCCGCCGAGGCGCATGGCTGGCACCGCCGCGGCCCG
>NZ_JACTUZ010000184.1 GCF_014490445.1 Pseudoroseomonas ludipueritiae | reverse complement strand
GGCCTCGGCGGCGGCGGGGTCGCGCGGGTCGGCGCCGCTGTCCAGCACGCGGCGGCCAGTGGCGCGGTAGAGCAGCCCGGTATCCAGATAGGCCAGCCCCAGATGCGCCGCGAGGCGCCGGGCCAGCGTGCCCTTGCCGGCGGCGGCTGGGCCATCCACCGCGATCACGGGGCGGATGCTCATGCCGGGCGGATCGCCTCGGCGCCGGTGGCACCGTTCATCAGCGCCGCGAAGCCGGGGAAGGAGGTATCGATGAAGCGGCCGTCATCCACCGTCACCGCCTGCTCGGCACCCAGGCCCAGCACCAGCGCGCTCATGGCGATGCGGTGGTCCATATGGGTGGTGACATGGCCGCCACCGGCCGGCGGGCGGCCGTTGCGCTGCAGGATGAGGTCGTCGCCCTCCACCTCGGCCGCGACGCCATTGGCGGCCAGCAGGGCCACGGTGGCGGCCAGGCGGTCGCTTTCCTTCACCCGCAGCTCCTTCAGTCCGCGCATGCGCGTGGTGCCGCTGGCGAAGGCGGCGGCGACGGCCAGGATGGGATATTCGTCGATCATGGAAGGCGCGCGCTCCGCCGGCACATCCACGCCGCGCAGCGGGCCATGGGTGGCGGTGATGTCGCCCACCGGCTCGCCGCCCTCCAGCCGCTCGTTGGTCACCACCAGATTGGCGCCCATCTCGCGCAGGGTGGTGAAGAGGCCGGTGCGCAGCGGGTTCAGCCCCACGCCTTCCACCGTCAGGGAGGAGCCGGGCACCAGCAGCGCCGCCACCAGCGGGAAGGCGGCCGAGGAAGGATCGGCCGGCACATGCACCGGGGCGGCCACCAGCTCCGGCTGGCCTTCCAGCTCGATGACGCGGCCATGGCCCTGGGCTTCCACCCGCACCGTGGCGCCGAAATGGCGCAGCATGTTTTCCGTATGGTCGCGGGAAGCCTCTGGCTCCTCCACCCGCGTGGTGCCGCGGGCGCAGAGCCCGGCCAGCAGCACCGCCGACTTCACCTGGGCGGAAGCGACCGGCAGGCGGTAGTCCAGCGGCAGCGGCTCGGCCGTGCCCTCGATGGCCAGCGGCAGGCGTCCGCCGGCGCGGCCGGTGAAGCGGGCGCCGCTGGCGGCCAGCGGGTCCATCACCCGCTTCATGGGACGGGAGCGCAGCGAGGCATCGCCTGTCAGCACCGCGAAGATGGGGTGGCCGGCGATCAGGCCGCAGATCAGCCGCGCGGCGGTGCCGGAATTGCCCATGTCGAGCACATCCGCCGGTTCCACCAGCCCGCCGACGCCGCGGCCAGCCACCTGCCAGTGGCCCTCGCCCAGGCGGTCCACCGTGGCGCCGAGGGCGCGCATGGCGGCGGCGGTGCGCAGCACGTCCTCGCCTTCCAGCAGGCCGGTGATCTCGGTGCGGCCGACGGCGAGCGCGCCGAACATCAACGCGCGATGGCTGATGGACTTGTCGCCCGCCACGCGGATGCGGCCCGTAAGGCCGCTGCCAGGACGGCTGGCGCGCAGGGGCTGGGTGGCGGCATCGTGTTGCGGGGCGGCTGAGTGCGACATGGTCACGGGGTTTGACATGGCCCCATGTGCGTGGCAATGCGCGCCCTTGCCTGCGGCCGTCCGCACTTTCCGCCATGCGGCCGCCCCTTAGAATATTGTCCTGCGGGAATCCAACGCCGATGGCCAAGCCCGAACTGGGTATGAAGCGGATTTGTGTCGCCTGCGGCGCCAAGTTCTACGACCTCGGAAAGCAGCCGGCCGTGTGCCCGAAATGCGGTACCGAACAGCCGGCCGAACAGCCCCGTGCCCGCCGTGCCGCCCTGCCGGTGGACGACAAGGTGAAGAAGCGCCCCGCGGCCGCCGATCCCGACGCCGATGATGTCGAGATCGAAGACGTGGACGCGGACGAGTCGCTGGACGACGCCGAGGAACTCGATGACACCGAGGACGATATCGAGGTGGAAGTCGAGACGGACCGCGACGAAGAGAACTGAGCGCGGCCAGGGGGCGCTGCCCCCTGGACCCCCGCTGGGGTGACGGTGTCACCCCAGGCCCCGCCATCAGTTTTGACATGGCGGTTCCGCCGGAGGTCCATGACCTCCGGCGACAGCGGGCTCAGCCCGCGTGACCTTTATTGAAAATCCGAATAACTGGCGGCTCCGCGCCGCCATGCCCGCCCGACTCGAAGCGGGGTCCGGGGTGGGCTTTCCACCCCGGCGGGGTGTCCAGAGGGGCAACGCCCCTCTGGACCCGGCTTCAGTTCCGCGCCGCTGCCAGCGCCGCCGCCGCCGTCAGCCGCCCGTCATAGAGCGCGCGCCCGATGATGGTGCCGGCCACGTTGCCCGCCGCCATCAGCGCCGTGATATCCTCCACCCCCGCGACGCCGCCGGAGGCGATGACCGGCGTGGTCAGCCGCGCGCCGAGCGCGCTGGTGGCCGCGACATTGACGCCGCCCAGCATGCCGTCGCGGTCGATGTCGGTATGGATGATGGCGGCCGCCCCGGCATCCTCGAAGGAGAGGGCGAGGTCGAGGGCGGAGGTGGTGCTGGTCTCGGCCCAGCCCTCGGTGGCCACCATGCCGTCGCGCGCGTCGATGCCCACCGCCACCTGTCCGGGGAAGGCGCGGCAGGCGGCCTTGGCGAAATCGGGGTTCTTCACCGCCGCCGAGCCGAGGATGACGCGGGCGATGCCGCGCTTCAGCCAGGCTTCCACCGTCGCCATGTCCCGGATGCCGCCGCCGAGCTGCACCGGGCAGGGGGTGCTGGCCAGGATGCGGTCCACGGCCTCGGCATTGGCGGGCTTGCCGGCGAAGGCGCCGTCCAGGTCCACCACATGCAGCCATTCGAACCCCTGCGCGGCGAAGGCCGCCGCCTGGGCGCCAGGGTCCTCGGCATAGGTGGTGGCCTGGTCCATGTCGCCGCGCTTCAGGCGCACCACATGGCCGCCCTTCAGGTCGATGGCAGGGTAGAGGGTGAAGGCCAAGGCTCAGTTCTTTCCGGTGGTGGCGCGGATATCCAGGGTGCGGCCGCGCGTGGGCTCCAGCAGCTTGTAGTAGTAATGGCCGGCCACGGTCTGGCCGCGCACCCGCGCATAGGCGGGATGGGTGCCCCAGCGGGTATAGCCCATGGCCTCGAAGAGCGTGATGGCGGTGGTCTGGGTGTCGCGCACGTCCAGGTTCAGCACGCGGTGGCCGAGGGCGGCGGCGCGTTCCTCCACCCGCCGCACCAGCAGGCGCGCCAGGCCATGGCCGCGCGCATAGGGCGCGATATAGGCGTGGGTGAGCTGGGCGGAGAAGGACTGCGCCTCGTTGTTGCGGGGCGGGCGCAGCAATTGCGCGGAGCCCACCGGCACGCCGTCCAGCTTGGCGATGAACAGCTCGCAGGCCGGCACCAGCAGCACGCCGCGGAAGTGGCGGGTCAGCGCCTCGCGCCCCTGCGGCTCCACCCAGCCGAAGCCGCCGCCCTCGATGATGGCGGCATCGGTGGCCTCGCAGAGGTCGGCCAGCTCAGCATCGTCCAGCGCCTCGGCGCGCTCGACGGAGAGGGCGTGGGTGGTGCTCATGGCCGCCATGCCAGGAAGTTGGCCAGCATGCGCAGGCCGACGAACTGGCTTTTCTCGACGTGGAACTGGGTACCGAACATGTTGTCGCGTCCAATGGCGGCCACAACGGGGCCGCCGTAATCGGCGGTGGCCAGGATCTGCTCGGGCCGGCCGCCGGAAAGGGCGTAGGAATGCACGAAATAGGCGTGGTCGCCGGGCTCCAGGCCGGCCAGCACGGGATGGGAGCCAGGGGCGAAGCGCAAGCCGTTCCAGCCCATCTGCGGCAGCGGCAGGGGCTCGCCGCCGGGGCCGCGCGGGTCCATGGGCGCCATCTCGCCGGCGATCCAGCCGAGGCCGGGGGTGGTGCCGTGTTCCAGACCGCGCTCCACCATCAGCTGCATGCCGACGCAGATGCCGAGGAAAGGAATGCCCCGGCGGGTGACGGCCTCGTCCACCGCCTCCACCATGCCGGGCATGAGGTCCAGCCCGCGCCGGCAGGCGGCGAAGGCGCCCTGGCCGGGCATGACGATGGCATCGGCGCGCGCCACGGCTTCCGCCTGGGTCTCCACCGTGATGGCGGCGCCGCTGCCGTCTTCATCGGCCGCGCGGCGCAGGGCGCGCAGCACCGAGGCGAGGTTGCCTGAGCCAGGATCGACCACAGCCACCTTCATGCGCGCGCACTCCGCAGATCGGGCCGCGCGTCCAGGGCGCGCAGCAGGGCCGCCTCGGCATCGCGGGCGATGACGACGCCGGAAACCGGCAGGCCATGCCGCGCCAGGGTCCAGCGGCGGATATCCTGCGCCTGCAGCCCCACCAGGACCTGCGCGGCGAGGGTGACATAGGGCAGCACCGCCGCCGGCAGCAGGAAGGCGGCCAGGACGGAAAGCGCCAGCCAGATCGCCAGCGCCAGCCAGAGCCGGTGGAACAGGAACCACAGCGGCGGCAGCAGGAAGGCGAGGAAGGCGAAGCCCTCCGGCACCAGTTCCGGCAGGCGGGGCGGGCGGGTGGCGGGGACGGAGGCGGGCGGGGCGGCGTGCAGGGTAAAGCGGCGCATCACCCCTCCAGCGATCCCTTGGTGGATGGGATGCTGCCGGCGGCGCGCGGGTCGGGCTCCACGGCCATGCGGAGCGCGCGGGCCAGGGCCTTGAAGCAGCCTTCGGCGACATGATGCGCGTTGGTGCCGGCCTTCTGCGTCACATGCAGCGTGATGGCGCTGTTCATGGCGAAGGCGCGGAAGAATTCCTCGAAAAGCTCCGTATCCATCTCGCCCACCTTGTCGCGCGTGAAGGTGGCGTTCCAGGCGAGGAAGGGGCGGCCGGAGATGTCGATGGCGGCTTCCACCAGCGCCTCGTCCATCGGCACCAGGGCTTGGCCGTAGCGGCGGATGCCGCGCTTGTCGCCCAGTGCCTGGCGGATGGCCTGGCCCAGCACGATGCCGACATCCTCGGTGGTGTGGTGGAAGTCGATATGCAGGTCGCCCTTGGCCTCGATCTCCATGTCGATCAGGCTGTGGCGGCAGAGCGCCGTTAGCATGTGGTCGAGGAAGCCGATGCCGGTTGCGATGCGGCCCTGGCCGGTGCCGTCCAGGTCGAGGCGGATGCGGATCTGGGTCTCGCTGGTGGCGCGGGAGATCTCGGCGGTCCGGGCGGGGGCGGTGGCTGCAGGCGACATAGCCGCTTCCTAAACCGCGTCAGGGGCGGGCGCCAGTGCCGGCGGGGAAAGTGGGGCGGCGGCGCCATTTCTCGCGGGTGGCAAGGGCTTAACGCCGCTCCGTCGGCTTGCTCTCGCCGCTCCTGGGGAGGGGGCGGAAAGCGGTGCGCGGGCCCCCTGTTTCACGTTTCCTCGCGCGCCCGCGGCGGGGTGAGGAATCCAGCCCTTCGCCGCCCATCCAGGCGGAAGCTTTGCCGGCAGGCGAGCCTGGCTGCCGCATTCCCGCCACGGCTTTCAAGATGCGGGGAGGGGCTTTCGGTTTCCTGCCGCCCCGCTGGTCAGGCCGGTACTAGAAACGCCGCAGCCAGCCCAGCAGCCGGGCGGCCACATCGGGCCACCCGGGCTCCAGCATCATCAGGTGGCCCATGCCGGGCATGAAGCTGGCGGTGGTGCCGTGCCACAGGGCGCAGCGGCTGACGGCATCGGGCGGGATCAGCCGGTCCTCGCCGGCGCCCAGCACCAGCATGGGGCGGCCGTGCAGCCAGCCATGCGGCACCGGCTGCGGCCCCTGCGCCTCCATCAGCGCGGCGCGGGATTCGCCGCCCATGCGCCGGAGGAAGCCCTGCGCCCGCTCCAGCGGCATGGCGGGGCCGAAGAGGCTTGCCACCAGGGAAGGATCGGCCTCCGCCGCCATATGGCCCACCGGCGCATCCATCCGCGCGGCCTCGGCCCAAAGGGCGGGGTCGCTCATGGCCAGCCGGGTGGTGGAAAGCCAGAGCCCTTCCGGCGGCACCGGCGCCAGCAAGGCGGCGCCGCGCACGGTGGGTTCCAGCAGCAGGCGCTGCGCCACCAGGGCGCCGAGCGAATGCCCGACCAGCACCACCGGCCCGCCCATCCGCGCCACCGCCGCCCGCGCCTGCGCCACGTATTCGCCAAGGCCGGCCGGCTGCCCGTCCTCCTTCAACCGCGTGAAGGCCAGCGCCTGGCCGGCGAAGCCTTCCTCGGCGCAGGCCTGGGCGAAGCCTTCCTGCCAGACCCAGTTGCCGCAGGCGGCACCGTGCAGAAACAGGAGGGAGGGCACCGCCGTGCCGCGCCGGGCGTGGAAATCCGGAAAGGCGCTATCCGGCATCAGCGGAGTTCAGGGCAGGTCATGTCTGGCCATGCTAGGCGTGCCCGGGCGGGCGGACCAGCATCTTCGCCGCCGGTCCGCCATGCCCCTGCGGATCATTGAGCGTGTGAATGACCGGCGTTTCGCCTGGCCATTTCCCCTTCACACTCCGCCGCCCCAGATGCAGGGCAACAGAGAGTTGCCCCCATGACCGATCCTTCCCCCTCTGCCGCCCCGCTTTCCGCCGCCAGCGTCACGCTGGCCGTGCGGGACCTGGCCGGCACCGCCGGTTTCTACCAGCGCCTGCTGGGCCTGCGCCCGCTGCCTGGCCCCGCCGCCAGCCGCCTGACCCTGGCCGGCGATGGCCCGCTGCTGCACTTGGTGCATGCCCCCGACGCACGGCCCGAGAGCGGCCACGAACCCGGCCTCTTCCACACCGCCTTCCTGCTGCCGGACCGCTTGGCCCTGGCCAACTGGCTGCACCATGCCGCCGCCATGGGCGTGGAACTGCAAGGCGCCTCCGACCACGGCGTGAGCGAGGCGATCTACCTCTCTGACCCCGAGGGCAATGGCATCGAGGTCTATGCCGACCGCCCACGTGCCCTCTGGCCCCGCGCGGCGGATGGCAATGGCATCGCCATGTTCACCCGGCGCCTGGACCTGCGCGGGCTGATGGCGGTGGCCACCACCCACGGGCCGCTGCCGGAAGGCACCCGCATCGGCCATGTCCACCTGCGCACCAATGACGTGCCGGCGGCCGAGGCCTTCTACACCTCCCTCGGCATGGCGGTGATGCAGCGCCTGCCGCAGGCCAGCTTCCTTTCGACCGGCGGCTACCACCACCATGTCGCCGTCAATACCTGGGCCAGCGGCGGCAGCCCGCGCCGCCCTGCGGGGCTGGCCGGCCTGCTGGAGATGGAACTGCGCGCGGCGGACCCGGAAACCTTCGCCCGCGTCGCGGCGGCGCTGCGGCAGGGCGGCACGGTGCTGGAGGAAGCATCGGGCCTGCTGCGGGCCGAGGACCCGGCCGGCAATGCCTTGCGCCTCAGCCTGGCGAGTGAACCGGCCCTGGCGTGATGGGCCACCGGGGCTAAGGGGGCGCCGCCCCCTTGGAACCCCCGCTGGGGTGACAGTGTCACCCCAGACCCCGCCATTTCTTGCTGTTGGTGACAGGGTGGTTCCGCCGAGGGCCATGACCCTCGGCGACTGCCGCCTCGGCCTGTGCGACATTTTTTGAAAGACGCTGTGCAGCGCGCCAGGGTGCTGAAGCGCGATAAAACCCGCAGCGGGGTCCGGGGTGGACTTTCCACCCCGGCGGGGGTCCAGGGGGTGGAGCCCCTTGGCCCCGGCTGCCGTTTCAGCGCATCGCCACCAGCACCGTCAGCGCCACGCATTCCCCCAGCACCGCGCCAGCACCCAGCACATCTCCGGTCTGCCCGCCGATCTGCCGCCCAGCCAGCCGTGCCAGCAGCAGCGTGGCCAGGGCGGTGCCCAGGATGGCCGCCATGGCCGCCATTGGCGGCAGCAACAGGGCGGCCGGCAGTGCGGCCAGAAGCAGACCTAGCAGCAGTGGCTTGTGGCCAGGGCGCCCCAGCCCGGCGGCCACGCCATCCGGCCGGGCGGGGGGCAGCAGGCGCAGCAGCCCCAGCGTGGCGCCGCGCCCCAGGGCGGCG
>NZ_JACTUZ010000183.1 GCF_014490445.1 Pseudoroseomonas ludipueritiae | reverse complement strand
CGGGGCCGGTGCTGCCGCCGCTGCTGCGCCGCCGCGCCGCCCAGGGCAAGGAGCTGGCGCCCCGGCTGCGGGAGCGGAAGGGCTTCGGCGCCGCCCGGCCCCAGGGCCCGCTGATCTGGCTGCATGCGGCCAGCGTGGGGGAAAGCCTTTCCCTGGTGCCGCTGATGCAGGCCCTGGTGGCCCGGCATCCGGCGCTGCACCTGCTGGTGACCACCGGCACCGTCACCGCAGCCGCCCTGCTGAAGCGGCGGCTGCCCGGGCCGGTGGCGGCGCGCGTCATTCACCGCTTCGCGCCGCTGGATGTGCCGCGCTGGATCGACCGCTTCCTGGATGGCTGGCGGCCCGATGCCGTGGCCATCGTGGAAAGCGAGATCTGGCCCAACCGCACCTACGCACTGGCGGCACGCGGCATCCCCACCGCCATGGTCAATGCCCGCATCTCGCCGCGTTCGGCGGCGGCCTGGGGGCGCTGGGCGCCCGGGCTGGCGCGGGACCTGCTGGGCCATTTCGCGCTGGTGATGGCGCAGAGCGAGGATGACGCCGCCCGGCTACGCGCCCTGGGTGCCGCCGGTGCCACCTGCCGCGGCAACCTGAAGGCCGCCGCAGCCCCCCTGCCGGTGGAGGTGGCGGAGCTGGCGCGGATGCGCGCCATCCTGGGCCGCCGCCCGGTGCTGCTGGCCGCCAGCACGCATCCGGGGGAGGATGCGGTGGTCATCGCGGCGCATCGCGCCATGGCGCCCCGCCTGCCGGGCCTGCTGACGGTCATCGCCCCCCGCCATCCGCAGCGGGGGCCGGAGATCGCCGCCCTGGCCGCGCCCCTGCCCACCGCCCTGCGCAGCGAGGGCGGGCTGCCGGAGGCCGGCGTGGAGATCTATGTCGCCGATACCCTGGGCGAGATGGGGCTCTTCTTCCGCCTGGCGCAGGCGGGGCTCGGCGTCTCGCTGATCGGCGGCTCCCTGGTGCCGAAGGGCGGGCATAATCCGCTGGAGCCGGCGCGGCTGGGCAGCCCCGTGCTGCTGGGCCCCGACACCAGCCATTTCCGCGAGGTGGCGGACGACCTGCTGGCCGCCGGCGGCGCCCTGCGGGTGGGTGATGCGGTGACGCTGGCAGAAACCGCGATGGACGTGCTAACGAATCCGGAGCGCGCGTCCGAAATGGCGCGCGCGGCGGCGGAGATCGCCGATAATGCCGCCCACCTGCCGGATGAACTGGCAGAGGCGATCCTGGGTTTGCTGCCCTCCGGCCCCGGCCTCGCGCCAGGGGCCTAGAACGGGAAAGGATGGTTCAGGGCTGATGCGTGCCCCCGACTTCTGGAGCGGGGGCGGCGGGGGAATCGCGCCCTTGCTGCTCTCGCCAATCGCCGCGATCTATGCCGCCGCGACCGCGCGCCGGGTGGCCAAGCCCGGCTGGCAGGCCCCGGTGCCCGTCATCTGCTGCGGCAATGCCAGCGCCGGTGGCGCCGGCAAGACCACCGTGGCGCTGGATATCGGCCAGCGCCTCTCCAACCGCGGCGTGGCCGCGCATTACCTGACACGCGGCTATGGCGGCACCCTGAAGGGCCCTGCCCTGGTGGACCCCGACAAGCACGACAGCAAGGCTGTGGGGGACGAGGCGCTGCTGCTGGCCAGCATCCGCCCCACCTGGGTGGCCGGCGACCGCGAGGCCGGTGCCCGCGCCGCCATTGCCGGCGGTGCCCAGGCCCTGGTGATGGATGACGGGTTGCAGAACCCGGGGCTGGTCAAGGACCTCTCCCTGCTGGTGGTGGACGGCAACTACGGCTTCGGCAATGGCCGCATCATCCCCGCCGGGCCGCTGCGGGAGCCTGTGGCCGCCGCCGCCGCCCGCTGCCGCGCCGCCGTGCTGATCGGCAAGGACGAGAGCAACGTCCAGGCGCAGTTGCCGCCCAACCTGCCCGTGCTGCGCGCCCGGCTGGTACCAGGGCCGGAATCCGAGGTGCTGGCAGGCCAGCCGGTTTTCGCCTTCTGCGGCATCGCCAACCCGCGCAAGTTCTTCAACTCCTTGCAGGAGGTCGGCGCCGTGATCGCCGGGCGCATGCCCTATGCCGACCACTACCCCTTCGATGCCGGTGACCTGCGCGAATTGCTGGCCGAGGCCGACCGCCTGCGCGCCATCCCCATCACCACTGCCAAGGATTTCGTGCGCATCCCACCCGCCTTCCGCAGCCGGGTGAAGGTGCTGACCGTGCGCCTGCAATGGGAAGAGCCTTTGGCCATCGAGGCCTTGCTGGACCCCCTGGCGCAGCGCGTTCCAGTTCCAGCCTGAGGAACTTTCCCTTAAAATACTGTCATTTACAGTAAAATCGGCTCTATCTGGGGCCTGTGGCCCTTGGCGGATCAGGGGCTTCGCGGTTGCCTGGGCTGCCTGCCCGGCAATCCGCCAGTCCTGAAGCGCCCGTCCTGTTTCCCGCGTGCGTGACGTCCCGGCGGATCGCCGGACCGGTCCTGCACCCTGAAGCAAGGAACGGTCATGCCATCCTCCACCCGCCGCCAGTTGCTCGCCGCCACGGCGCTGGTCGGCCTGAGTTCCACGGCCATCGGCCGGGAGATCACGGGCCGCCTGCCCTGGACGCCGAATGAAGCCTATCCCCCTACCCTCGTCCGCCCGGGCGGCTGGTACTACCTGACGGCGGAGGAAGCCGCGACGCTGGATGCGATTGTCGAGCGCCTGATTCCCGCGGATGAGCACGGGCCCAGCGGCAAGGATGCCGGCTGCACCGTCTTCATCGACCGCCAGCTCGCCGGCCCCTGGGGCAGCTACGAGTGGTACTACATGCGGCCGCCCTTCGCGGAGAAGCCGCTGCCCTTCCAGGGCATCCAGTCGCCCATGGTGCCGCGCGACCAGTACCGCAACGGCATCGCGGCGCTGAACGCGCATGTCGCGCAGCAATTCGGCGGCAAGCGCTTCGAGCAACTGGACGCCGCGCAGCGTGACGCGCTGCTGGTGTCGCTGGAGAAGGGCGAGGTCGCCTTCGCCAACTTCCAGGCGCCCCTCTTCGACGCGAAGATGTTCTTCGACATCGTGCTGCAGAACACGATGGAAGGCTACTTCGCGGACCCCGTCTATGGCGGCAACCGCGACATGGCCGGCTGGAAGATGATCGGCTTCCCCGGCACCCGCTACGATTATCGCGACGTGCTGGACAAGCCTGGCCAGAAGTACACCCTGCCGCCGGTTGCGATCATCGGCCGCCCCGAATGGAATGGACGCCCCGCATGACCCGCCTGCCCAAGAAGGATGTCGTCATCATCGGCCTGGGCTGGACCGGCTCGATCATGGCGCTGGAACTGGCCAAGCAGGGCCTGGATGTGGTCGCCATCGAGCGCGGCCCCTGGCGCGACACCGCCGCCGACTACAACATCGGCACCGCGCCGGATGAGCTGCGCTACGCCATCCGCCAGGATATCTTCCTGCGCCCGGCACAGGATACGCAGACCGCGCGCAACAAGCTGGACCAGGTGGCGCTGCCCATCCGCAAATACGGCTCCTACCTGCCGGGCAATGGCGTGGGCGGTGCGGGCGTGCACTGGAACGGCCATACCTGGCGCTTCCTGCCGACCGACTTCAACCTGCGCTCGCATCTTACCAGCCGCTACGGCGCCAATTTCATTCCCGAGGATTGCACCATCCAGGACTGGCCCGTCTCCTATGACGAGCTGGAGCCGCATTACGATTTCTTCGAGAAGGTCTGCGGCATTTCCGGCAAGGCCGGCAACCTGAAGGGCGTGATCCAGCCCGGCGGCAACCCCTTCGAGGGCTGGCGCTCGGATGAATATCCCACCAAGCCGCTGAAGATGAACCTGGCGCAGACCATGTTCCAGAAGGCGGCGACGGATCTGGGCCTGCATCCCTTCCCGCTGCCATCGGGCAATATCTCCGAGGCCTATACCAACCCTTACGGCGTTCGCATGGCGCCCTGCACCTATTGCGGCTTCTGCGAGTGGTTCGGCTGCGCCAACTATTCCAAGTCCTCGCCGCAGACCTGCGTGCTGCCGGCGCTGGTGCGCCTGCCGAATTTCGAAGCCCGCACGCTCTGCGAGGTGACGAAGATCAACACCACGCCGGATGGCAAGATGGCCAGCGGCGTCACTTACGTCGATTCCGCGGGACGGGAATGGGAACAGCCGGCGGAGATAGTGCTGCTCTGCGCTTATTCCATCTTCAACGTGCGGCTGTTGATGCTTTCCGGCATCGGCACGCAATACAACCCGCAGACCGGCAAGGGCACGCTGGGGCGCAACTACGCCTACCAGACCAATGCCGGCACCACGGGCTATTTCGACAAGGATGTCTACTTCAATCCCTTCGCCGGCGCCGGCTCGCTCGGCATGATGGCCGATGACTTCAATGGCGATGTCTTCGACCATGGGCCGCTGGGCTTCATCGGCGGCGCCAACCTGAACTGCACCACCACCAATGGCCGCCCCATCACCAGCCGGCCGACGCCACCGGGCACGCCGCGCTGGGGCGCCGAATGGAAGAAGGCGACGGCCGAGACCTATGGCCATGTCACCACCGTGGGCAGCCAGGGCAGCTCCTATTCCTATCGCGATGTCTATATGGACCTCGACCCCACCTACAAGGACCGGCTCGGGCGCCCGCTCTCGCGCATCACCTTCGAGTTCAAGGAGAACGAGCTGAAGATGTCGCGCTTCATTGTGGAGCGCACGGCCGAGATCATGCAGGCCATGGGCGCCAAGCAGATGCTGAAGGGCGGCAAGGCGGCTACCTGGAACGTGGTGCCCTACCAGACCACGCATAACACCGGCGGCGCGGTGATGAGCAAGACGCCGGAGGATGGCGTGGTCAACCGCTACACGCAGCACTGGGACGTGCCGAATCTCTTCGTCTCCGGCGCCAGCCTCTTTCCGCAGAATGCCGGCTACAACCCGACCGGCACGGTGGGCGCGCTGACCTATTGGGCGCTGGACGCCATCAAGAACCAGTATCTCAAGAACCCCGGCCAGCCGCTGGTGCAGGCATGATGCGTCACATCCTCCTCGCGGCCACCTTGCTGGCCGCCACCGTGCTGGACGCCGGCGGCGCCAAGGCGGACCCCGACAATTTCACCGAGGTGGAGCGCGGCAAGTATCTCGCCATCGCCGGCGACTGCATGGCCTGCCATATCGGCGCCGATGGCAAGTCCATGTCCGGCGGACATCTGCTGGAAACGCCTTTCGGCAAGATCTCGGTCCCCAACATCACGCCGGACAAGGAGACCGGCCTGGGGCGCTGGAGCGCGGAAGATTTCCACCGCGCCATGCATGAGGGCAAGCGGCCGGACGGCACGCATCTTTATCCGGCCTTCCCTTATCCCGATTTCACCAAGCTCTCCCGCGCCGACAATGACGCGATCTTCGCCTATCTTCAGGCGCTGCCGCCGGTGCGGAACGCGGTGGATCGGGACACCCTGCCCTTCCCCTTCAACATCCGCCTGCTGATGGCCGGCTGGAACATGCTGAACTTCGAGCCAGGCGAGTTCCGCCCGGACCCGCAGAAGTCGGCGGAATACAACCGCGGCGCCTTTCTGGTGGAAGGCCCGGCGCATTGCGGCCTCTGCCACACGCCGCGCAACGTCATGGGCGGCGACAAGGACAGCCAGTTGCTGCAGGGCGCCGCGCTGCAAGGCTGGTTCGCGCCCAACCTGACCATGGACAAGCGCCTGGGCCTGGGCGACTGGTCGGAGGAGGAGCTGATCGCCTATCTCCGCACCGGCCGCAACGACCGCGCCGCCGCCAGTGGCCCGATGGCCGAGGTGGTCGCCTATTCCACCAGCCAGATGACCGATGCCGACCTCAAGGCCATCGCGGTCTATCTGCGGGAGAATGGGCGGGTGGTGAATACCTCTGGCGATACCACGCCCCTGGCCGCCGATGACGCGCGCATGCGCACGGGCGAGGCGATCTATGCCGATACCTGCAAGGCCTGCCATGTCGCCGACGGCAGCGGTGTCTCCCGCATGTTCCCGCGCCTGGCCAACAACCAGCTGGTGCAGCAGGGCGACCCGACCGGCGTGCTGCGGGTGATCCTGCAAGGCGCGCAATCAGCCGCCACGCCGCTCTCGCCCACGGCGCCTTCCATGCCCTCGCTGGGCTGGCGCCTGAACGACCAGCAGGTGGCGGATGTGGCGACCTATATCCGCAATGCCTGGGGCAATGCGGCGCCCGCCGTCACGGCCGATCAGGTGAAGAAGATGCGCGAGGTCACCTCCGCGCGGGCGGAATAAGCGGCGCGCGCCGCCGCCTGAGCAGAAAGGGGGAGCACCCGGCGACGGGGCTCCCCTTCTTCATCTCAGCCCGGCGGCAGCGGCAGTTCCAGCGACTGCTTCACGATCTGGCTCGGCACATCCGTCTTGACGTTCTGCACGCCGCGGATGCGGCTGAGATGTTCCGACTGGAAGCGGCGATAGGCGCCGATATCCTCCGCCACCACGCGCAGCAGCGCATCGCAATCGCCCAGCATCAGGTAGCATTCCATCACCTCGGGCAGCTTGTTCACCTCGGCAATGAAATGCTCGATCGTGTCCTCGTCCTGCGCCTTCAGCCAGATGCGGGCAAAGAGCGTCAGCCCCCTGCCGACCCGGGCCGGGTTGAGCACCGCGACATAACGGTCGATCACCCCTGCTTCCTCCAGCAGCCGCACCCGCCGCAGGCAGGGCGAGGGCGAGAGCCCGACCTCCCGCGCCAGTTCCACATTCGGCAGCCGCCCATCGCGCTGGAGGGCAGCGAGGATGCGGCGGTCGATGGCGTCGAGCTTCATGGCACCTGATACTCATTAAGGGCCAAAATTTAGCACATAATGCCAATCTCGCTGCCTGAGCAGCAGAGAACGCAAGGATATTGCCTGCCTGCCGCTTCATGATGCCTCCATCATGGACGGCCTTCCCACCAATATTCTCCCATCGCCCTGCGATGGGCGCACGAGCACCCCGGCGGAAATCCGGCGGGGCCTCCTGGCCTCCCTGCCCATCGCGCTGAGCATGGTGCCGGCCGGGCTGGTGCTGGGGGCGCAGGCGGCGCAGAAGGGGTTCAGCCTTCTGGAAGTGCCGCTGCTGGCCGGGCTCAACTTCGCCGGCGGGTCGGAATTCGCGGCGGTCGGGCTCTGGGCCTCGCCACCGCCGGTGCTGCTGATCATGGCCATCACCTTCCTGGTGAACAGCCGGCATATCCTGATGGGCGCGGCGCTGGCGCCCGCCATCCAGCACCTGCCCCGGCGCAAGGCCCTGCCGGTGCTTTTCCTGATGTGCGACGAAAGCTGGGTCATGGGCCTGAGCGATGCGCGGCGGCGCAGCGAGGCCGGCCACTCACCCGGCTTCAGCCTGCCCTATTACCTCGCTGTTTCCCTGGCTTTCTATGTCACCTGGGTTGCCTGCACGACACTGGGCGGCTGGCTTGGCCCGGTGCTGGGGGATCTCCGTACCTATGGGCTGGACATGGCCTTCCCGGCCATCTTCCTGGTGCTGCTGCGGGGGCTCTGGAAAGGCGCCCGCGCGGCGCGGCCCTGGCTCGTCAGCCTTGTGGTGGCGGCGCTGGTTTATCTTTTTGTGCCCGGCGGCTGGTATGTGGTGGCGGGCGCGCTGTCCGGCCTCATGGCCGCCTGGCTGCTGGCGGAGGCGGAGCGGTGATCGACCCCACCAACCTGCTGGCCATCCTGCTGATGGCCGCCGCCACCTATCTCACCCGCCTGTTGGGCTATCTGGGGCTGCGCAACCGCGCGCTGGGCCCGCGTGCCCTGGCCGTGATGGAAGCGGCGCCGGGCTGCGTGCTGATCTCGGTGATCGCGCCGGTCTTCGTCTCCGGCCATCCGGTGGACCTGCTGGCCCTGGCGGTGACGGTGCTGGCCGCCACGCGCTTCTCCATGCTGCCCACGGTGCTGATCGCCGTGGCCTCGGCCGGGCTGCTGCGGCTGGCGCTGGGCTAGGCGGGCCGCTTCAATGTGGCCAGCTTGGCCAGCACCTGCTCCACCGTCAGCGCCGAGAGCGGCACCTGCCGCACCCAGGCCGAGACCGGCCCGCGCGGCGCGGCCAGGGCGGGGTCGCTGTCGCCGCCGAAGACCGTCAGCGTCGGGCAGCCGGCGGCGGCGGCCAGATGCGTGGGGCCGGTGTCATTGCCGATGGCCGCTTCCGCCCGCC
>NZ_JACTUZ010000182.1 GCF_014490445.1 Pseudoroseomonas ludipueritiae | reverse complement strand
CTGGCCGAGCGCCTGGCCCATGCCCGCGGCCTGCTGGAGGGCCCGCCCCTGCCGGTGGAGGCCATCGCCGCCGCCTGCGGCTTCAACTCGGCGGCGGTGCTGCGGCACCACTTCCGGGCGCGGCTCGGCACCAGCCCGGCGGCCTACCGGGCGCGCTTCGGCGGCTAGAGCCGTTTCCGCTCGCCTTGGCTCACTTCAACCGCACTGGCTTCTTGTTCTTCCGGGCATCTTCACCCGGTCGGGATCTGCTCTAGACCGTCACGCGCCAGGTGAAATCGCGGCTCTCGCCCGGCGGCAGCAGCAGGATGCCGGGCTTCTCCATGATCTCGCCATCCCAGCCCAGGGGGCTCGCCATGCTGAACCAGGGCTCAATGCAGAGGAAAGGCGCGCCCCCCGGCTTGGACCAGATGCCGAGGTCCTTGAAGCCTTCCCAGGAGACGGTGATGGCCTTGGCCGCCTCGCCTTCCGCCCCCGGCGCCACGAAGCGCACGGAGCGGCTGGCGACGCCCGGCATCACCAGCGCGTCCTGCGCGAAGAGGTCCGGCGAGAGCGGCAGCACGCGGCCATCGAAGGGCAGCGGCTTTTCCGCCCCCAGCAGCGCATCCTGCACCGCCAGCGCCGGGCCGGTCTCGCGAGCCTCGAATTCCAGCAGATGCGCTTCCTGCGCCACCCCGGCCGCCAGCGGCCAGCGGAAGGCGGGATGCGCGCCGATGCCGCAGGGCAGCACCGCATCGCCGGGGTTGGTGACGCGGGTGGTGACGGAGAGGGTGGAGCCCTCCGCCGCGTAGATCATCTCCAGCCGGAAGCGGAAGGGATAGGCGGCGCGGCTGGCCTCGCTATTCTCCAGCCGCAGCACGGCGCGGTGCGCATCGCGCTCGGCCCAGGTGAAGAGGCTGTCGCGGGCGAAGCCATGCTGCGTCACGCGGTAGCTGCGGCCCTCGTGGCGCAGGGTGTCGCCGGCCAGCTTGCCCACCACGGGGAAGAGCACGGGGGCATGGCGCGGCCATTCCGGCCCGGCCTGCCAGAGCAGCTCCTCGCCCTCGCCGTCGCGCAGGCTGCAAAGCTCCGCGCCCTCGGGCTTGATGGTGGCGGTGATCCCCGCCGTGCCGATGCTGTGCCGATCGCTCATGCCGCGCCTCCTGCCGGGCGGGCGCGGGTATCCGGCGGCCCGCTCATCCGCCGGCCCTTGTGCCGCAAAGCCCCGCCCGCGCCAAGACGGGCGGGGCGTCACAGGATAGCGGGTGCGGCGGGCGCCGCGCCTTCGGCCATGGCGCATGGCCATGCGTCCCGCGCGGTGGCGAAGGCGCGGCCATCGGTTGACACCCGCGCGCCGCGGCGGCACCGCCTTGGCTCCGGGCGCCGGAAGCCGCGCCCTGCCGGAGACGCCGATGCCCGAACCCAGCGTGACGCAGCTCGAACTCGCTTCCCATTCCGCCGTGCCGGCGGCGCGCACCGGCTTCGACGGGCCCTTCCTGTTGCGCGCCTTCCTGGGCGGCACCGGCCGGGCCAATGCCACCAGCTCCCTTTCCGCCGCGCCGGACCCGGAGCTGGAGGCGCGCATCGCCCGCATTGAGGCCACCTATGCGCGGCTGGGCCTGGCCGCCCGCTTCCGCTCCACGCCGCTGGACCCGCCGGGGCTGGCGGCGGCGCTGGAGGCGCGCGGCTACCGGGCGGACAAAGGCTCGCTGGTCATGGCCGGGCCCATCGCCTTCGCGGCCGAGGACCCGGCGGTGGAGGCCCTGCCGGCGCCGGACGAGGACTGGCTTTCCGTGATCGCCACCGCCGATTACCAGACCCCGGCGCGGCGGGAGGAAAAGACCCGCGCGCCCGCGATGATGATGGTGCCTGCCACCTGGATGCTGCTGCGCCTCGATGGCCGCCCGGCGGCCACGGCGCAGGTGGCGGCGGATGGAGTCCTGGCCGGGATCTTCGACGTGGCGGTGCATCCGGACTTCCGCCGCCGGGGCTTGGCGCGGCGCGTGCTGGGCGCGGCGGTGGCCTGGGCGGTGGCGCGGGGGGCGGAGACCGCTTGGCTGCAGGTCTCGGCGGAGAACGCGCCGGCCGTCTCGCTCTACCGGCAGCTCGGGCTGGGGGAGTGCTACCGGTACAGGTACTTCGTGAGCAGTGCAGGTTGAATTTGTGTCAAGTTGCACCCTGTTTTGTTGGTATTTGATGGAACAAGTAAAATTTTATCTGTTGGAATGATGGATCAGAATAATATGATAGAATATATTTAAATATCACTGATTTTACACATGAATTTTGGCACCTTATTTTTTTATAACGAGTTGGGACTTCTGCCGTCGTTCGATGACGGATATGATGACCGAATTGTCTTGAATAAATTTTAAGCACCGGCCGCTGGGGAACTGGGTTTATGTCGACATTGAAAGTCACCTATCTCACGCTTCCGCACCAGTCAGAGAACATGTTGCTGAACGTTGGTGACCGGGTCATTTACATGGGGGTGCGCAACATCATGCGTTGCGCGCTGGGGCCGCATGAAGAGGAAGTGCGGTTCATGTCGGACAATGAGCCGTTTCCCACCGATACTGATGTCCTCGTCGTCTGCGGTACGCCCCAGATCCTGCATGGCGGAAAGACGACCAGGAACGTGGACCGCATCCTTGAAGCGGCTTCCAGCGACATCCCGGTCAAGATCAACATCGGCTCCGGCTCGTTTTACTTCGATGCCTTCAAAGGGAACCGCAACGAGCTTGACGCCAGTTTTTCCGAGCGTGTCTCCCGTTCTCCGATTGGAGAGCATTACGCACGTTATTCCAACTTCGACTTAGTGACCTGCCGCGACTTCGGAGCCGTGGCCGCGCTGCGTGCGGTGGGAGTGGATGTGGTGCCGCTCCCGTGCCCCGGCTTCTTCTCGGCCCTTTTCCAGTCCCGCCCCTTGTTCAAGCGGCCACAGCAGATCGTCTCTGTTCTAAACGGGACAGCGAGCTTCTGGAACCGCGTTGCCGGCGATGTGCATGATTTCTACCGCCGGCTGTGGGAAGCCGATGAATCCCGCATCTTCCTCGCTCACGACGAGCAGGACTGCACGATGCTGGCGGACCTTGATATCCCATACGTCACCTTCGGCGACGCGGATGAACTTATTTCCTATCTGGCTGCGTCGGACCGCTTGCTGTCGCTGCGGGTGCATGGCGCCCTACCGGCATGGACGCTCGGGCTGGATGTGACCCTGCTGGGGATCGACCGCCGCGCCTTGCTGGGCGATGACTTCGGGGCGCGGTTCCGTGTCATTCCCCTGCGGACAGAGGATGATTTCCGGAAGGCCGAGGCGGCCCCCGTCCTGCCGGGCCCGCAGCAGAATGACGGAGAGCGCCGCCGTTGGCTGCAGCACCATCTCGACCTTTATGTTAGGAATATCCGGCAGATCGTGTCGCACAAGATGGGCCAGTCCTTGCCGGAAGGCGTGCCACTGCATGCGAATGGGATGCCTGAGCCCTATGTGCCGGCGATAACGGTGTCGTCCGGCCAATACTTCAAGAACTTCTTCTATAACAGCTACAGCGACTTTTCGATCCATCCAGGCACGCTGCGCAGCGCGCATCACCACGAGGTGGTTGGCAACAGGAAATTCGTTGTCACGCAATCGGCGCCGGGCAGCACGCTGGCCTTTGGGCCCTATATCCTTGTGCCGAAGGGGAACTGGCTACTGACTGGCAAAGCCAGGCTGGAAGTCGCGGAAGGCGTGGCGCAGGACGCTTTGAAGAATCACCACCTAATTGTGCGGGTCACCAAGGGGGTGCCTGGGCGCATGCTCGCGCGGGAAGTCTTTGATCTGTCCAACATTGCGGAGGCGCAGGAATACGCCCTGTCGCTGCATTTCGAGAATGACAGCGACACCGGGGTTCTGGAGACTGTGTTCAGTGCCAATGAGGCGTTGCCGGAGGGCATGAGGCTCGTCATCGAAGATATGCGGCTGACCATGCAGCTTTCCGTTCCGGCCTGACCGGCCAGCGGAAAGGCAGCGGAGCGGATCATTCTTGCCAGAGGATGGCCTGCGCCCTTCAGAATGGAGATCCTGTCGGACGCAGGGCGCTCCGCCTCAGGGAATAAAGACGGTGCTGCCGGTGGTCTGGCGCGCTTCCAGGGCGCGGTGGGCCTCGGCGGCGTCCTTCAGGGCGTAGGTCTGGTTGATGCGGATCTTCACCGCGCCGGACTGCACGGCGGCGAAGAGGTCGGCGGCCGTGGCCGCCAGGTCATCGGGGCGCGCGGTATAGGTCGCCAGCGTCGGCCGCGTCAGGAACAGCGAGCCCTTGGCGGCCAGGATGCCGATGTCGAAGGGCGGCACCGGGCCCGAGGCATTGCCGTAGGAAACCATCGTGCCGAAGGGCGCGAGGCAATCCAGCGAATCGGTGAAGGTTTCGCGCCCCACGCTGTCATAGACCACGGGCAGCATAGCGCCGCCGGTGATCTCCTTCACCCGCGCCGGCAGGTTGTCCTGGCCCGCGATCAGCACGTGGTCGGCGCCGTTCTCCCGCGCCAGCTCCGCCTTGGCCTCGGTGGAGACGGTGCCGATCACGGTGCAGCCCAGCGCCTTGGCCCATTGGCACAGGATCAGCCCGACGCCGCCGGCCGCCGCATGCACCAGGATGGTCTGCCCCGCCTTCACCGGGAAGGTGCGGCGCAGCAGGTACTGGGCGGTCATGCCCTGCAGCATCATGGATGCGCCGGTCTGGAAGTCGATGGCATCCGGCAGCTTCACCAGCCGGTCGGCCTTGATGGTGCGAGCCTCGCAATAGGCGCCCAGCGCCATGGCATAGGCCACGCGGTCGCCGGGCTGGAGGTCGGTCACCTCGCTGCCCACGGCCTCCACCACGCCGGCGCCTTCCATGCCCAGCGTCACCGGCAGTTGCGGCACCTTGTAGAGGCCGGTGCGGAAATAAACATCGATGTAGTTCAGCCCGACGGCATGGTGCCGCACCAGCGCCTCGTCGGGCTTGGGGGTGGGCAGCGGCACCTCTTCCCACACCATGGCCTCGGGGCCGCCGGGGGCATGGACGCGGATGGCGTGGTTCATAGGAGGGATCCTTGCTGGCGCACCGCGCGCCGTTCGAGCTCAAGCAGGAAGCGCTTGGTTTGCGGGCCTTCGCCGCCGGAATAGCCGCCCAGCGCGCCGCCCGCCCCCACCACGCGGTGGCAGGGGATGATGATGGGAATGGGGTTGGCGCCATTGGCGCCGCCGATGGCCCGCGCGGCCGTGCCCAGCTCGCGCGCCAGGTCGCCATAGCCGCGTGTCTCGCCGGGCGGGATGGCGCGCAGCGCCGCCCAGACCCGCCGGCGGAAGGGGCTGCCGAAGGGGGCCAGCGGCAGGTCGAACCGCACGCGCTGCCCGTCGAAGTAATCCTGCAGCTGGTCGGCGGCGGCGCGCAGCACCGGCGTTTCCTGCTGGTCCCGCCCACGGCCCCAGTCCAAGGCGACAATGGCGCCGTCTTCTTCCGAAAGGGTCAGGGCGCCGAGAGGGGTGAGGAGGGAGAGCTGTGGCATGACGATCCGTCCACGATTCGACACGCTGGGCGGCCCGCGTCAAGCGCCGGAACCGCGGAAGGGGGGCGGCGGTGGCCGCCCCCGGCGGGTTCAGCCCCGGCGGACACCCCAGGGATAAGGGGCGGTGCCGTCCAGGATGCCGGTGATATCCTTGCGGAAGGCGGTGCGCAGCGTGAACTGCCCCAGCGGCACCGTCGCCACTTCCTCCAGCCCCAGGCGGCCGAGTTCCATGGCGGCCTTCTTCTGGCCGGCCTCGTCGGGGGCATAGAGCCACTCGTTGGTCAGCGCCTCGGCCCGATCGCTCTTCCACCAGCCGAACCAGCCGGCCTCGCCCTGGCCGCGGATCAGCGGCGACATGGCCGGGCTGCCGTAGAAGCCGGAAGGGCCGGTGGTGTGGAAGATGCTCCAGCCGCCCTTCTCCACCGGCTCACGCGAGTTGCGGCGCTGGATCACGGTGCCCCAGTCGGTCTCGGCCAGTTCCACATTCATGCCGGCGCGCTTCAGCGTATCGGCCGTCACCTGCCCCAGCGGGCCGATGTCGGGGAAGTCGGTGGGGTTGATGATCACCACCTTCTGGTTGCCGTAGCCGGCTTCCTTCAGCATGGCGCGCGCCTTGTCGACGCTGCCGGGCATCAGGTCGGCATGGTCGGCGTAATAGGGCGTGCCCTTGGGCCAGATGGAGCGCGTCTCGGTCCAGGCCGAGGTATCGTCCCCCTGCGTGGCGCGCATGTAGTCCTCCTGCACCACCGAGGCCAGCACGGCGCGGCGGATGCGCACGTCCTTGAAGGGCTCCTGCAGGCAGTTCAGCCGCGCCAGCGCCGTGCGGCCGGCCTTGTCCGTCACGCGGCGGATGATGTCGCGGTTGCCGGCCAGCATGGGCTGCAGGTCGGAGAGCGGGCGCTCCCACCAGTCGATCTCGCCATTCATCAGCGCGGCGGCGGCGGTGGCGGGGTCGGTGATGATCTGCCACTCGATGCGCTTGAAATGCGCCACCTTGCCGCCGGTGGCGTAGTCCGGCGCCTCGTCGCGCGGCACATAGCCCTCGAACTTCTCGTAAGCCGCGCTGCTGCCGGAATTGAACTGGTCCGCCAGAAAGCGGTAGGGGCCGGAGCCCACCATCTCCGTCACCGCCTTGCCCGGGTCGGTGGCCGCCAGCCGCGCCGGCATGATGAAGGGGGCGGAGCCGTCGGACTTGGCCAGGGCCGTGCTCAGCAGCGGGAAGGCGCGGTTGAGGCGGATCTCGAAGCTGCGGTCATCCACCACGCGCCACTCGTCCACCACCTTGACCAGCAGCTGGCCGAAGGGGTCCCGGGCGCACCAGCGCTTCAGGCTGGCGACGCAATCGGCGGCGCGCACCGGCTCCCCGTCATGGAACTTCAGCCCCGGGCGCAGCTTGATGCGCCAGAGCTTGCCCTCCTGCTCGACCTCATGCCCCTCGGCCATCTGCGGCTTCACCTGGCCGGCGGCATTGAGGCCGTAGAGCGTGTCGAAGACGTAGTAGCCGTGGTTGTTGGTGACGGTGGCCGTGGTCCAGATCGGGTCCAGCGCCGCCAGATTGGCCTGTGGCACGAAGCGCAGCGTGCTGGCGCGGCTGTTCTGCGCCACGGCGGGGGCGGCGAGGGCCGGCAGCAGCGGCGCCGCCGCGGCGGCTTTCAGCAGGGAGCGTCGGAACATCAAGGCAGCCTTTCATTGGACCGGCGGTTTCCTTCCGCGCGGCATTGGCGGGAGTGTTGGACGCCTTTCAGGGTGGGGGCAAGCCCGGGGGAGGTCCCGGCACGGCATTCCGGGGCGCGGCGATCCAGGCTAGGACTCGCCCCATGCATCCTGCCGCCCCTATCCCGCAGCAGCCCACCCGCGCGCCCGACGACGGCCGCGCCCCCGCCGGCAGCCGGCGCCCCCGCACGGCGGAGGGCGCCACGCCCGCCATGGCGCAATGGTTCACCGCCCGTGCCCAGCACCCCGGCGCGCTGGTCTTCTTCCGCATGGGCGATTTCTTCGAGTTGTTCTTCGAGGACGCACACAAGGCGGGCGAATTGCTCGGCCTCGCCGTCTCTCATCGCGGCGAGCACCAGGGCGAGCCCATCCCCATGGCCGGCGTGCCGGCGCATGCGCTGGAAGGCTACCTCGCGCGGCTGATCCGTGCCGGCCACCGCGTCGCCATCTGCGACCAGCGCGAGACGCCGGAACAGGCCAAGGCCCGCAAGGCGCCGACTATCCGGCGGGAGGTGGTGCGCCTCGTCACCCCCGGCACCGTCACGGAAGACGCGCTGCTGGAAGGCAGCCGCCCTGCCTGGCTGCTGGCGCTCTGCCCGTGCGAAGGCAGCCTGGGCGCCGCCTGGGCCGACCTTTCCACCGGCGCCTTCCGCACCGAAGTGCTGCCGGAAGCCGAGCTGGCCGCCCTGCTGGCCCGGCTGGAACCCGCCGAGGTCCTGACTCCCGCCGCGCTGGAAGGCCACGCGGCCCTGGCCCCCTGGGAAGAGCGCATCGCCGCCGCCGAGCCGCCGCGCGACCCGGCGCGGGACCTGGCGGAGTTCTTCGGCGTCGCCACCATGGAGGGTTTCGGCGCCTTCCAGCCCGCCGAGCTGGGCGCCGCCGCCATGGCGCTGGCCTATCTGCGCGCGACGCAGGGCGAGGCCGCCCCCCGCCTGCGC